>NZ_JBFUGO010000012.1:0-142711 GCF_056402875.1 Devosia sp. P3_B2 | reverse complement strand
GCTGCGTTGCAATTCAACGAAGGCTTCATGTTCGGCTTCAACATTTTCCTCTCGGTGGCGGCCATCGTCATCAGTGGCGTTATCCTTGTGGCCGGCGCGCGCAGTGAGGCGGCCCTGCACGTGAAGCTCGACTACCTGATCGAGCACTCCCCCGCCACCAACAAGGTGGTCGGCCTGGAACACAAGGACGCGCGGGAGATCGAAGAAGAGCGCCGCCGCGTCGAGCGGGAAGTTGCTGAACCCAGGCGACGACCATGAACGCGCGCCCAGCCCGGCTGAATGGGCTGTTCTCGCTCAGGGAGGCAGGCATCGAGCGGCACGATGAACAAGACGTCCAAGAAACCGAGCAAACGACTTCGCCCCTCTCTTCACGTTGTCCAGCACGCGCACCTCCGAGCCAGCCGTGGTTGAAGTGGTGCCGGCGGCGCTGCGTGGAGGGCCGGCCTTAGAACCGATCAGGTATGAGGCATGCCACAACGTGCCGCCCATACAGAGAGCTAGGACCGCTGCAAGCACCAGCCAGACGAGTACAACTGCCCAGCCCCAATCAAATCGTCCTCGCAGCAGGTAGTCCCCCTTTGACGGAGGCCAGCCAATCCGAACTTCCTTAGAACCGCTGAACGGCTGGTGGAAACGGCAACGTCACCGCCGATTTTGGTTTCGCCCAGGAGTCAGGTTGCCGGGGCCACGTCGGCCGGTACGACCTGCCGCATCTTGCCGTCCTCGTCGGGGGCGAAGACTTGAGCCTTGCGGCCCACGTCACCGAAGATTTCGGCGAAGCGGAACGCGTTGGCAGTTGCATGTTGGGCGGTCTCGAACGGGCCATAGGACTTGCCCTCGCAGTCGACCCACCATTGGTCCATGCTCTGGACCACCAGAAACCAACAGGTCTTCACGGACGGTCGAACCTCACAACGACTTCCATCGACCCGCGCCGGACCACGGAACAGGGCACCGATCCCTCGTTGGGGACCGACAGCTTGAAGGCGGAAGGAAGAGTGGCGTTACGGCCAACGCGAAGCATTGCACCGGTGCCGGATGCGAGGGATGCACATCGCAACTCGCAGCGATCTCGCCATCGACGATGGATGTTCCCTTTCAGCACGCGCTGTCTGGGAAAACTCCAGAAATCAGTCATTTGGGCCCCTTGCATATCGTCTGACCCAATGCAGCCAGGGCGGCGTGGTTCCGGACCACCGACTTCAGTCGGTACTCACGCGGCCGCTAGGGGAAGGGAGCGGCGGGCGCCCCGATGAGCGCCTGGAGCGCCCGCCGTGAGATGCCCCTCAGGTTGCGGCGAACGAAGGGCATCCGGCCAGGCCCCGCAGAAGAGCCTGGTTACTGATGGGGACGCCGACCCTCGTTTTGCAGACAAACCAATCAAGGCGGAGCGCGTTGGTTCCAGGAGGCGGACTTCAGTCGCCACCCGCATGGCGCCTGAAGTCGTCGCCCGGAACAGGTCCCCTATGTCGGGGTTCATGCACCACACCCGGCTCTAGGAGATCAAAAAATGAAAACGCTACTCGCACTATCCCTCGCCTGCGCAATGGCGATCGGCTCGGCCCCGGTCCTCGCACAGGACAACAATGCCAACCCGGCTGCACCAGGACAGGACCGCACCTGCCTGGTCACGACTGGCGTGCCGAACAGCTGGAACGACGTCGACGTCGTCGGCACCAAGTGGCTGCCGCGCAAGGCCGCGGAAGCTCAAGCGAAGAAGGACCCCACCACGATGAAGACCTTCGAGTACGCCGACGACCCACTGGTACTCAATCACACGTACGCCTCGGCCGAAGAGCTGTGCAACAAGCACTTCGTGAAATGACCACCTCAAGCCCGCGCTGACCTGCTTGCCCGAAAACCGAGCCGACAGCCGATGCGCCTCCGCTTCAACTGCCGACTGTCGAGGTCCCGGTCTCCAATACGGAGGCTGGGGCCTTCTGCGTTCCTTCTTCGATTGGTACTGAGAATGAAGCAACGACCGCCCAGGCGAGCACCAAGGCTGCCAAGCCTGCCGCCAGGGCAACCCAGATTGCGCGATCTGACTGAATAGCTTTGTACCCCCGGAGATGCCTTGCGCTTCGTAGCGGACGGCGGCTAGCCGGACCAAAGTCCGTAGTGGGACGGCCGGGGCCGGCAGCACCGGCATCTTGGCGCGCGAGCCAAATGGCGCCATCGACCTCGTGCGGCTCGTCGTCCTCGTCGAACCCGAACCACCCGCACCAGTAATGGAACTCAAGGTTCTGTACCTCGCGATCGGCACTCGGCCGTGGTGGTGAGCCAGTTGGCCAACTGGCGCCAACCCGGATCGATTTTTGAGATGCGGAGTTCTCACAGATCGGGGAGGCCGGGCGATGACGCGTTTCTTCTTTGACCTCCATGATAGCGCCGACGGCGTGTTCAACGACCTGGAGGGGCAAGAGCTTGCCACTGACGAGCTAGCGCGAGTTCAGGCTGCGCTTACCCTCGCTGAGATAGCTCGAGACTGTCTTCCGATGACAGCTCCCCCAGGGACCTAATAGTCGTCGTGCGCACCGATGCTCACGGACCGCTGTTAGAAACCCGTCTGCATTGGGAGACGCACCATCTAGAGGGCCAGACCGGAGAATTACCCTGACCTCCAATTACCACAGGAGACAACTGCGCGATGCGCTTCTTCAAAGATAACGGTCTGACCATTGTCCTGATGGCTGCGTTCCTCGCAACGTTGATGGGCATGCTATTCGCGGGGTGGATGGCCAACAATGCCGAACTCGCTGAGCATGGTTGGGCAACCATGGGGCTCCTGGAGTTCTTCCTCTCCGGTGAATTCAACTCTGCCGTGTTCGAGAACTGGGAGAGCGAGTTTCTCCAGATGGGGTTCTATGTCGTGCTGACGTCGTTCCTGTTCCAGCGTGGCTCGTCGGAATCAAAAGATCCGGACGCTGCCGAGGAGGTAGATGAAGATCCGGCAAAGAAGAGCCGCAACAAGTCAGCGCCTTGGCCGGTACGAGCGGGCGGGCTGTGGTTGTGGCTCTATTCCTACTCGCTTGGGATCGTGCTTGCGGGACTCTTTCTCGTTTCTTTCGTCGCCCACTGGCTTGCCAGCGCGGCGGCGGCGAACGAAGAGGCCGCCCTCCACGGGGAAGCACCAGCAACTCTGGTCGATCACCTCTTTAGCGCGCCGCTGTGGTTCGAATCCCTCCAAAACTGGCAGTCCGAGTTTCTGTCGACTGCAGTAATCGTGGTGCTCTCGATCTTCCTGCGGTTCCGCGGATCCCCAGAGTCAAAGCCTGTGGCCGCGCCCCATGCAAAGACAGGAGGGTAGCGCAACCGCACCACTCGCCCCACATTGAAGTGGGCCGCCCACCGGCCCACTCTCACCCTTATCGCAACCTCTTGACGGGTCCAAAGTCCGCTCCCATCTGGCAGGTCGTCAGCGGTCAAACCGTATTGCTTGTTTCAGACGATCGGAGGAAGTGATGGGACATCGGCCCTTTTCCAAACCTGTATTCTTGAAGCTCCACCACACGGGAAATTTCCAGGCGCGAAGCGCGTGGGAGGCTCTGGAATATCTCGACCTGCATTGGCCGGAAGCGCGGACCGCGCACTACCGCCAGGCTCGCGCCCTCTGCCAGTCGGCAGTGGACGGTTTCGTTGATGCGGAAGCTGCTCGGAACGCTGTCGTCGACGCAGCCCAGCGGGCAGGAGTTCTAGCTAGAGGCTGGGAAGTTGACGGTGTGCCCACCAACACGGTGTTTGTCGCGAACCGCCCCTCGTGGACCAGTGACGCCGAGGACGATGACGTAACTGACGTAGACCTTATCGGGTACTATCATCCCCGCGAGATCCTTGCGGACCCCTCAGTGGCGCCAAGCAGGAAGAAAACGATGCTGGCGTTCTGGGGCTCGGACATTCACGCGGTGGCGGGCGCACCGGCTCTGCGGTGCGTGCGAGGAGTCACTGTCACGATCGATGACATCCGCATCGCGATGGACACACTCGACAAGGAGATCGATCCGGCCGCCATGCATCCCAAAGCAACTGGTCGAAATCATGAGGTCTAGAAGGGGAGCAGGAGCCACAGCATAACGCCCAGTCACCGGGCCTAGGGGCTCCGCTGCTGGTGGACGCTTTCACTGTGCCCGCCTCGACCTGTAGTTGGGGAAGCCCGCGGCGAGCCGAAGAAGCGGTTGCTGAGCAGCTAGCTCTGCTCTTCCTGTTGGTGCACGCCCCACGTAGCGGAGCGCTGTTCGGCAACTCCGGTTTGCACAACGATCTCCGCCACGTCTTGGGGCTGGGGGATGGAGCGCCCAGCTTTTCGGCCTAGGCGGACTTTCGGTGCTGGGAAGCGATCCTCAGGGTATGCCTTCTGCACTTCGTGTCTCCATAAGAGTGAGGCCTGCCCCCAACGGAGGCAGGCTGAGTTTGCGCTATTTGTCGTTCTTGTGGCTCTGGCGACCCGCCTCGGCGTGCTGTTCGCGAGTACCGCCTTGCGTGCCGCCGGACTTGCTATCGTCGTCCTTGCGGCCCTGGCTGCTGGAGCTCTCGCTCTGCCTGCCGCCGGGAGACTGCGACTTGCCCTGGGAGCCGGCACCCTGTTTGTGGTCCGAGCCGCCGCCCGAAGACCTATTGCCGCCAGAACCTTGCTGATTGGCCATTTTGTTTCTCCTCTAAGGATGATTCCCTAGGGTGGACAAACTTGACCGTGGTGGGTTCGTTCCTGACCAAATATTTCGGTCGGAATGTCTTTTGATATTGACGGCATTGGCTGTTGGCGGTTCGCTCGACACTTGTCCCGCTTTCGCTAAGGGAGTTCGGGCATTGGACGGAACCAGGCAGGGCCGATATGCTGAGTGTTCAACAGTGGGGCGTGTACATGCCGAAGTTTCCTCCTAGGCCGCCAGCACCAAGTGTACGCGTGAAGATCGGCGCCGCCATCGAACGCAGCCGAGGGCTGTCCAAGGATGAGCGGCCAATGTCGCAGCAGGAGGTGGTCAAGGACATGATTGCCAGGCTGGATCTGCCAGCATCGCTCAAGAAGCAACTGCGCCGCCGACACGGACTGGAAACGCACTAAAGCTCGGCCCCGACTTCAACTTTGAAGCCGGGGCCGCGAATTGCACGCTTCTGTGGCCGGTGCTAGCCGGCAGTCGCGCTCGAGACCACGTAAACGATGACGGTGTCGCCATCCGCAGTGGCGCCCAACACATCCGCCATCGTGGCGCCACGCGATTGAACCGCAGTGACGGCCGCAGCATTGGCTTCCAACGCCTTACGAATGTTGGTTGCCCCTTCGGCGGCCAGCGCCGAAGAAGTCTCGTCCGCTGCGCAGTTCGACACGAGCACCACCTTGACGTTCGTGGCGGCAGTCAGCGCGCCCGGATCAGCCATCTTGAGGGTGCTCGTGACGCCAGCCAGGCCGCTGGCATCGCAGGCTATTGTGTCGTTGGACAGTGCTGCTAAAGCTGCCTCGGCTGCGGCGGCTTCTTCCAAGGTGACAGTACCGTCGCCGTTTGCGTCGAGCACAATGCTGGCATTGCCGCTGGCGGTGATGACGGCGTTGGCCGCGGCGATTTCCTCGGCACTGAGGGTGCCGTCGCCGTTTGCGTCGACGGTCAGGCTCGCCGTTGCATTGGCAGAGGCGCTTGCGCCAGCCGTTGCGGCCGCGGCGGCATCGGCTGCCGTTTGTTCCTCAGCGGTGACGTTGCCGTCTCCGTTCGCGTCGGCGGTTACACCGGCCGCAGCGTTAACCGTCGAGTCGACCTGCGCGTATGCCGGATTCATCGATAGTGCCAGAGCAGTGGCCAGCGCTAGAATTGAGATGCTTTTCATTGTTCTTGTTCCTTTTTGGGGCCGGGCAGCATCTCAACTTCCCCCGGGGAGTATGGTTGCGTCTCCCCGCAAGGGGGCCTTAACTCCGGCTAGTTCTCGCCGCGCCTATTTTCTCTCCCCCGTCCTGAATTTGCAGAGCTCGCGCGACAGGGCATCGATCAGCTTATCGAGGCCCGGCGTGCGCGTCCGGTGCCGCACTTGGTCCATCAGACACGACAGGGTTTGCTTGTCGGCAGCCCGGATCGAAAAGAGCGCGACGACATCCGGCCACGGCGCCGCCAGCTGGTCATGGCGGGCACATAGTTATTGCCGTAGCTACTATAGCCGCTGCAACACCATGCAGTCGAGAACCGCCCACAAGTGGATGCTTGCCCCCACCACAACAAACGTATGCCAGATCACATTGTGAAAGCGCAGTCTCTCCCATAGGTGGAAAACGATCCCTGAGGAGTAAGCCACGCCGCCTGCCAGGATCAGCATGAGCGTGTTCGCCGGCAGGGCTGCGGAAAGTGACTGGAAGATAAGCAGGCCACTGAAGCCGATGCCGAGATAGAGCAACAGCGCTAACCGGCCGAAATGCTGCGGTATGATCAGCTTCAGGGCGATGCCAACGAGGGCAGCGCTCCATATGGCGACCAGCATCAACATGCCGGTGGGAGTGTCGTTGAGCAAAGCCAGGAGCGGCGTATAGGTGCCTGCAATCAACAGAAAGATGGCGGCCTGGTCGAACCTCGCCAACACGCGCTTGAGCGGGGTAATCGGCGAGAGGTTGAACGCGAACGAAACGCTGAGGACAAGCAAGAGCGAGCCTACATATACACAGATCATGGGCCATTCCGACGGCGCGTTTCGCAGTCCGCTGAGGGCCACGAGCGTTCCTCCCAAGGAACCCGCGATAAGCAAACCGATCGCATGGATTACCGCGTCGCCGATTAGCTCTTGCCGGGAGTAGGGCTCGCCGCGGTGCCACCAGGTGCGGTTGGAGAACTGAGGGGAGAAGATCATCGCTTGCCTCGCTTGGGCCTCGCTTGGGCAAAGACAACGTCATTCAGGGCGAACCGATCCGCCTCACCGTCGCTTCGCTGATCAAACCCGGCGGCCAGCACAATCTCGACGACCTCGACCGCCTGTTCGACACGGTCAGACGGGAGAAGGGCAAGATCGATGTCCTCTACGCGAGCGCCGGCATGGGCGAAGCCCTCCCGCTGAGCGAGATTACCGAGCAACACTTCGATGCGGCCTTCAACCTGAACGCGCGCGCATCATGAGCTACGCAATTGTAGGATTCGGCAGGATAGGCCAGGCCCCTCGCCCACGCCTTCGCCCGTAAGAACATCGAGGTGGCGGTCGCGAGCCGCCGGCCGCCCGAGGCGTTGGCCCCGCCAGCTCGGGCGATTGGACCCACGGTCGTCGCCAAGTCGCTGCGGGAGGCACTCGAGGCCGATACAATCATCCTGAGGGTGGCGCGCTGGTGCACGCCCGGAGCCGCACCTGGGGCCAGTTCATCTTCCAGGATTTGTTCAAGAAGGAGCAGTGATCTGCGTATGAGCCCCGTTCGAAGAGCGGGGAGACCGGCGACGGAGCGCCAGATCTGCAGGTCGCTTAGTATCTCTCGACGATCGGCGGCGTCAAAACTGCCCCTCTCGTAACTGCGACTTCGCTTGGCGAGAGTTCGACGATCACGACTCCCGTAAGAGATAGGCATCGAGCCTCCGGCGACCCGTAGCTCTGGTCAACGGGCCTGGCAGCGTTGGGGGTGGATTCATTTTCTGGGTGTGGCGGTTGATGACCGGTTTCAACAAGGCACTCGACGACCGCGACGCCGCAGCCGGTCTTGAAAGGGAGCGATCGTCGAGGAGGACATCCGCCGGGAGTTCGGCGACTACAAAGTCCACGCAGCAGAAACCTTTGCTCCCAATGAAGTGACTCGGCGGCGTAGGCCGGGTCGAGAGCGCCGTCGACAGGTTGACGGGTCGAATCCATCGGCTGCTGGAAGCGCAGGCGAACGCACCTCAGCCCAGTCGGAGGAGCGGCGCAAGATCGCCGCGATTGGCGCCGCCCTGATCCATTGGCAGAACTGTAGCGTGAAGGTGACAGTTTGGCGGCGATACGCCCGTGCTGCGCGGATCCCGCTCGCCAAGATTGCGGCCCGCAGTTAGAGTCTTCGTATCATTGGGGAGCTTTCCATGAATCGCATCACCACGGCCTTCCTCTGCGGCGTCGCAGCATTTGCATTCGCGCCTGTCACCCACGCGGCTGATCTGATCATCGAGGAACCGGCTGCGGGCATAGTCGACGTCTCGGGGGACTGGGATGGCGCCTATGTCGGCGTTTTCGCCGGTGGGGCTTGGGGCACCTATGAGGACAACGGCCCGGTCGGGGGCGACGAGGACATCTCGGGCTGGCTAATTGGCCTTGCGGCCGGCGCGGACTTCACTGTCGCCGATGGTATCGTCGTGGGTGTAGTTGCGGACGCCGCGTGGTCCGATGTGGGCTTCGGCTTCACCGATATCGCCGAAGAGTACAACTTCAGCATCGATTGGCAGGCGTCGCTCCGCGGCAAGCTTGGTTTTGACGGTGGCTCGTTCCTTCCGTATCTGACGGCGGGTCTTGCAGTCGCTGGCACTTCGGTCGATTACGTCAGCTTGGGGCCGGTGTTCGAGGATTCCCAAGTGCACGTCGGTTGGACCGTCGGCGCCGGTGTAGAGTTCGCGCTCACCGACAGTGTGTCGGTTGACTTGCTGTACAGGTACTCGGACTACGGCACGCAGACATACAACGAAGCGGGTCCTGACTACGAGGCGAGCTTCACCACCCATACCGCAAGTGTCGGCCTGAACTGGTCGTTCTGACGGCCTCATAGGATGGACGAACCACATTGGGCCGCCCTCGGGGCGGTCCTTTTTGTTTGCACGGTGCTTCACCCTCCGCGAGAAGAGCTCCATCCTCAACGCGGGCCAAAGCTCCTCGCAGGATGCTTGCCTCAGTCGTCCTACTCGGACATGATCGCCCCACCTGCCTCCCGAAGATAACCCATTGGTTTGTTTGGTGAAGGTATGATCTTCGAGAACTTCGCGCACATTGCTGCGCGCGCACCGGGTACGAGCGGGCTTCGCCAGAACGGCTGTTCTTACTCCTATGGTGAGCTGGTCGAACGGATCGCCCGCATGGCCGCGGGTCTTAGGTCAGGGGGTATCGGGATCGGTGATCCAGTTGCGATCCTGATGCCCAACTCGCCTGAGCTCTTTGTCGTTGTCCACGCTCTGTTCGCGATCGGCGCCATCGCCATGCCGCTTGGCACGCATGCGACCCTAAGCGAGTGCACCGTTTTGGCGCAGAAGGCGGGCGCCGTCGCGCTCATTGTCTGCAACGAACGCACCGAACTAGGAACAAAGGTTGCCGCGAGCGCCGGGGGCATGCGGCCGTTGCGTGTTTTCGTCGCCGTCGGAGAGGGAAACTTCTCGCTTAGCACCCTTGAGGACGCGGCCCCAATCACTCTACCCAAGCTAGATGGCAGCGTACCGGCACTTTACCTGGCATCCTCGGGATCTACGGGCCTGCCCAAGATTGTGCCGCACACCCACGCCGAACTCCTCGCCGACGCCCGGCGGATGAGCTCCGCGTGGCGGCTGACACCAGATGATACAATCATCAACATCCTGCCCGGCAATTTCGCGATGGGCCTGCTGTTAAGTGCCACGGGCGCAGTCGAAGCGGGCGCGACAACCGTCTATTGGGGCGACCGTCGCCCCTTGGTGCTGGCGCGTCAAACCCTGCTCGACGTCCTTGTTGCCGAGCGGGTTACGGTGATGGGGGCGGTACCTGCCATGTACGACGTGCTGGCCGGCGCACCCGGGGAGGCTGGCCTCGAAACCATGCGGCTTGCATTCTCGGGTGGTGCCGGGCTCAAACGTGCGAGTTACGATCGGTTCCGCGAACGGTTCGGGGTCACCTTGCGCCAGGCCTACGGGTCAACCGAGGCCCTCATGGTTTCCCACAATGATGCGGCCGATATCGATGGCCTGTGGGCCAGCGTCGGCAAGCCGGCGGGCGACGCCGAGGTGCGGATCAACTCCGAGGGCGGTCTGGCTTCCGGAGCCGGCGAACTGATGGTCAGGTCCTCATCGCTGACGTCGGGTTATCTGGGCGAAGCTGAGGCGAACGCTGCAAGCTTCCGCGATGGCTGGCTCAGTACCGGTGACATCGCCCGGCTCGATGAGGACGGCAATATATTCATCGTGGGTCGCAGCAAGCTGCTCATCGAGGTTTCGGGCTTCAAAGTCGACCCCATCGAAGTCGAGGAGACGCTACAGCTTCACCCCGCCGTTGCCGAGGCCGCAGTGGTCGGCGTTCGCCTGTCGCCCCATGCCGACCTACGGCTCAAGGCGTACGTGGTGCGTCACCAGGAAGTTGCCCCGGAACAACTGATCCGCTTTCTCCGGGAGCGGCTGTCGGCCCACAAGGTGCCTGCGCTGATTGAGTTTCGCGACGCGCTGCCCAGGAGTTCGGCCGGCAAGGTGATGCGTGGTCGGCTCAGCGAGGAGGCCTGAAACGCCCTATCCCAAGCGACGGGCAACGTAAGCGGCGACGCTCGCCGGCGTCTCGAACAGGTCCGGATTCAGGTCCGCATCCGGAATTTGCAGGCCGAACTCGGATTCGATGAACTGGATGAGGCCGACCAGCCCGATCGAGTCGAGGAGACCCTTCTCCAGCAACCCGGTCTGCGGTGTGACCGGCTCGCTGTTGCCGGCGTCGGCGACTGCCTTGGAGAGGTAGGCCATGACCGTTTGCCCGACCTTGTCCAATTGAGGTTCTCCTACCCAGTATTTGCCATACTTATCATCGCTCTCGCCAATCGCGCCATATCCTCGGTAACATGAATGCGCGACTTGGCGGCACGAGGCGCTGGGGAGGGGATGATGAGGGACAGCCGGAAGCTCGGGGAGCAGGAGCGGCTCCTGCACTACATGCATCCATATGGCGGGTTGATGCCGCTGCAGGTGCTACACATCCGGGGTGCGCTCGATGGCGATCTCGTGACCCGCGGGCTCGATTGGCTGCAGCGGCGGCATCCGATGCTGCGCGCGCATGTTCGTTATGGCGGCCCGGTCTTCATAAGAAAGCCTCCCTTCGTCTATCGCCAACCCTATTTCGACACCGAGAGCACGACCAGGATCCCCCTGCAAATCCGGGACGAACCCTGGGAGGACGTGCTCACCGAAGAGATGAGCAAGCCGATGCCGAGCACCCGGAGCCCACGGTTGCGGGTCACTCTGGTGCGCGATCAGCGAGATCCTGAGCTCAACCATCTGATGTTCTGCGGCGACCATGCCACGATGGACGCCTATACCGCCCACCTGATCAGCCGGCAGCTGCTCGAGTTTTTTGCCGACCCTGCCGTGATGGAGCTTATGCCCCCAGTCAACGACAGCTTGCCGCCGTCCCTTGAGACCGGATTTCCAAAAAAGCCCGATAGCGGTACGAAAGGCTACCAACCCGCGCTCCGCTTGCCACGCCAGCGTGTTCCCGGCGCCAAACGAGCCACCCGCGTCATCGCGCGCCGGCTCGACGTCGCGGCGACCGATGCGCTCAAGGCAGCGGTAAAGGTAAATCGGACCACCCTTCACGGCGCCATTGCTGGGGCATTCTTACTCGCAATGCACCAGCACTACGGCGTAGCGCAGATGACCTGTGTGTCCAGCGTTGACCTGCGTCGGCTGCTAAGACCACCACTGCCGCCCGAAACCTATGGCTGCTACATCGACGTGCTGCGCACCCGGCACGAGCTTGGTCCCGATCTGTGGCCGATCGCTCGTGATGTTTCCTTCAAGCTGGTGACCGCTCTGGCCAAGGACCACGAGGCCGCCTCGCTGCTCAAGCTACCCGGCTGGAAAGCCCTTGCCGCCGAGATATGGCCGGCGATGACGCATAATCGCCGGATCGACGGCCTGGGCATCACGACTGCTGGAGACTCTGGGCTCGGGTACCGCTTCGGCAACCACACGCTTGAGGGCGTAACCATGGGAGTGGGCATCGATTTCGTCGGCCCCTCGATACTGGTGCTTGGGGCCGAACGGCTGGGGGCGCTCGACGTGACCGTGTCTTACGCTACCGACGCACTGCCGGCCGTCGATGCGGCCGCGCTGGCCGACCGCGCGCTGGCTGTGCTTACGGCAGCTGGAGAAATGGCCAACGCCAACTGAGGGAGGACCGCATCGGGATGATGCGGCGGTGCTGCCCCGGTCGCCCGTCACTCAAGCGTCAGCCGGGATACCGAAGACCAGGGTTCTCTGGTTGCACTGGCGTCGGTGCACGGCTCGCTTATTCGGCCGGCGAAGCTAGGCGCGTTGGTAGCAGCTCGCCCACGCGGTCTAGTATTGGATAAGCGGCGGCCGCCACGATGTGGGAGTTCACCAGCTTCATGTCGCGGATCAGATCCAGATGCAGCGCGCTGGATTGAGATGCCGCGGGGAACTGCAGGGGGAAGGCACTAGCCCTCAGGTCGCGCAACGGGAGGCCATGGTGGTGGTTCAGGTTTCTCAACATCTTTTAGATCGCCAATGTCTGGGGCTTCTTTTCCGCTCGTTTTTGCAGCGGGTTTCTTCGGGGTGGGCTTGGAAGGTTTTGCCACGGGAGCCTCTCTTGGGATGCCCGAGGGTAACCTGCTCTCCACTTGAGCCGTTCCCTAGACATGTCTTTTTTAGCTGCCGTTGCTGGCATAAGCGCATATGGTCGGAATTGACCGGACGAGCAGATGCCCTGCGGGCACCCCTAATATCGCTGCAGCCGGGCGTTTTGGCGAAACGCATTGAGCCTGCCAATCCACCACCGGGTGGATAGGTCCTCCTGCGTTAGCGGAAAACATGTCAACACAATCGATCCCCCGCACGGCCATGGTCGTGGAAACCAACTTTCTTATCGCTTCGGTCCTCGAGACCCCACTCGTGAACGCCGGCTATCGTGTTCTAATGGCCACGGATCCGGCCGAAGCGCATGCGTTCCTGAACACTCAGCAGGTGCATCTCGCCCTGATCGACTTCCGTTTGCAGCACGCCGAACCCGATGGACTGGTCGCCAGCCTGAAGCGCCGCGACATTCCGTTCATCTTCTGCACAGCGGCCAGCGTCGAGGAGGTCTATGAGCACTTTCCTGATGCGCCGGTGATGCCCAAGCCGTTCAGCGACGACGATTTGCTGGCGGCCGTTACGGTCCTCGTTTCCGAGCGTGATTCCTACCAGGGCGCATAGTCGGACGGAGTTGGAGAAAGACATGGACACAACGCAAGTACGGCCCCGCAGCCAGCAGACTGCCGTCCAAGAACGCAAGCGGGCCGACGAGACGCTGAAGCCGATGTGGCGGACGTCCGAGAGCGGGCGCCCGCCATGTCTGTCCAAGGTGCGTCCCCCCATGCTCGGAACCAAAGTCCGCCAGCGGCATTGATGGTGCAATCCGCGAGAGCGGACGATGAGGGCGCCCCCGTCCTCATCCCGCGCAGGGCGATGTCGCCCCCATTCCCCGCGCAAAAAAGGAACCCCGGCCACCCCAAGCGGCCGGGGCTCTTTGTTATCGGCTTCGAGTGGGGCATCGAGCGCCTACGTATGCACGCCCAGGCTCCGCCTCTTCGGCTTGTCGCGGTGCTTTGCCGCCAACGCGGACTTAACGTTCACCAAAGGAATCCCCAAGATCCGGTGAATTTCTTCAGGGGTCAGGTTCGGCTGCTTGGCCACCAGGGCCCGCACTTGAGAGGCAGCGGACGGCTTGATCGAGATGGTCATGAACTTCCTCCGAAGCTAGGCGCCGCAGGCGATTCAAACTTGCCCGGGTCGATGGAGTTCCCGGAAACGATTATTGATCGCCGGGCGAGGGCGATGCCGTACGTCGCCACGCCAGCCCTAAAGTCTGGTTCGAGATAGGTGACGCAATACTCCGCGAACTGGAACTGGATTGGTTGACCGAGCCTAACAGCCCAGTCCCCACGCACACTCTAAAGTCATACTCGCGGTCGCGCCGGTCCCTAAAGCGGCGCGACGTTTTCTTTTGCCGTTCCGTTGCCGCCTACCGTCATGGGCGGCTCGACGGCTCACTGGCCGCCTCCTTCACCTCCTGCGGGTCCTCAACCTCGAGGCGAGGTTGGATAGCCGCCTTGGCACCCTGAGCAAACTCCTCGCTCGAATACGGTCCCCACTCGACCTGTTGCCCATCACCATACGTATAGAAGTACCATTTGCCGTCCCGTCTATCGGGGCCGAAAACCCGCTCTGTCATCATCGCCCCCTTTCGGTCCGACAACGCAGCACCGCTTCCGAAGTTCACGCCTCAGTCGATCAAGCAACGGGAGCCGTTGGACTCTCTGATGGACTGGCAAGACCTACCGGCCAGACCCTGCGATTGCACACGGCCGACCGCCAGTCACCCGAGCCGTGATGTCAGCATCTCAGTCGGCGTCGGAGTCATCTTGGCACGTGTGATCAATACTTCGGTGTGGACGCTTGGACCGATGGGAGATAAGGAGAGACAAGGTCTACCGGGCTGGGGATTGATCTTGTCGATAAACTCTACTGCCACCTCGCCGCTGAGGGCAATCAAACGCGCGATACTTCCGTCAGGTCCGAAGATGCGGCGGGTGCCTCTCGGGCTGTTCCAGGGGCTGACGCTGGAGATCGATTTTGCGAAGCAGACGCAACTGTTCCTTGGTTTGTACGAAACCGAGATCGCCCATGCGCTGACGATGTCCGCGGCGGAAGCCGCCTGGATGATAGACATCGGAGCGGGGGTCGGTGAGTTGGCCCTGTGGTTTCTCCGGCGCACGAATGGAACGGTCTACGCCTACGAACCAAGCGGTGCGGCGAGAGATGCCTTTGATCGAAACCGGCATTACAACCGAGAGGGCACCCTCCATCTCTCCGCCGAAGGGATCGGAGACCGGTTCGCCCTCGACGAAGTTCCTGTCGATCGATCACAAAAAGGGCTGGTCAAGATCGATGTGGACGGTGCCGAGATGGAGGTGCTCCGATCCGGAGCCAGGTTACTTGGGTCGCACTGCGCGGACTACGTAATCGAGGTGCATAGCCAACTCCTCGAGGCGGAATGTATCGAGGTGCTGAGTAGCGCAGGATACTCCGCGGCGGTGATCGACAACGCGTGGTGGCGCGTGTTCGTCCCAGAGCGTCGGCCCATCCCCCACAATCGTTGGCTTCACGCGACGCCGTTGGCCGTCCGACCTAAACACATGCCGCTCGGCATCAAACAGAGCTACGATGCGCTACAGCGAGAAAAGGCCCAGCCTTCCTAAGGGAACCCGGGCAAGTCATCCGGGGTTGCGCATAGCATCAAAGGGCGTTTTTTCCCCGGCGAGGCCGAGGTGCCGTTGGGTTCCGGACCGCACTGGCGCAATGTCGGCTAGAAGTGTCGCTCCTTCGCCGAGGTCAACCAGGCGAGACCGGCGATCACCGGCGTCTTCCACTCGATCGTCAGCCCCTGCTCGTCGGTGCGGATTGGCCAGTCGACGACATCCTCGATGTGAGCGGCGGTAGTGTCGAGCGCGCACCGTTGGAGAAACGCACCGTAACATCAAGCTGCGGCCGCTGCGTACCAAGTTCCCAATAGGCGCGGGGAACTTAGTTATTGGATACTGGCCTGTTTTTCTTCGACCCTACGCAACAACTTGCTGTGAACCCAACCGATCCGATCTCCGCCAACCGTGATCAGTACCCACCCACGGTCCTCCTTGATGACCGTAACCGGTGTCCGCCCTTCAGTGAGAATAGCTGTCGCGCTGTCTTCTTGGGGCGGCCCGGACACGTAAGGACTCGATTGCGACCGTGTGCCTGAGCGTCGATGCCAGCGGCTTGGCCAGCGGACCTGGTTCTTGCGAAAGGGACGCCACCGGCACCGATTTCGCGTCGAGATCGTCGGGCTTGGCCGCGGGCAGTACGGCCACGTAGCTCGGTTTCAGATTTGTGGTCTTGACGGGTGTCGCGGCGGCAATCCTAGCAACCGTGTGTCGGCTGTGAAGCTAGGCCGGTGACGGTCATGACGCCGGAGAGCAGCATGACGGATGCGAAGAGTGCCAAGGACATAAAGGTGCTGGCCATTTTCAGCTCCGATTGTAGTCGGAGCGATGGTCGGCCAGTGGAGGGCACATGTGTATTTTGGGGTCAGCCATCGCTCACGGAGAGTCAAACCTGAGCGGACTGCCTGAGTTCCGGATAGCGACTTCAGTCACCATCGGACCGGCCGATGTGACCTTCAGTGCTTGCCAGGCAATGCCGGCCGCTGCGTGTTTATCGCCAGTTGGCGAACTGCCCCACCAGCACGATGCCAAGAGCGATTAGAACGACGATGGCCAGCCAAGCTGCAACCATCCAACCAATGCCGTAACGCCCCCTGAGCACGCGACCCTCCAACATGGGCCCATGGCGCTGAACTCTGCTGGACCCGGAGCATCAGAGCGGAACATTAGCTTGGTTTGCGTTTGGTGCAACGGGCGATGCCGAGGGCATTAATGCACGTTTGCACGCGCCAGCGCCAAGGCCTCGCGGTAACCCCGACATCCATCTAGGGACCCCGGCAGCCAGTCACTCCCGGATCGCCGAAGGAACCCCTGTTTCAACTGTCGCCAAACTCCCCCCGGCGCCAACCGGCAATCGATCTCATGGGTCTCCGAAAAGTCTTGAGGGGGTCGGTTCGGACGTCAGATGGTCCGCCGCCTCCTGCAGCGCGGCGACGCGATCACATTCTCAAGGGACGCCACGGCGTCGGCTGGATGGACGCGCGGTTTTCGCGTCCCCGTTGGGCCGGCGGCACGGGCCGAAAAAATCTTGCTCGGCCTCTTGAAGGGCCGGTCTACCCTGCCCAAATCGATTTTCGCTGGTCGCCTAATAGGGGCCGGCAGCCCCGGGGTGAGCCTCGCGGCGCACCCCTCGTATCTATGTTGCTCTAAGGAGAATGTGGCTATGAGAACCTACGACTTCACTCCCTTCTATCGCTCGACCGTCGGGTTCGATCGCTTGTTCGACCTACTCGACAGCGGAACCCGGGCGGACTGGCCCCCGTATGACATCGAGAAGGTCGGCGAGGACCAATACCGGATCACCATGGCGGTCGCCGGCTTCAGTTCCGACGACATCGAGATTACCCAGCAGGGCAGCGACCTGCTGGTGACAGGCCAGAGGGCAGCGAAAAACTCAGATCAGGAGTTCCTGCATCGCGGCCTCGCCAACCGGACGTTCAAGCAGAGCTTTAGCCTGGCCGACCACGTCAGCGTGACCAAGGCCGCACTTGAGAACGGCCTTCTGGTGATCGAGCTGGTCAGGGAGCTGCCCGAGCAGCTGAAGCCCCGGCGCATCGCCATCGGCACAGCCGGCAGCTTCTCTGAACAGGCCCCTCCCGCACAGATTGGTCAGAGCTCCAATCTGAACTAACCATCGGAGACTGAGGCCAGTTGCGCCTCCCGGGCTCTCCCGGGAGGCCATGTGTGGAGGTATGGAGATGAAAAGAGCGTTCTATCCATCGGACGAATACGACAGCGAGCAGGACGAACGTCGCCTCAAAGCCGCTCACTCGAAGTGGCATTGGAAGGGGTGGGCCCATCGCGATGATGATGACGACGACGATCCCCCACCCGCGCCGGCAGCAGCCCGGCTGCCCAAGCCGGTTCCCATCGTTGACGGCGTGGGATTGATGCCAGTCGCATAAGACGATCGAGCGACGAGGCGCTCGGCTTCAGGATGAGCGTTCCGAAAGTCGAGCGCTATCGTGCACGAATTTCCGGGAAGAAGGATATGGGCAAACTATCGAAGTCGTGGAAGACGGCACTCGTTGCTGGGAACGTCCACGCCGAGCACGTCGTGGTGGTAGCCAACCCTGACCATCAAGAGTCATGTGGCATGGCCGGGCGAACGCGTCCGCGCAAGCATACTGCCATGGCGTTCCGTGCCGACCGAGACCTCATCGACGGCATGTTCCTCGGTATTGACCAGCCGACGCATTCCTTGCGGATAGGCCGCGACGGGCAAGGGGCGCTGCTCGTCGTGCTCGGGTCGAGGTTCGATACCGGCCGGGACAGGGATGCTGCCGCACGCCAATCCGCGCGTGCTGGCGGGCAAGGGTATGTCCATCCTTGCCTTTCTTGCCTTTCTTGCCAAGTTGCCGCCGAGGCTGCGCGACGATCTCCTGCTCGGCCAGTTCGGCATCAGCAAAGCCATGAAAAGGCGGGCGCTGAATGTTCGACTGGAACGATCTGCGGCATCTGCTTGCGGTTGCAAGGCGGGGCTCGACCCTCGCGACCGCCCGTGAGCTTGGCGTGAATCAGTCGACGGTCCACCGCCGCGTTGCCGAACTCGAACCGCAAGTAGGGCTGCGGCTGGTCCATCGACACCCGACAGGCTACCGGCCGACCGAAATGGGTGAGCAACTGCTACCGGTGTTCGCCGATGTGGAAGAAAGCGTCGCGAAATTGTGGCGAGCCATTCTTGGCCTCCAACACGAACTCACCGGCACCGTCCGTCTCACTTGCCCGGAGCCGGTACTTTCCCGCATCGTCGCTTCCGGCTTCATCGATCGGAGATGGAGAAGTGGAGCTGGTCCAGGTGCTTCCACCGGTTCAGGAGTTGGCGCGAGCCTGGTACCTCCTGTGTCATCCGGACCAGAGGACGACGCCTCGCAGCGTCTTCGCGCCGCTGGGCTGACCCGTGCTGGCGTCGACGGCGCTGGCCCTGCCCCTAGCGCTACGGTTGCGTCGGCCCGCAGCAGTCGCAGCGCACTGAGTCACCCCATGGCTCACTATCTACCCAAAGTTCGGCGCTTGCCCGAGGACGCGAGACCGAAGCGAGGCCAATGCCAGGTCGATACCGGCCCTGAGGCTACGGAGGCTGGAGCTGGCGAAGCGCAGGCCGAGGCCTAACTCGCCGGGGAGCAGGCTGGCAGCAGCGTAGAGGTCGGGGACGCCCGCGAGGTGCGCGGAAAGGTCCAGAGCAATGGGCTCCAGCGCCTCCGCGGGGAGTGACGTCACCACGACCAGCGTGCCGAACGCCGTGTGCCGGCGGAGCTGGCGCGGCACAAGGCCGGCAATCTGCACGCGGTCGATCATTGCCGGCTCGGCCCCGCTTCGGCGCAGGGTCATGGTCGACTCGAGTGACCGAAAGTTTCGCCCGGCGCCGATGGGGTCGTGCACGGTAAAGGCATCCGAGACGATCGCGGTGCCGCCAGGCGCGCAATCGAGATCGATCGTCTGGGCCAGGGCCGCATGGGGGAACAGGATACGCGGCTCTGGCAGGTATTGCAGGATGCCACCTTCGGCTACCCGCAGGCAGACTGCCTCGTGCGTCAGCAGACCCGGCGGAGCGCGATGCACCGCGGTCGCGCCCTGAGTCTTGAGATGCACCGCAGCACCGCTGCCGACGCTGACCCGCTGCACCAGCCGGTCCTCGCCATGGATGGCGCCGCTGCTGGTCTGCACGATCGCGGTAAGCTGATGCGCCGGCGCGACATCGAGAAAGAACGTACGGGTGAGGACGAAGGGCCAGGTGAACAGGCGCCGGTCGAACACCGTTCGCTCGCCCCGGCGGACGAAGCTCAGGTCCAGTTGCGCGGGCTGCTCGATGACCGTGTGCTTCACGCGCGAAACAGCACTTCGCGCTCGATGAGCGAAACCACGGCGTCGATCCCCTCGCCTTTCCGGCAATTGGTCATCAGCACCGGGCGGTTGTCGCGCACCGCCAGCGCTTCCTTGTGCATTCGCCCGAGATCAACACCGACATAGGGGGCGAGGTCGGTCTTGTTGATGACGAGCAGATCGGAGCGGATGACGCCCGGGCCGCGCTTGCGCGGAATGTCGTCGCCACCGGCGACGTCGATGACGAACATCCAGAAATCGGTCAGGTCGCGCGAAAAGGTCGAGGCGAGGTTGTCGCCGCCGCTTTCGAGGAGGATCAGTTCGACCCCGGGAAAGCGCCGCTCGAGCTCGTCCGCCGCCTCGATGTTGAGCGTCGGGTCCTCGCGGATCACCGTGTGCGGGCAGGCGCCGGCCTCCACCGCCGAAACTCGGGCCGGGTCGATCAGGCCGGAGCGGCGGACGCGCTCGGCGTCCTCGGCGGTGACGAGATCGTTGGTGATGACCGCTATATCGATGCCGCGAGCCATTAGTGCGGGGATCAATCGCTCGACCATCGCCGTCTTGCCCGAGCCGACCGGGCCGCCGATGCCGACGCGGGCGGCGGCGATGCGTTTGGTGGCGGTGGGAGTACGCGCGAGCTGGTTCATCTGAGCATGTACCGGCGCATCAGCGGGACTCTCCTGGCCGGTTCGCACATCAGCAGCTTGCCGTCGGCGCGCACCTCGAAAGTCTGCGGATCGACCTCGATCCAGGGCAGCGCGTCGTTGTGCAGCATGTGCTTCTTGCGCAGGTGCCGGACGGACTTGATCGGCAGGGTGGTCTTGCTCAGCCCCAGCCGGTCGGAGACGCCGGCATCGATCGCGAGCTTCGACATAAAGTTGAAGCTGACCCTTTGCTTGGCGAGACCCAGCCCGCCCCACATCCGCTTCTGCACCTGTGGCTCGGCGAGACCGAGGCTGCCATTGCCATCACCCATAGCCTGCCAGGTGATGGAACCATTCTTCATCACGATCCACGGCTTCACCCCGAACGAGGCACGCGGCCACAGCACCAGGTCGGCAATCTTGCCTACTTCGATCGAGCCGACATGGTCGTCGATGCCGACGGCGATCGCGGGGTTGATGGTGAGTTTGGCGATGTAGCGCTTGACCCGTTCGTTGTCGGCCCGCACCGTAGTCTCCTCCGGCAGGCGCCCGACGCGTTCCTTCATCACCGAGGCCAGCTGCCAGCATTTGGCGACGTTCTCGGCGAGGCGGCCCATGCCCTGGGTGTCGGTGCCGAAGATCGAGATGGCTCCCATATCGTGCAGGAGGTCCTCGGCGGCGACGGTGCCGGCGCGTACGCGCGCCTCGCCGAACAGCAGGTCTTCCGGCGTGTTGTAGTTGAGGTTGTGCGCGATCATCGCCATCGGCAGCCCCTCCTCCATCGCATATTGCGTGTAGGGGTTGGTGGGGTTGGTCGATGACGGGATGACGTTGTCGTAGGAGACGACCTTGAGCAGATCCGGCGCGTGCCCGCCCCCTGCCCCTTCCACGTGATACATGTGGATGGTGCGATCGGCGCAGGCGGCCATCGTGTCTTCGGCGAACAGGAATTCGTTGATGGTATCGGTGTGCAGGTGCACTGCGAAATCGTGGCGGTCGGCGGCGATCAGCGAACCGTCGATCACCGCAGGCGCGGCGCCCCAATCCTCGTGGATCTTGATGGCGGCGGCGCCGGCAGCGACCGATTCCTCGACCGCCTCGGGGCTGGTGCTGCCCCGGCCGAACAGCGCATAGTTGACCGGCGAGCTTTCCATGCCCTGCAACAGCAGGCCGAAGGAGCGGGTGGTGCCGCTGCCCACATCGAGCGGCCCACCGCCGACCAGCGTGGTGGTGCCGCCGGCCAGCGCGTGCTCCGACTGCTCGGGCGAGCCGATATGGGCATGGCTTTCGATGGCGCCGGCGGTGACGATGTAGTTGATGCCGGGGATCTGTTGGGTGGTGCTTCCGACCAGCATGTCGGGAGTGATGCCGGGCATGGTATGCGGGTTGCCGGCCTTGCCGATGCCGACGATCCTGCCGTCGCGGATGCCGATATCGGCCTTGATGATGCCAGTGACCGCATCGATGATGGTGGCGCTGTAGATGACGATATCGAGGATGCCGTCGCTTGACCTGGCGTAAGGGTCGATGCCTTCGCCATCGCGCAGGTTCTTGCCCGCGCCCACCACCAGTTCATGGCCATGAATGGCGTAGTCGTGCTCGATCTCGACCAAGAGTTCGGTGTCGGCGAGCCGGATGACGTCGCCCGTGGTGGGACCATAGAGCCGGGCATAGGCTTCGCGAGAGATCTTGCTCATTGGTGCTCAGGCTCCCTTGTAGCCACGGCTGCGGGCGAGTTCGAAGCCACGCGCCTTGGCGCCCTCCGCCTCAAGCGGACCGTTGACGAGACCGGCCTGGCCCTGGACGACGCGGCCGCCCGCGATGGGAACCAGCCGGACGGATTTGACGACGCCCGGCTCGAAGCGGATGCCCATGCCGGCGGGACGATCAACCTTCATGCCCCAGCTCTGGGAGCGATCGAATTCGAGTTGCTTGTTGGTTTCAAAGAAGTGCGTGTGGCTGCGCACCTGGATGTCGCGGTCGCCGGTATTGATGACGTCGATAGTGACCGAGGGCGCGTCCTCGAACATCTCGATCTCGCCCTCGGGCGAAAAGATCTGGCCTGGGTAGGTGGTCTCCAAGAGCGGCAGTTCGCCCTGGCTGATCGGCTCGAACAGCACCAGCAGCTTCGTGCCCTCGGCGAAGGCGCACTCGATGTAGACCATCGGGATCATCTCGGCGACGCCGGGCTCGACATCGTCGGTGGTCAGCAGCCGGCTCGCCATGTCGCGGATCTCGGCATAGGGCATGTCGCGCCGCGCCGCGAGCATCACCTCATCGGTGAGCAGCGCCACTGCCTCGGGATGGCTCAGGCGAATGCCCAGCGACCGGTTGCGGCGTGCCATCTCCGCGGCGGTGAAGATGGTCAGGCGATCCATCTCGGTGGGCGTCAGGTTCATCTGGGCCTCCGGCTCTAGGTGGCGAACATGCGGACATGCCGCGAGGGGCCGCGGGACACGGCGATATCAATCAGCGGGGTGAAACTGTGGGGGCGCAGGCCGGCAGGCACAGGCTCGGCCAGCAGCTCCGCCAGCGCGCCGCGCGCCGTGCCGAGGCTCGCCTGCGCCTCAAGATGGCCAACGCTGCCGAGCCGCACCGCGGCGCTGACGAGCCCCGTGACCAGCGTCCAGCCTGAAACCAGTTGCGCCGCCTCGCAGCCAAAACCGGCATCGCGGTAGCCGATGGCCTGCGCCACTGGCAAGTGCCCAAGCCGCAGGTCGGTGGTGGCGTACGTGCGGTAGGCGGTGGAAAGCAGTCCACCCAGCCGCGCCGAAACGCCCAGCAGCGCCCGCCCCGCGCGGTGCGAGCCGTCCCGCATCTGCGCCGAAGGTGTCGCTGCTTCGGTGTAGCGGTCAACGCTCGCGAGCCCCTCGAGGTCGGGCGCAAGGTAGGCCTCGACCAGCAATGGCCGATCCATGCTGTTCCAGCGAAACGTCAGGTGCTCGGCGACCAGTTCATCGAGATCTTCGCGGCTAGCGAGGAAGCCGTCCGCAGCCAGTCCCTCGATGCCCCACGAGAATGCGAAACCTCCGGCCGGATAGGCGCTGTCGCCATACTGCAGCAGTGCCAGGGCGGCGGCGGTGTCAAACATCGGCCAGCTCTTCGACCTCGCCGCCATCCAGCAGTGGCAGGACGCGGGCGCGGTAGGTGTGGAGCGGGCCATCGAGTAGCACCGCGAGGCAATCGCCCTCGAACCGGACCCGCCAATGCAGGTTCCCAGCATTCCAGCCGAGCTTCAGCGCCGCGGCCTGGTCGACCGGCTTCAACCGCCAGATCTCTTGCTCGCCGAAGCGGGCGATGATCGCCCGCTCGGGATCGATGTAGAGCAGCGCGCCGTCGGTCAGTTCCTCCTCGCGGTCGAGGCTCACGGCGCAATCGGTGCCCCGGTCGGTCAACAGCCGGAAGCGCTTCCTGCCCGCATCGGAGGGAGGCACGAACAGCAGCTCGATCCCGTCACCGTGCTCGAGCTCATGCAGCAGGCCGGCATAGACCGGGTCCTCAGCTGTGCCGATGATGCCGTGCAGCCGAAGCACCGTGCCCTCCTAGTGGGTGTTGAAGACCTGCTGGTAGGTGGCGAGCCCCGCCTGCAGCGCCGCGATTTCGGCGCCGGTCGGGTTGGCCGGGTCGGCGGCGACCGGCAGGCTGCCGAACTTCATCAGGCACGCCATCAGCAGCAGCCGAGCCTTGGTCGAAGTGAGGTTCATGCCCGAAATGGTCCAGGGATCCGGGTCCGAGAACCCTTCCGGATAGCCGCGGCCAACCCGCGCCACCGGAAGGCCACAAAAGCTAGCCCGGCGCAGCATCGAGGCCCGCAGTTCCGAGGTCGCGGCGCCATACGGCACCAGTCCCTCGATGATGAAGCCACCAAGCCGGCCGCTGCCCAGCTTGTGCTGGATGAGGAAATCGAGATCGGCCTCCGGCGCCGGATCGTCGCCGAAGCTGTCGGCGAAGTAGCCGCCTTCCTTGACGATCGACACCGACGGGATGGCATCGGCGAGGAGCTTGCCCGACGGGTCCTTGATATTCAGCTCGAACGTCTCGATGCCGGTGCGGCCGGAACGCGTGGCCTTCACCCCGGCCGGCAGCTTGGTGATGTTCACATCCGATGTCGCGGTGTGCCTATAAGCCGGCACGTACATCATGTACGGCGTGCCCATATGGGTCACCTGCCCCAGGATGCCGCCGTGCCCTCCTGTTGCGACGTAGCCGCCAGGGCGTGCATCGACCTTGGCGACTTCGCGTGCGGCAAAGAACTGCTGCTCCTGGATGACCACGGTGCCGGCGCGATTGCCACCCTTGCCGTCCTTCCAGATGCCGCTCTCGATATAGGTGACGCTGTCGACGATGTTGGCCGGGCCGTCATTGCTGATTTGCCCCTGCGGCCGCTGCGCGGCGTTGCAGGCGATCGGCAGGTTGGTGTCGATCAGCAGGTTGAACCAGTAGGCGGTTTCCTCGACCTGCGGCGAGCCCTGCGTCCAGATCGCGCCGTCGTACTTGCCCGACGACATGATCGCCTGGACCTCGTTGGTAATCTTGGCGAGCACCGGGCGTGGCGGTGACTTGGCGAGGTGGAACGGCTTGTAGGCGAAAAAGTCGTGCCCCAGCCGCTCGGCCGGAGTATCGCCATCGCCGATGTCGGCACGCTTGCCATTCGCGAGCCCCTTGGTGAAGCCGCCGGGCGGCATGACGCGGTAGAAATCCACTTCGGCCCGGCCGCCGATCAAGTTGACCTTGCCGTCGGCGCCGATCGAGAACCGGTCGATCTCCTCGAAGCTACGCGAGCCGTCGGGGAAGAACCCCTGCCGGGTGACTTTGCCGCCGGGCTTTGTGGTCTCCTCCTCCCAAGGCGAGCCGTCGGCCTGCAGCGCCATGTACGGCAGCGGATAGAGCCCGTCCTCGGGGCTGAGTTCGATCTCGTAGACCGGCTTGTCCGCCTCCGAGTGCCTCTCCTTCGAGAAGGCGCCATCGGCGCCGACATAGCCGTCCGGCGCATCGTAGAGTTCGGCAGTGTCGGCCTCCAGCGGATGGGCCGAGAACTGCTCGACATAGAGCTTCACCGGCGCCGCCAGACGCTGCGCGCGCAACGGGTCGAACGCGGCGGCGTTGCCCCTGCCGGCGGTGATCGGCGGCAGGCCCCTCCTGGCGCGCGCCTTGTTTGAGGTCACTAGCGGCGGGGTGTTCTGGATGGTGGCCGTCGGGCCGGCCAGGTGGGCGATGCGGATCTTGCTCACTGCAGTCCTCTGGATACGAAGTTCTTCTTGTCCATCATCATGTGCACGCCCTTGGAGCCGTTGACGGTCTGGGTGATGTGGAGGTCACCGGCGAGGCTGCACAGCATGTAGGCGTCGGCATCGGACAGGCCGGATTTCTCGCCGAGCAGCGCGATCATCTCGCGCAGTGCCTTGATGGCACACTGGTCGAGATCTGGGTCCATGCCCATGGTGATGTGGTGACTCGGGGTCTCGGCACGTGGCCAGGTGAAGCGCAGGTCATCACGGACAATGAACTCGAAGGTACCGCGCAGGGCCGTCTCAATGGCGGTGACGTTGACCTCGCCATCGCCCTGGCAGCCGTGACCGTCGCCGCAGGAGAACAGGCCGCCTTCGACGAATACCGGCAGGTAGAGCGTCGAGCCGGCGATCAGTTCCTTGTTGTCAAGATTGCCGCCGGTAGCCTGCGGGGCGATCGAGCTGATGCGGCCCCAGCCATTGGGTGGTGCCAGCCCCATGACGCCGAAGAATGGCGCCAGCTCGAGTTCTAGCCCCCACGGCATGATGCCGACGTTGCGCTCGAGATCGAGCGGTATGTTGACGTTGCGCGGCACGTCGTAATCGTGCGGAAGCGTGCCCAGCAGCGGCAGGATGATGTTGAATCCCCAATCCTGCAGCAGCGTCACCTCGTGGATGCGCACCTCCAGCACGGTGCCGGGCTTCGCCCCCTCGATGAAGACCGGACCGGTGAGGATGTGCGGCCCCTCCGGACGAAGGCCGGCGTGGATGTCACCGAGTTCTGGTGGAACGTGGAACTGCGATCTGTCGGGCACCACGTCGGGCGTGCCGGTGACCGTATCGATGGTGACGAAGTCACCGCTGTTCACGTGTAGCGCCGGCTTCTGCTTGGCATCGAAATAGCCCCAGTGGCAGGTCTCGACACTCGGTTTGAGATGGTGCGTCGCCATTGATGGTTTCTGACCCCACGCCGGTGTCTCGGGACCGGCTTGCATATCGGACTGTCGCATCGAAAAAGCCAAATAGTCAATATTTCAAATACTGAAATTCGAAATAAGTCAGCTGGCGACCGATGATGCTGCGGCGGCCGCGGCGCGAGCGTTGGCGCGGATGGTGTAGGAGGTCGTGGCGATGACGATGGCCATGCCGACGAGCAGCGTCGGCTCGGGCTGCTCATTGAAGAAGGCGAGCCCGGCCAGCGAGAGGATCACCAGCCGGAGGAAATCCAGCGGCGCGAGACGCGCGGCCTCGGCGTGACGATAGGCGGCGACGAAGGTCCAGTGCCCGAAGGTCGACAGCACGCCGATGGCGCCGAGCAGCAGCCACTCGGTGGGGGTCGGCGTCTGCCAAGTCAGCAGCATCGGCACCAGCAGTACCGGCAGCACGAACAACCCCTGGTAGGTCAGCACCGTGCCAATCGATTCCGAGGCATTGAACACCCTGACGGTGAGGATCGTCGCCGCCGAAACGATCGCTCCCGCGATCGACACGACGATGAAGAACAGGTCACCGCCCTCACGTGGGCTCAGCATCAGCAAAACCCCGCCGAGGCCGATGAACGTCACCAGCCATGTCTTGCTATCGACCTTCTCCTTGAGGAACAGCGCCGCCCCGATGGTGACGAACAGCACCGCGGAAAAGCTGATGGCACTGGCCAGCGCCAGCGGTAGGTAGATGAAGCTGGCATAGGTGGCGACGGTCGCTGCGAGCGACAGCCCGGCGCGCCACAACTGCAGCGTGAGATTGCTGGTCCTCAGGATGTGGCGGCTCTCGCGACCTGCCTGCGCCATCACTAGCGCCTGCATGATCAGCTGGCGGACGACCACCAGCGTCACCACCGACACGCCCTGCCCGGCCAGCCGGATCAGCAACAGCAGCGCCGAAAACAGCAGCACCGCCGTCAGCATCAGCAGCGTCCCCTTCTCCGTGGGAGAACGCGCCAGCCACCAGTCGCCCATCGTCCAGGCTCCTCCGCCCAATCGACCAGTCTCAGGCGGGCTCGAGCACCGGCGCGTCGAAGCGCAGCTCGCCGGAACTAAGGCCCAGCCGGATGCAGCGGGCCATGTGGCCACGGCTGTCGCTCAACGGCTCGGGCATGGCGATGGAGCACTCTGGACCGGCATGCTTACAGCGCGGCGCGAAGCTGCAACCAGGGGGCAGCGCCCGCAGGTCCGGCGGCGTGCCGGCGATGGCTTCGAGCGGCGCCCCGCGCACCTGGTCCTTCACCGTCGAAGACAACATGGCCTTGGTGTAGGGGTGCTGCGGATTGAGCAGCACGTCGCGTGCTTCGCCATATTCGATGATCCGGCCGGCATACATCACCGCCACCTTGTCGGCGATCTGCGCCGCGACGCCCAGATCGTGGGTGACGAAGATCATCGACATCCCCATTTCTCGCTGCAGCCGCCGCAGCAGCACCAGCACCTGGATCTGCACCGACGCATCGAGCGCCGTGGTCGGCTCGTCGGCGAGCAGCAGGCTCGGCCGGCAGGAGAGCGCCACCGCGATCATGGCGCGCTGCCTGAGGCCACCGGAAAGCTCGTGCGGATAGGCCTTCAGCCGCCGCTCGGGCGAGGGCACGCGCACCAGCTCGAGCAGTTCGAACGCCCGCTTCCACGCCGCATCGCGGTCGACCTTTTCGTGCCGCATCACCGTCTCGGCGATCTGGTCGCCGATGGTGTAGAGTGGGTCGAGCGCCGTCATCGGTTCCTGGAAGATCATCGACACGGTCGAGCCGCGCAGTTCCTGCATCACCTTGTCGGTGACAGTAGTGATCTCGTGCTCACCGATCTTCATCGAGCCTTCGATGACGGTGCGCTTCTTGGGATGCAGCCGCAGCAGCGAGCGCATCATCACCGACTTGCCGGAGCCAGACTCGCCGATGACGCAGAGCACCTTGCCGCGCTCGAGGTCGAAGGAAACGCCGTTGACCGCCTTCACCGTCGCCTCGCGGCTGACGAAGCGGACCTTCAGGTCCCTGACCTGCACGTAGGGTTCAGCTCCCGTGCTGATCGGTTCGGCGAGGGTCGGGTGGGAGAATTTCATGTCGTTCATCTTTCGCCTCTTCGTTCAGGCACGCATCAGTTGAAGTATCAATTAAAAGGCGTGCCGGCTGGTGCACGGCTGTGCCCGGAACCGGCATGCACCATGTGGCAGGCGGCGAGATGCCGGCTGGGGTCCGATTTCAGCACATTGCCCAGTGCAGGCGCCTTGGACATGCAGACGTCCTCGACATAGGGGCAGCGGGTGTGGAAGCGGCAGCCGGCCGGCGGGTTGACCGGGTTGGGCGGATCGCCTGCGAGCGGCGCGGCCTCGACCCGCTCGTCGGGGTCCATGCTCAGCCGGCACTCCAGCAGCGCCTTGGTGTAGGGGTGCTTGGGGTTGTCATAGATCTTCTCGACCGGCCCGATCTCGACCACCTGCCCCAGATACATCACCAGCACCCGGTCCGAGATGTAGCGGACTACGTGCAGGTCGTGGGAGATGAAGATGTAGGTGAGGTTGAGCTGTTCCTTGAGCTCGCCGAGCAGGTTCAGCACCTGCGCCTCGACCGATTTGTCGAGCGCCGACACCGCCTCGTCGAGGATCAGCAGCCGCGGATCGAGCGCCAGCGCCCGGGCGATGTTGACGCGCTGCTTCTGGCCGCCCGACAACTCGTGCGGATAGCGCTGGCCAAAGCGATCGGCCTTGAGCCCAACCTTCTCGAGCAGCGCCCGGGCCTGTTCCTTGGAGGACTTGGTGGTGGCGCCCTGCACCTTGGGGCCATAGGCGATCGAGGATTCGATCGGCAGCCGCGGATTGAGCGACGAATAGCTATCCTGGAACACCATCTGCAGCGAGCGGCGCAGCCCGTCGAGCGCCATGCCGGTCTTCTCACCCACCGTGTCGCCGTCGAGGATCAGGTGTCCCTCGTCCTTTTCGAGCAAGTACATCAGCAGCCGCGCCAGCGTGGACTTGCCGCAGCCGCTCTCGCCGACGATGCCGAGTGTCTCGCCCTTCAGCACGTAGAACGAGATGTCGTCGACCGCCTTCACCTCGGCGACCTTGCGGTTGAGCAGGCCCGCGCGGATCGGGAAGTACTTCTTGACGTTCTCAACGATCAGCATCGGCTGGGCCGGGCCGCCGCGATCGCGGGGGTCGGCAGCCGGTGTATCGGAAGCTTCGATCAGGTCGGTCATTGCGGGGCTTCCTTTCGAGCTAGGCTTTGACGTCCATCGCCTGGCGCAGGCCGTCGCTGACCAGGTTGAAGGCAATCGAGGTGATGAGGATGGCGACGCCGGGGATCGCGGTGACCAGCGGCTGGACGTAGATCGACTGCCGCAGCGTCGACAGCATTAGGCCCCAGTCCGCCGTCGGCGGCGACACGCCCAGGCCTAGGAACGACAGGCCCGAGGCAAGGATGATCGAGATCGAGACCAGCGTGGAGGAATAGACCAGCACCGGCGACAGGATGTTGATCAACACGTGGTTAAACAGGATCGAGATGGTCGACGCGCCGCTGGCCCGCGCCGCATCGACGAAATCGAGCGTGCGGACCTGGCTGGTCGCGGTCTCCGCCACCCGGCAGATCGGCGGGATCAGCACGACTGTCAGGGTCAGCATCTGGTTGCCGATGCCCCCGCCGAGGCTGCCCGCGATGGCAACCGCCAGCAGCACCGAAGGGAAGGCGAAGAACACGTCCATAGTGCGCATGATCACCATGTTGACCTTGCCGCCGTAGTAGCCGGCGACGACGCCGAAGCCGCCGCCGATGAGCGTGGCGAAGACCACCGGCAGGATACCCATCATCAACGAGACGCGACCGCCCCACAGCATGCGGCTCAGCATGTCGCGCCCCTGCTCGTCGGTGCCGAGCAGATACTTCTTGTAGCCGATCGGCCGCAGCCGGTTGGCCATGCTGGATTTCTCGGGGTCCATCGGCGACAGCCACGGCGCGAACACCGCCAGGAGCACGATGACGATGATCAGCGCCAGGCAGAACAGCGTGACGTAGTCGTAGCGGAGGCGGCTCCAGACGTTCCCCCAGTAGCCGCGCACCTTGTTGGCGGGGCTCGTCTGGCTGGGGTCGATCTTGATGCTGCCGGCAGGGATATCGGTCATTGCTCTTGCCTCAGATGCGTTTGATGCGCGGGTCGACCAGCGATTGCAGCAGGTCGACGACGAGGTTGATGAGGACGAACACCGTCGCGAGCACCAGGATCGTGCCCTGCAGCAACGGGATGTCGCGCGTTAGGATTGCCTTGTTCAGCAGGTACCCGGTGCCCGGCCACGTGAAGACCGTTTCCACCAGCACGGAGCCGCCAATCAGGTAGCCCAGTTGCAACCCCAGCATGGCGATGGCCGAGGGCATGATGTTGCGCACCGCGTGAGTGACCAGCGCGAACTCGCTCAGCCCCTTGGCACGGAGCGTCTGGATGAAATCCTGGTTCAGGATCTCGCTCAGCGACGAGCGCGTCGTTCGCGTCATGATGGCGAGCGGCGGCAGCGCCAGCGCGATGATCGGCATCACCGCGAACTTGAAGTCGTTCCAGTCGAAATAGTTGAAGGCGTCAGAGCCGCCCGCGCCCATGCCCGTCGCCGGCAACCAGTTGAGGTTGACGGCGAACAGGATCACCAGCACCACCGAGAGCCAGAAGGTGGGCACCGAGATGCCGAACACCGCGATCGCCGTTACCAGGCGGTCGACGACACCGCCCTGCCGGGTGGCGGCGATGACGCCGAGGACCATCGAGGCCACGAACGCCAGCACCACCGAAATCAGCGCCACTGTGAGGGTATTGAAGAATGCCCGCAGCACCTCGCCGGCCACCGGCATGTTGTTGGCGATTGACATGCCCAGGTCGCCGCACAGCACACGCCAGAGCCAGACGAAGTACTGGATCACCACCGGCTGATCGAGCCCGTAGTAAGCTCGCAGCTTGGCGATATCTTCCGGGCTGGTCTCAGGCCGAACCAGGTTCTGAACCGGATCGCCCGGAGCAAGCTTGACCAGGGCAAAACAGATCACCGTGACCCCGAGCAGGATTGGAATGGTCATCAGCAGGCGGCGCAATGCGTAGAGCCACACGTCACTATCTCCGGCTTTGGACACCACGGGAGGATCGCGGGCGCTTTGCAGCGCCCACGATCAGGATCAGGGATTGACCACTATCGGAGTCAGGTCCTGGAACCAGCTCTGGGCCTGCACGAAGCCGGTGAGCTTGGGCGACAGGGCGCGCGGGTTGAGGTCGTGGACAATGAACAACTCGGGCGCGTCCGCCATGACCATGGTGTTCATCTCGGTCAGCAGGGCGTCACGCTTGGCGCTGTCGAACTCGGCCATGGCCTCGAAGCCGAGCTTGTCCACCGCTTCGTTCTTGTAGAAGCCCCAGTTGCAGCAGTTCGGCGGCTGCATGGTGCTCATCCACTTGCCGATCACCCCCTGGGAGGCATCGATCGGCGCCATGGAGAAGTTGATGCCGTCAAACCCAGAGGCTTCCGCCCCCTGGAAGAACACGCTGATCAGGGCGTTCCAATCCATGGGGACCAGTTCGACCTCGAAGCCGGCCTCGTCGAGTTGCTCCTTGACCAGCTCGTTCATCGGCAGAGGCTGCATCTGGCCCGAGCCCGAAGTGGAGATGCCGATCTTGATCTTGCACGGCAGGCAGCCGGCCTCGGTCAGCAAGGCCTTGGCCCCCTCAGGATCGTACTCGTAGACCGGCGGCGAGCCATACCAGGGCTGGGAGTCGATCAGCGTGTTGAAGGCGGGGGTGGCCACGCCCTGCAGCATGTCAACCAAGTCCTGGCGGTTGATCGCCATATTGGCGGCCTGACGGACCTTGAGGTCGGCGAACGGTCCCTTGTCAACGCGCAGCAGGTAATCCCAGTTGTGCGGATAGGGCACGGTGATGATTTGCATGCCCGCGCCTTTGAGCGCCGGGATGGTGTCGGGCGAGGGGGCTTCGACGAAATCCACCTGGCCCGAAAGAAGCGCGGCGGCACGTGTCGAGGCTTCCGGCATCGGCAGCAGCACGAGCCGATCGTGCTTGGGGATGCGGTCGGGGTTCCAGTAGTTGGGGTTCTTGACCAGCTCGAGCCGCTCGTGCGGGACGAGCTTATCGAACATGTAGGGTCCGGTGCCCGCCGGGTGTTCGGCGTACTTGACGTAGTCGTTGCCGAGCTTCTCCACGCCGCAGTTGGAGATCATGTACAGCATGGCCATGCTGTAGGGCAGCATCGAGGACGGCACGGTGGAGTGCAGCTTGATGGTGTAGTCGTCGACCTTCTCGTAGGAGGCGACACTGCCAACCGCCCAGCCCTGCATGCCGGCATGGCGCGCATTGTACTGGGGCGAGGCCGAGTTCTTCACGCGCTCGAGATTCCAGATGGCGGAATCGGCATTCCACGGGCAGCCGTCATGGAAACTGACGCCCTCGCGCAGGTGGAACGTCCAGGTCAGCGGGTCGGCCGGATCGACCTCCCAGCTGGTGGCGAGGCCGGGGACGATATCCGCCGCCTTGTCCGAGCTCGACAGGTCCCACAGCGCCAGCGCGTCGTACATGGTGTAGCCAGCGAAACGGTAGCCCTCGTAGCCTTGGTCCGGGGCGCCGGTCCAATCCGGAATATCGGCCGCGGTCATTGCGACGCGCAGAACAGTCTCTTGCGCGGCGGCATGCCCGGCCGCACCAACGCTCGCCAGGGTGGCGAACGCGGCGGCCCTGAACACGCCTCGCAGTCCAGTCGATCTCATGATGCTTCTCTCCTGCAAACGGGGGGCGCCCATCGGGAAGGCGCACCAGGACAGCGTTGCAAGGGCCGTGCCAGCGTTGTCAGCGGTGGACGCATGCCAGACTAGCGTTGAGCTAAAATATTCAAATCTCTACGATTTCGCTGCAGTTGCGAATTGGAGCATCAGGTTCGGGCGTCGCAAAAGCGCCTTCCTGAGCAAAGAGATAGGCCGACCTGCCGGGACTTCTCTGCGCAAAAAACAAGCAAGCTGACCATTATTTTATCTCTCCATATTATCGTTTTCAAATATTTCATGGTGTAGTATATGAAGCCGGTTCGCCGAGGAGTCGCGCCATGAGCCAACCTATGACCACGCCCCCGCTGTTCGCGCCCGAAACCGAGTTGCGCTTCCGCCTCGCGGGTGTGGTTCCACCCGATGAGCGGGCGCACGGCACCTATGCCAACGCGCAGCGGCTGATGGCGACGCTGCATTGGCTGCGGCAGCCTCGCACAGTGGCGGCCGAGCCGTCGAACGTCTTCAGTCTCGTGGAGGGCAAGTGAGATGGCAGCCCTCGGTCCACTTAACGAGCTTTCGATTGCCGAAGCCGGCGCAGCGCTCAGAGCCGGCGACGTCACCTCGCGCGCGCTCACCGAAGCCGCGCTCGGCCAGATCGCCGAACTTGATCCGCTGGTCCACGCCTTCGTGCTGCTGACGGCGGAGCGAGCGCTCGCCGACGCGGACCAGGCCGATGGGGATTTTGCCGCCGGCCGCGATCACGGTCCGATGCACGGCATCCCCTACGCGCTCAAGGACATCTATTGCACGGCGGGTATCCGCACGACCTGCCACTCCAACCTCCTCCGCGATAATGTCCCGTCCGCCGACAGCGCGGTCCAGGAAAAGCTCGCTGCAGGCGGAGGCGTCCTGCTGGGCAAACTGGGGACCTTCGAGTTCGCCATCGGTGGCCCGAGCTTCGACCTGCCCTTTCCGCCGGCCCGCAACCCGTGGAACCTCGATCATTTCACCGGTGGCTCGTCGTCCGGCTCCGCCGCGGCGGTCGCTGCCGGCATGATGCGGATGGCGATGGGCTCCGACACCGGCGGCTCGATCCGCGGACCAGCAGCGTTCTGCGGTACGGTCGGGCTGAAGCCCACCTACGGCCGGGTGTCGCGGCGCGGTGTCTATCCCCTCGCCTATTCGCTCGACCACTGCGGGCCGCTGTCGCGCACTGTGCTGGACACCGCGCTCACTATGCAGGTGATCGCCGGCTACGACCCGCTCGATCCGGCATCCGCCAACGTGCCGGTGCCCGATTTCACGGCCTCGATCGGCGCAAACCTGACCGGGCTCCGCCTCGGCTACACGCGAAAGTTCTTTATCGAGAACCCGTTCCTCTCGGCCGAAGCCACCATGGCGCTCGACGCCACGGCTGAGCAGATGGCGGCGCTCGGCGCCGATGTCGTGGAAGTCGACATGCCGCCGTTCGAGCAGTTCGACGCCTGCGTGCGGACCATCCTGTTCGCCGAAGCCTATGCGATCCATGAGACGGACCTGAAGACCCGGCCCAACGCCTATGGCCGCTATGCCTACCAGCACCTCGTCTCGGGCGCGGTGTTGTCGGCGGCCGACGTGATGCAGGCGCAGCGGCTGCGGCGCGAGTTGACCGCCGCGGTGGACGGACTGCTCACGAGCTATGACGCGCTCCTGGCGCCCAACGCTCTCGACACCGCGGCGCCGTTCTCGAGTTTCGGGCTCGATGCCAACCGCTGGGGCGGCATCCTGACCGGGCCGTTCAACGTTACCGGCCACCCTGCCCTCGCCCTGCCGATCGGCTTCGCCTCCAATGGACTGCCGCTCAGTGCGCAGATTGTCGGCCGGCCGTTCGACGAACCCACTGTGTTGCGCATCGGCGCTGCCTATGAGGCCGCAGCCGGCGTCGTGGCGCGCCGGCCCGAGTTCCCTCTCATCGCGAAAGCCGCCTGACATGCTGAAGAGCCTGCCCCGGACCGACGACCTCCACTACGCCTCGCTGCTGGAAATCTCCGGCCTGATCTCATCCGGCGAGATCTCGCCGGTCACCGTCACCGAGATGATGCTCGAGCGCATCGCCGAGGTCGATCCGTCGCTCAATTCGTACCTCTCGGTCACCGCCGAGAGCGCCCTGGCGGACGCCGAGGCTGCGAAGGCGGAAATCGACAGCGGCCGGCGCCGCGGCCCGCTACATGGCGTGCCGATCGCCATCAAGGACCTGTTTCACACCACAGGCGTCGCCTCGACCTTCGGATCGGTTGCTTACAAGGATTTCGTCTCGGACAAGAACGCGACCATCGTCCACCGACTGAAGATGGCCGGCGCGGTGATCCTCGGGCGGTTGCACCTCCATGAAGGAGCCTTCGGCGAGCACCATCCGGCGCTGCCCAAGTGCCTCAACCCCTGGAACAAGGACTATTGGCCCGGCGGCTCGTCCTCTGGCTCGGGCTCGGCGACGGCCGCGGGGTTGTGTTTTGCCAGCCTCGGTACCGATACTGGCGGCTCGATCCGCTTTCCCTCCGCAGCCTGCGGCGTCACCGGGCTGAAGGTGACCTGGGGCCGGACCAGCCGGTACGGTGTGTTCCCGCTATCGGACTCGCTCGACACCATCGGACCCATGGCCCGCGATGCGGCCGACTGTGCGGCGATGCTCTCGGCCTTTGCCGGCGCCGACCCGATGGACCCGACCTGCCTCACCGAGCCGGTGCCCGACTACCTGGCCGGGCTAGACGGCATCCTCGGCGCCCGCGGCTTCCGTATCGGTGTCGACGAGGCCTATCTCGAGAGCGGCGTCGACGGCGAAACCATCGCCGCGATCCGGGCGGTGATCGCCGTCTACCGCGACCTCGGCGCCATCATCGTGCCGGTGAAGGTTCCCGCCCGCGGCGACGCGATCACCGCGCAGATGGTGATCACCGACACCGAGAGCGCCTTCTTTCACAAGCCGGTCTACGAGGCGGACAAGTCCCGGTTCGGCCCGCAACTGGCCAAGGCCATGGAGCGGGGGCTGAGCTACGACTCGATGGTGCTGGCAAAGGCCTACATCACGCAGGACCGCTTCAAGGGCGAGCTCAAGGCGATGTTCGCCGGCGGCATCGATGCGCTGATCTCGCCGGTCTACCCGATGGTCGGGGCGCGTTACGACGAGATGGACGCGCACCTATCCGACCTCCACGCCTTCCTCGGCTACACCTCGCCGTTCAACCTGGCGGGCGTTCCCAGCATCACCCTGCCCTGCGGTATCGCCGGGGTCGGCATGCCGCTCGGGGTGCAACTGATCGGGCCGCACCTGGGCGAGGCGAGCCTGCTCCGGGCCGCCCATGCCTATCAGCAGGCGACCGGCTGGCACCTGCAGCGCCCGTCCCTCCACTGAACTCCCCACAAGGCACGAGACATGCTCAGCACCAGCGACATCCCCTTCATGGCGTTGACCGACATCGCCGCCAGCATCAAGGAGGGGACGGTTTCACCCGTCACCCTCACCGAGACGATGCTGGCGCGCATCGCGTCGGTCGATCCCGAACTCCACAGCTTCATCGCCGTCACGGCCGACGAAGCCATGACCCAGGCGCGGCAGGCCGAGAGTGAGATCCGATCTGGCCGCTATCGCGGTACTCTGCACGGCGTGCCGATCGCCATAAAGGATCTGTTCTTCACCAAGGGCACGCCGGCGACCTTCGGCTCGATGGCTTACAAGGATTTCGAGTCCGACTACTCGGCGACAGTGGTCGATCGGCTGCTCGCCGCCGGCGCCGTGATCCTCGGGCGCCTGGCGCTGCACGAGGGCGCGCTGGCCGATCACCATCCGGGCTTCGGCCCGCCGCCGACCCACCCCTATGTGGCCGGGTTCTGGCCGGGCGGTTCCTCGTCCGGCTCGGGCGTCGCCACCGCGGCCGGCCTCTGCTTCGGCAGCCTCGGGTCCGACACCGGCGGCTCGATCCGCTTCCCGTCCGCCACCAATGGCCTGACCGGCCTGAAGCCGACCTGGGGCCGCGTCAGCCGCTACGGCGTGTTCACGCTCGCCGACTCGCTCGACTCAGTCGGGCCCATGTGCCGGTCAGCCGCCGACACCGCAGCGATGTTCGACGTCATCGCAGGCCACGACGACAACGACCCGACCAGCCTCACGGCCTCGGTTCCCAATTACTCGGCAGCGCTCGAGGGCGTGTTCGGTGCCCGCGACCTCAAGATCGGCGTCGACTGGGGCTATTTGAGCGACGGCGTCGACCCCGAGCTGGTCGAAGGCATCCGCGCCGCACTCGACATGTTCGCATCGATCGGCGCCAGGATCGTGCCGATCACCCTGCCGCCGATCGACAAGGTGACGCGCATGCAGCGCTTCATCATGGAGACCGAGTGCGCCAACTATCACCGCGAGCGCTACGCCGCCGACCCCGCGGGGTTCGGCCGGCTGCGCGAGACCATCGAGCGCGGCCTGCACTACGACCCGGCCGTTGTCGCCAGCGCCTATATCGAGAAGGAGCGCTTCCGGGGCGCCCTAAGCAAAGTGTTCGAGACGGTGGACGTCATCCCGGCGCCGATCATGCCGTGGGTCGGCGTGCGCTACGAGGAACTCGACAAGTTGTTCGAGGAGCTGCCGACCTTCGGCCGCTTCACCGGCCCCTACAACATGGCCGGCACCCCCACCATCACCTTCCCGGTCGGCAGCAATGCGATCGGGCTGCCGCTGGCCATGCAGCTCATCGGTTCGCACCTCAGCGAGGCGACGCTGTTCAAGGCCGCGCACGCCTATCAGCAGGCGACCGACTGGCATTTGCGCCGCCCACAGAATTTCACGACCTACAACTAGCGGAGACCCCAATTCATGTCGCTCGACACCATCCATTTTCAAGCGCTTACAACCGTCGCAAAGCACATCCAGGCGGGCGACATTTCCCCCGTCGAGGTAACCGAGGCGATCCTCACCCGCATCGAAACCTACGACCAGGGCCTCAAAAGCTACACCACCGTCACCGCCGACCTTGCGCTCGAACAGGCAAAGAAAGCCGAGGTCGAGATCACGAAAGGGATCTATCGCGGGGTAATGCACGGCATCCCGATCGCGGTCAAAGATCTCTGCTTTACCAAAGGGATAACCACCACCGGCGGGATGACCATCTATTCCGATTTCAAGCCGGACCACGACGCCACAGTCGTCACCAAGCTCAACGACGCCGGCGCCGTGATGCTCGGCAAACTCCATATGACCGAAGGCGCCATGCTGGAGCACCATCCGGACCTGCCCGAGCCGGTCAATCCGTGGAAGAAGGACCTGTGGACTGGCGTCTCCTCCTCCGGCTCCGGCGTCTCCGCCGCCGCCGGCCTGGCCTACGCAACCATCGGTTCCGACACCGGCGGTTCGATCAGATTTCCCGCTGCCTGCAATGGGTTGACCGGGGTGAAGCCCACCTGGGGACTGATTAGTCGCTACGGCATCTTCGATCTCGCGGCGACCTTCGATCACCTCGGGCCGATGGCTCGTTCCGCCGCCGACGCGGCAGCAATGCTGCAAACGCTGGCCGGCTGGGACCCGAACGACACTACCTCGCTCTCTACCCCGGTGCCCAACTACCTGGCGGCGCTCGACGGCATCTATGGTGCCCGCGGCGTCAAGATCGGGCTCGACTGGGACTTCGTCGCGACGGATGCCGACCCGATCACCATCGGTTTCGTCAAGGATGCCGTCGCGGTGCTGGAGGAAATTGGCGCGCTGACTCAAGTGGTTAAGTTCCCCTCGATCGCCAACCTCTTGAAGATGAACATGGCCGCCACCATGGCCGAGACAGCGGCGCATCACGACGCAACCTATCCCTCGCAGGCCGACAAATACGGCCCATCGGTCAAAGCGATGATCGAGCTTGGCCGCACCGCCAGCCCCGTCGATATCGGCAAGGGCATCATCGAGCGGCGGAAGTTCCGCGGCGCGGTGATCCGCATGTTCGACGACATCGATGTGTTCATCATGCCGGTCTTCAAACTCGGCACACCGACCTGGAGCGAGATGCGGGCGCAAGTGGCCGAGAGCTTTGATATTATTGGAAAATTCACCTCGCCGTTCAACGCCACCGGCACGCCGACCGTCACACTACCCGTCGGCTACACCGATGACGGCCGGCCGGTCGCGATGCAACTCGCCGGCGCGCCGGGATCGGAGGCGCTACTGCTCAAGGTAGCGCACGCCTACCAGCAGGCAACGGACTGGCATACACGCCGGCCGCCCGGTTTCTGAGGCTTTCCGACCCGTCGGAGGTTTGCACCAATCCTCGGACAGCGGGGGGCGCCGTTCCTGTCGCGGCGCCCCTTCTCGTTCGGTCCTCAGAAACAGAACGGCGCCCAGCCATCGCTGGCGGAGGCGAAGTTCATGCGTTGGCGCGTCCACCTACTGGATGAGTTCGCGCAGCAGATTGCGAAGTTCTGTGGCCCGCTCGGACTCGAGCAACTCGATGATGCGCTGCTCCTGCGCCGTCGAGACACCACGCAGGCGCTTGAACAGCGTCTTACCGCCAGCCGCGGTGAGGATCAGCACACGCCGGCGATCGTTCGGATCGGGAGCGCGATAGACCAGCCCCTCGGCCACCATCTTGTCGATGATCTTGGTCAGGGTCGGCGGCTCGATCAGCGACTGCGCGGCGATCTCCCCCATCGCGCAGGGCTCGCTCGTATCGAGCACCTCGAGGATGCGATATTGCTCGATCGGCACGCCACCCGGGCGCAGCCGCTCTTCCAGCTCGTTTTCGAGCTGACGGTTCACGCTGGCGATCATGTAGGCCAGCTGATCCTTCATGCGTGTGGTAGCCATAGCCTCCCCCTCACTTCTCGTCAGAACGATTCATTTTTCTACCATTGTCGTTGCCGGATCGCCTTGACGAGTCGGCTCAGTCTTGGCGCTGCGCTTGAATCGCGTAGCTGTCCGGCGCAGTGGATACCACCGCAGCCGGATACTGACAATATTTCATTATTAAATAGTTTTGGCGCTTAGTGGGTCAACGCGGTGACCACCTGGAGGGTCACGCCGTCGGCCTGGCCGAGATAGACGGTAGGCCGCCGTCCGGCCGCGTCGTCGTCGAGCAGATGCCGCGCGGCGGCCTGCCGCGAAGGGCGTGCGAGGTGATGTGCCAGTTGCCGGCTGTCGGTGGCGCCGAGTTCGCGAGCCAGACCGGCGAGGACATGCAGGCCCTCGTAGTAACCGACGTTCGCCGCCGACACCGGCGGAGCATAGGCGCCGAAGGCATCGTGGTAGAGCTCAAGGAAATGATCGTTGAAACGGGACTGGTGGCCGGCGAAGTAGTTGGCCGCAGTGAAGAGGTTGGTAGTCGCCTCGGCGCCGATGCCGCAGACCACGGTCTCGTCGACGATCAGCCCGAAGCGCAGCATCTTCTCATCGAGACCGGCGGCGGCGAAGGCGCGGTTGAACTCAACCGAGCACATGCCGACCAGCGCCTGGACCACCACCTGGGCACCGCTCCTGGCGATCTGCTTCACTACCTCGGTGTAGTCGTACTCGCGGGTCGCGACCAGCGCATGTCCAACAAGTTCAGAGCCTTGCTGGCGCATCAGGCGCCGCGTGGTGCTGAGCGCCATGCGCGGCCAGATGTAGTCGTTGCCGACGAAGAAGTAGCGGTCGGCGCGCCTGTTGTCCTTCATCCACTGCAGCGACGGGGCCATCAGTTCGTCGTCAACGCTGCCGATCGCCACGGTAGAGGGACCGACGGCGATGCCCTCGTATTGCGCCGTGTAAATGTAGGGTACGCGGCTCGCCACCCGCCGGCTGACGGCATCGCGGTTATTGCTGGTGTGGCCACCGATGATGGCGCCGACACCCTCAATTTCGATGAGAGCATCGACCGCCGAGAGCGCATCGCCGACCGAGAAGCCACAGTCGGCGAACACCAATTCGATCTCCTCGCCAAGGATGCCGCCGGCGGCGTTGATCTCGGAGGCTCCGACCAGTGCGGCGGCATCCATGGACGGGGTCCACATGCCCGTCACGCCGGATCTCGGATGCAACATGCCGATCTTCATCACTCGCCCTTCCCGCCCAAGTCCGCCGTCATCCAGCTTCGCCGCCGGCCTGTTGAGCGACCGGCGAAAAGGTTGCCGAGGAAAGCAACCGGGCGAAGCTGGACGGGGCACACTGCTACGGCTCAGGGCTTCTGTCAAACAATTGCTGAAACTTTGATCGAACGGTCAATATGCCTACCATTTGGGCAAACACCCATCGAGATTGACACTTGCAATTTCGATATTTTCGTATTTGACTATCTGCATTGATAGCAGGCGGATGGTTTGAGGCGACGCGGCCACACCAAACGGCCGCTGGATTGCCGCGACGATGAACACCTCCTGAACGGGAGATGAACGCGTCTTGAACAGACGCAGCCGATCGCCTGCCACATTGACGATTTCAACCGAAAGGTAGCCAGACAATGCACAAGGTTTCCATTCCCTCGCACATCGTCGACCGGATGCGTAGCATCCGCGGCAGCGACCACATCTATGCCAGCCTCGACATGAGCAAGGTGGCGCACGTCTGCGTCGACATGCAGGTCGGCTTCGTTCACGAAGGTGCGCCGATCGAAGTGCCCATCACTCGCGAAATCATCAGCACGATCAACGCCATCTCCAGGGCCGTGCGCGAAACCGGCGGCGTCAACGTGTTCACTCGCTACACCTACGACCCGGCCGAGAAACACAGCTGGGATTACTGGTTCAAGACACTCGGGACGACCCAGCTGGATGGCCAAGCCAAGATGTCGCGCGGCATGCCCGACTGGGAAGTGGCGCCCGAGATGGAGGTCGAGGCCGGCGACATTATCGTCGACAAAACCCGCTTCTCGGCGTTGATCCCCGAGACCTGCGACATGGATGCCCAGCTCAAAGCGCGCGGCATCGACGCGCTTGTTATCACCGGCACGCTGACCAATTGCTGCTGCGAGAGCACGGCGCGGGACGCGCTGCAGATGGGCTACAAGGTGATTTTCCTCAACGACGCCAACGCGACGCTGTCGGACGAGGAGCACAACGCGACGTTGATCAGCATGTACACGATCTTCGCCGACGTGATGGACACGGGGTACTTGCTCGACCTAATCGGCAAGTCCACCGCGACCCGGGCCGCGGCCTGAGGCGACCCGGCGCCCGGGCGGGCCACAGTCCGGGCGCTTCCCACCTGCCCCTCCGCGCTATCGGGAGCTTCCCATGAATGCCCTAGGCCAGACTGCCCAGACTTCCGAAATCGAGGTCGCCGAACTGACCGTCGCCGAGATCCAGCGCGGCTTCGCCGAGGGGCGCTTCAACTCGGAGACCCTTACCCTCGCGCATCTTGCCCGCATCGCGCGCTACGAGCCGTACTACAACGCCTTCACCTTCATGAACCCCTCGGCATTGGCTGATGCCAAGGCGATCGACGCCCGCCGCGCGGCTGGCGAAGCGCTGGGGCCATTGGCCGGCGTGCCGGTGGTAATCAAGGAGGCGATGGATTTCGTCGGCCTGCCCTCGACCGGCGGCTGGGCGCCGCTCTCGAGCGCGGCTGGCGGTTTCGATTTGATGCCGGAAAAGGATGCGCCGGTGGTCAGCCGGCTGAAGGCGGCTGGCGCCATCATCCTGGGCAAGACCAATATTCCGGCCTTCAGCCATGATGGGGCACGCGCCAACACCAGCTGGGACGGCCCGACCTTCAACGCGGTCGACCGCGCCATCGCGCCGGGCGCCAGCTCCAGCGGCACGGCGACGGCGATTGCAGCGAGTTTTGCCGTGGTCGGGCTCGCCGAGGAGACCGGAGGATCGATCCAGAACCCCGGCGCGGCGCAGAGCCTCGTCAGCGTCAAACCGACCTTCGCGCTGATCCCGAACAGCGGCGTCACGCCGCTGGCTGGCTCGACCCGCGACGTGGTCGGACCACACGCGCGGACTGTCACCGATGCCGCCATCCTCATGGATGTGCTCGCCGGCTATACCCCGGAAGACCCCAAGACCGTCGCCTCGATCGGCATGTTGCCCGAGGGCGGCTACACCAGCAGGCTGAGCATCGGGGCGCTGAAGGGCAAGCGCGTCGGCCTCTACGGAGCCGGCTGGCGCCGTAAGCCGCTCTCGGCGGAGGCCATGAAACTCTACGAGGCCGCCATCAAGGAGATCGAGGCGCTCGGCGCGGTGCTGGTCGACGATCCCTTCGCCGGCACCGAGTTCGACCGGCTCGCCGCCAATGACGGTGAGTTCGATCCGCGCGGCATGGAATCGATCGCCCACGATCTCGAAAACTATCTCCGGCGCCTGGGTGCCAGTGCCAAGGCCAGCTCGTTCGCCGCCCTCAAGGCACTGCTGCCAAGCGATCCGTTCGGGCCCGAGGGGATCCTAGGGGCGCATGCCAAGAACATGCCGATCCTCGCAAAATCGCTCGAGGACCCGACCGACGTTCCCGACCTCAGCGACTTCCTCGCAGCGCGGCAGAGCTACCTGCGGCTGTTCAACAAGGTAATGGTCGACAACCGGATCGACGTGCTGGCCTACCCGCAATCGTTCGCCGAACTGCCGGGTGTGTTCGACAAGGCCGAGTACCCCGCCACGACGGTGTCCGAGATCAACATCGCTGGCCTGCCCGGGGTGACCGTCCCTGCCGGCCAGTACGCCAATGGCGGGCCGTTCGCGCTGATCTTCGTCGGCCGGATGTGGAGCGAGGCGGAGCTCCTCGGTTACGCCTTCGACTACGAGCAGGCGACCGGCCACCGCATTGTTCCGAGCCTCGAGGAAACGCCGTTCGTCGCCCCTCAGGCCGCCGAGGATAAGCGGCAGGCGACCGAGCCCGCCTGATCGACTGACCGTACTGGAGCCTCGCCTCCGAAAGGGCATCATGCGCAAACTGCCACTCATCCTTATCGCCACCCTGTTCCCGACAGTCGCCTTCGCCCATCCCGGCGCCGGTGAGACCTCTGGGCTGCTGCTCGGCTTAGAGCATCCGCTTGCCGGCCTCGACCACATCATCGCCATGGTGGCGGTGGGCGTGTTGGCGGTTGTCATCGGTGGTCGGGCCCGCTGGCTGCTGCCGGCGAGCTTCATCGTCATGATGGTGGTGGGCTTCCTGCTCGGATGCACGGGGCTGGACGTGCCGTTCGTCGAGCTCGGCATCGCGCTGTCGGGCATCGCCATCGGCGGCGCCGCGGCGATGGGCCGGCAAATCCCGACGGCCGTGGCAGTGGCGCTGGTCGGCGCATTCGCAGTGTTCCACGGCCACGCGCACGGCTCCGAGATGGTAGCGGGCGCAAGCGGCTTGCAGTATGCGCTGGGCTTCGTCATCGCCACGGCACTCCTGCATGTCGCGGGCATTGCCGGCGCCCTCGGCGTTGGCCACTTGGCGGGCCGCTATGGCCGAACGGCTGCGCAGGTCGCAGGCGGAACCCTGGCGCTCGGTGGCACCTTCTTGCTGGTTTGGTTTTAGAAGCCGCTGCGGGCTCACGCCATGAAGCCTGCCAGCCGCCCTACCAACGCAGGGCGGCGGTGTGTACCGGCTCGTCCCATAGGCTCGTGGTCTCGTCGTCGAGGATGCTAAGCGTGATCGAGCAGCCGGCCATGTCGAGTGAGGTGACGTAGTTGCCAACGAGGGAACGCACGACGCGGGCGCCGCTCTTTTCGAACAGTCGGCGAGCAACATTGTACATGAGGTAGAGCTCCATCGCGGGGGTGGCGCCGAAGCCGTTGACGAACAGCAGCGCCGGCTTGCCGGCGATCGAGCCGAAATCGGCAGCGATCGCGCCGCAGATCTCCTCGGCGATGGCATCGGCGGATTTGAGCTTGTCGCGGCGGCGGCCGGGTTCGCCGTGGATGCCGACGCCGAACTCCATCTCGTCTTCGCCGATCACGAAGAGCGGCTTGCCCGAGGCGGGCACCGTGCAGGAGGTGAGTGCCACGCCCATCGAGCGGGTGGCTGCGTTGACGCGATCGCCCAGCGCCTTGAGGCCGGCGAGGTTCCTGCCCCGTTCGGCCGCCGCGCCGACGATCTTTTCAACCACCAGCGTGCCGGCAACACCACGGCGGCCGGTGGTATAAGTCGAATCCTCGACGGCAACGTCGTCGTTGACCAGCACCCGCTCAACCGGCCCTGCCATCATTTCGGCAGCCATCTCGAAGTTCATCACATCGCCTTCGTAATTCTTGACGATGAGCAGGAGGCCCGCGCCACCATCCACCGCCTCGGCGGCCGCCAGCATCTGATCGGGGGTGGGCGAGGTGAACACCTGGCCGGGACAGGCGGCATCGAGCATGCCCGAGCCGACGAGCCCGGCATGGAGCGGCTCATGCCCGGAGCCGCCGCCCGAGATCAGCGCGACCTTGCCCGGCTTCAACGCCTTGCGCCGGACGAACTTGTGCTCGGCGCCGAGTTCGAGGATGTCGGAACGGGCGGCGACGAGGCCGTCGAGACTCTCGGTGAGGATCGTGTCGACCCCATTGATCAGCTTCTTCATTCGTCCCCTCCCCCGGGGTGCATCAAGGCACCCATCCTTGAAATGAACTCGGCCACCGCCTTGTCGAATGCGGCGTTCTGCTTGTCCCCGATGTCCGGCACCAACAATGTCAGGTGGCGCGTACGCATCGGCTGGCCGATGTCGACCTTGCCGCGATGTGCCTTGCGGTAAGCAGTAACGAAGGCGTCGCGCTCGGCCGGGCTGAAATGGCAAACGGCGAAGATGGTCGCGAGGTGCTTTTGCGGGATCGGCGTGGTGTAGGTGGGGCTGGTGATCTGGGTGATGAAGCTGCGGTGCTTGCCCAGGGCATCGGCGAGGCGCTGCCGGGCGCCGGACGGGCGCGTGTCGAGCACATTGGCGAGCAGCAGCTTGTAAGCGCGGATCGCCTCGTCGGCGGCCTCGCGCGGGGCCTTATCGTCGGCCATCGGCATCGTCCCGGGTGACGGCGCGGGCAATGGCCGCCTTAGCCAGCGGCAACTGCGCCGGCGCGACGGACAGGGTGCGCAGGCCGGCACCGATCAGCAGCGAGATGACTGCCGGGTCGCCGCCGGCATCGCCGCAGAGGCTGACCGGGATGGCATTGGCTTCGCCGAACTGGGTGACATTGCGGATCAGCGAGACGACGGCCGGGTGGCGGACGTCGTTCAAGCCACCGACAGCGGCGCTGTCGCGCCCGGCCGCCAGCACGTACTGCGTCAGGTCGTTGGAGCCGATCGAGAAGAACGCCACGTCGAGGAAGGGCGACGGATCGATGGCGACGGCGGGGACCTCCACCATGATGCCAAGCGGCGGGAGCCGGTGCGGGATGCCGCTATCGGACAGCGCCAGGGCCTCCTCGCGGAAGATCACCTCGGCCGCGCGGTATTCGCCGGCTAGGGTGATCATCGGGAACATGACCTTGAGCTGACCGTGCACAGCGGCGCGCAGCAAGGCGCGGACCTGGGCCCTGAACACATCCGGCCGGGCCAGCGACAGGCGAATGCCGCGCAGGCCGAGGAATGGGTTGGTTTCCTCGATGGTGTAGTTGCGAACCGGCTTGTCGCCGCCGGCGTCGACGGTCCGGATGGTGACGGGCTTGCCCGCGGCCCATTCCAGCACCTTGCGGTAGGCCTGGTATTGCGTTTCCTCATCGGGGAGACCGCGGCTGAACAGGAACTCCGTCCGCATCAGCCCCACCCCGTCGCAGGTCGCGATATCGATGGTGTCGACGTCCACGGGCTCGGCGATGTTGACCAGCACCTCGACCTGCAGGCCATCGGCGGTCACAGCGGGCCGGCGCAGGTGGCTGCGCGCCAGGTTGAGCAACTGGTGGTGCGCCGTCGAGGCCTTGAGGAACTCGCGCTGGGCTTCGGTGTCGGGCAAGACGATGATGCGCCCGTGCTCGGCATCGACCAGCACCAGATCGTCATTCGCCGCTTCGATCGTCCCGACCCCTACAAGCATGGGCACACCACGCGAACGGGCGAGCATGGCGACGTGACTGGCCGAACTGCCGCTGTGGAGGACGATCCCGCCGCCCTGTTTCCAGTCCATCGCCAGGAACTGGGTCGGGGTGATGTCGTTGCCAAGCAGGACCGCCCCGGCCGGCGCCTTGCCGGACTTCGCGCCGGACAGCGCCCTCAGCACGCTGTCGCGGATATCGCGCAGGTCGGCGCTGCGGGCGCGGAAATAGGCATCGTCGGCGGACTCGTAGTCAGCGATCTGCCCGGCGAGCGCGTCGGACCATGCGGTCGCGGCATCGGCACCGGTCGTGATCGCCGCCAGTGCCGGCTCTGCAAGGCTTTCGTCTTCCAGCATCGCGACCTGGAACTCAAGGATCGCGGCAGACTCGAGCTCGGCCTTGGCCATCAGGTCGGCAACGGCATCTGAAGCGCGGCGAATGGCGGCCTTGAGGCGCTCGGCCTCGGTGGCGGCGTTGCCGCTTCCAACATAGTTCGCGGTGCTCCGCTCGATCAGGAACAGCGGTCCGGAGGCGTAGCCGATGGAAGCGACGGTGCCGGTGGCCCTATGCGTCGGCATGGGTCGCGCCCTCGTCGAAATCCCGCTCGACCAGCCCCACCAGCGCCTCGATGGCATCTTCGGCGTCATCGCCCTCGGCGCGAAGGTAGAGCGTCGAGCCCTTGGGGGCCTTGGTGGCCATCACCTTGACGATCGACTTGGCGTCGACCCACGGGCCCTCCTCGGCCAGCGCCAGGACGATGCGCGCACCAAACCCTTTCGCCAGCTTGGTGAGCTTCACCGAGGGGCGTGCGTGCAGGCCCACATCGTGGGTGATGAGCACTTTTGCCTGGGCCAAGTCGGTTGCCTTCTTCATGCCGGTGACAGTTCCTCTGCGGTGGCGCGAACCTCGGCGAGCGAGGCGCCGCCGGAGGCCTCGGTGGCCGCCATGACAGCGCCTTCGACCACTGGCGCGTTGCACACCACGACCTTGCGGCTGCGGTCGCCATCGAGCATCTCGATGGCCATTTCGGAATTCGTCTCGGCACCGCCAAGGTCGACGAGGATCGCAACGCCCCGATCGGACCAGGCGCGGTCGATGGCGGCGATGATCGCTTCCACCGAAGTACCGAGTCCCCCTTCAGGGTTGCCGCCGCACCAGGCGAGCGGCACCTCGTCGCCAACCATCTGGCGCACCATGTCGGCGGCGCCCTCGGCGACCAGCGGCGAATGCGAGACGATGACGATACCGACATTCTTCATTGCAGCGCTCCTGCAACCGCTTCGAGGATGAGGGCGCTGGAGCGCGCACCCGGATCAATATGGCCGATCGAGCGGTCGCCGAGGAACGAGGCGCGGCCGCGGATGGCCTTTCGCGGACCGGTGGCGGCCACCTCGGCATTGGCGATGGCCAGCAACTCGGGCAGCGGTTTGCCGGCGCCCAGGGCGTCGGCGACCGGATAGAGCACGTCGAGCATAGTCTTCTGGCCAATCTCCGACTTGCCGCGGGCGGCGACCGCATCAACGGCGCGGCGGAAGGCGCCGGCATAATCATCCGGTGACACCGCAAGCTCCTTACCCAAGGTCAGGAACAGCGTGCCATAGAGCGGTCCGGAAGCGCCGCCAATGGTCATCACCAGCTTGGTGCCGATGGCCTTGAGCGCATCGGGCAGCGGCTTGCTGGCAATCTGGTCGATGTCGGCGGCCACCGCATCGAAGCCGCGCTTCATGTTGACGCCGTGGTCGCCGTCGCCGATGGCCGAATCGAGCGCGGTCAGCTCCTCGGCATGGGCCGCGACGCTGGCCGCGACGGCGGAAACGAGCGCGTGCAGTTGCGCTTCTGAAATCATAGCGCGGCCCCTCCCACACGGTCGCCATTGGCATCGAAGCAGAGCGGATTGGTGTAGCGGACCATCACCTTGTCGCCGGCGGCAAGAGGCGTATCAGGCGGGGAGAGCGTGATCAACTTGCGCTCGCCGATGCGGACATGGAGGTGGTTCTGGTCGCCCAAATGCTCGATCCAATCCACAGTGCCGTCGGCATGGCCGTTGGTGGCCTTTTCGATGCTCAGGTGTTCGGTACGGGCGCCAATGGTCTGCGCCGTGTCGGGCAGGCCGGCATCGGGCAGAAGACCGCGCGGCAACAGGTTGATCGCCGGCTGGCCGAGGCGCGTCGCGACGTAGGCGCTGACCGGCGCAGTGTAGATCTCGCGGGGCGTGCCGATCTGGATCAGGCGGCCCTCTTTGAGGATGCCGATGCGGTCGGCCATGGTCATGGCTTCGATCTGGTCGTGCGTGACGTAGAGCAGCGTCGCGCCCAGCTCCCGCTGGATGCGCTTCAGTTCGAGCCGCATATCGGCGCGAAGCTTTGCGTCGAGCGAGCTCAACGGCTCGTCCATCAGGTAGATCGACGGCTGGCGGACCAGCGCCCGGCCGATGGCGACGCGCTGCATCTCGCCGCCCGACAGGCGGGTGGCGCGGTTGTCGAGCTTGTGATCGATGCGCACCAGCTTCGCGGTGTGGCGGACGCGGCGATCGAGTTCATCCTTGTCCAGCCGGCGCGCCGGCGAGCGCAGCGGGAAAGCGAGGTTTTCGTACACCGAAAGATGCGGGTAGAGCGAATATTGCTGGAACACGAAGGCCACGTCGCGCGCCGAAGGCGGGAGCGCAGTGACGTCCTCGCCGGCGATGGTCACCTGGCCGGTGTCAGGGCTCTCGAGCCCGGCAATGAGGCGCAGCGTCGTAGTCTTACCGGCACCGGTGGGGCCGAGGAGTACGACGAACTCGCCGTCGGCGATGGTGAGGTCGACAGTGTCGACCGCCGTGGTGCCCTTGAAGCGCTTGGTGATGTGGCGGAGGGTGATTTCAGCCATGGGTGGCTCCCTCGTACAACGCTGTCTCAACCGCGCGACCCGATGCTTTGTCGAACAGCGACAGGTGCTGGCCGCTCAGGCTCAAGCCGACGGTTTCGCCGGTGGCGACCTGGGCGCTGGCGGGGATGCGGGCTTTGACGGTGCCCTCGCCGGTTTCGACGACGACGATCTGCGTGGTGCCCAGATACTCGGCGCCAAGCACCTCGCCGCGCAGCTTCGAGCTGTCGTCGAGGCGGATGTGCTCGGGCCGCACCCCCAGCGCCAGGTCCGCCGGGGCGCGATCTTCGCGCAGCTCCGGCACCGCGACCTCGGCGCCGTTGATTCGCACACTGGTGCTGCCGCGCGCGAGGCCGGCGTGGAAACGCAGGAAGTTCATCGGTGGCGAACCCATGAAATCGGCGACATACATGGTGCGCGGCCGGTCGTAGATTTCGCGCGGCGTGCCGAACTGCTCGATGATGCCATGGTTCATCACGGCGATCTTGTCGGCCATCGACATGGCTTCGAGCTGGTCGTGCGTGACGTAGACGGTGGTCGCGCCGATCCGGTTATGCAACTCGCGCAGCTCGTGCACCATGAGGTCGCGGAACTCGGCATCGAGTGTTCCAAGCGGCTCGTCCATCAGAAAGCACATCGGGCGGCGGACGATGGCGCGCCCCAGCGCCACGCGCTGGCGGTCGCCGCCGGCGAGGCCGGACACGGGCTTGTCGAGGATGTGGTCGATGCGAAGGAGTTTTGCGACGTCCTCGACGCGGGTCCGGATCTCGGATTTGGGCATGCCCTGCGCGAGCAGTGGGAAACCGATGTTCCGGCGTACGTTCATGTGTGGGTAGAGCGCGAAAAGCTGGAACACGAAGGCGATGTCGCGTTCACGGGCGCGCTTCATCGTCACGTCTTCGCCGCCGAGCAGGATGCGGCCGGAGGTGGGCAGCTCGAGGCCGGCGATCATCCGCAGCGTCGTGGTCTTGCCGCAGCCCGAGGGCCCGAGCATGACGAAGAACTCGCCATCCTCGACCGTGAAACTCGAGTCCTCTACCGCCACGAAGCCGGTGAATTCCTTGCGCAGGTTCTCGACGCGGATTTCAGCCATCGCCCTACTCCGGAAACTTGGTGACGACGACGAACATCAGCGTCCCCACCAGCAGGGTGATGAAGGAGTACGAGTAGAGCTCGAGCACGAACGGCTGGAACAGCATGAAGAACCCAAGCCCGATCAGCACGATGGCGAGCATCTCCATCGGCCCGCGGCGGAGAAGTTTTGGCCAACGGGTCATTTCCGCACCGCCCCAAAGGTGATGCCGCGCAACAACTGCTTACGCAGCAAGATCGTGAACACCAGGATCGGCACGAGGAAAATAGTGGTGCCTGCGGCGACGGCCGGCCAGTCTTGCCCGCCCTCGCCGATGATCTGCGGGATGAAGGGCGGCGCCGTCTGGGCCTGGCCTGAGGTGAGGAGTGCCGCGAAGGCATACTCGTTCCAGGCAAAGATCAGGCAGAAGATGGCGGTGGCGGCGATGCCGGTGGTGGCCTGCGGCAGCACCACTTTCCAGAACGCGTGCAGCCTTGTGTAGCCGTCGATCATCGCAGCCTCCTCGTACTCACGCGGGATCTCGTCCATGAAGCCCTTGAGCAGCCACACCGCCAGCGAAACGTTGACCGCCGTGTAGAGCAGGATCATCCCCAGCGCAGAGTCCGAAAGACCGAGCTCGCGGTACATCAGATAGATCGGGATCGCCACGGCGATTGGGGGCATCATCCGGGTCGAGAGGATGAAGAACAGCAGGTCGTCGGCAAGCGGCACCTTGAAGCGCGAGAAGCCGTAGGCGGCGAGGGTTCCGAGGAACACCGCGCAGAAGGTCGAACCGAAGGCGATGACCAGTGAATTGATGAAGCGCGGCAGGAAGTTGGATGGACCGGCGATCACCATGTTGCGCTTGCGCGTGACCTCGTCGCAGAAGTTCGTCGGGGCCGGCAGGCTGGTTATGTATTCGGGGGTCTGACGGGTGCGAGTGGTGAAGAGGTTGCAATAGCCTTCGATCGAGGGCTGGAACACGATCTTGGGCGGATAGGCGATCGAATCCGGCGGTGTCTTGAAGCTGGTGGCGAAGATCCAGAACAGCGGCACGATCGAGATCAGCGCGTAGGCGATGACAAGCGCTGCGGCGACGCGCTTCGACACGCGGCTCGGCTCGACGACGGAATGGGCGGTGGTGAGGCTCATCTCTGCTTCACCCGGTTGAGCGCCTTGACGTAGATGTTGGCGAGGCCGAACACGGCGACGAAGAGGATGATGGCGAAGGCCGAGCTGTAGCCGGTGCGCCACTTCTCGAAGGCCTCGCGCTTCAGCGTGATCGAGGCAACCTCCGTGGTCGAGCCGGGTCCGCCGCCGGTCAACAGGTTGACCATGTCGAACATCTTGAAGTTCTCGATGCCGCGGAACAGCACCGCGAGCATGATGAAGGGCAGCGCCATCGGCAGGGTGATCGACAGGAACTGCCGTAGCGGGGAAGCTCGATCGACCTCGGCCGCCTCGTAAATGTAGTCGGGGATGGAGCGCAGCCCGGCGAGGCAGATCAGCATCACGTAAGGCGTCCACATCCAGGTATCGACGATGACGATGGCCCAGGGAGCCAACTGCACGCTCGAAAGCATGGTGATCTGTGTCGCCGGGATGCCGCTCACGAAACTGACGGCATAGGCGAAGAGCCCGATCTGCGGCTCGAACAGGAAGCGCCAGAAATTTCCGACCACGGCGGGGCTCAGCATCATCGGCACGAGGATGATGGTGGTCCAGAAGGCGTGGCCGCGAAACTTGCGATCGAGGAGGTAGGCGAGGCCGAAGCCGATCAGCGTCTGCAGCGCGATGGTCCAGAACACGAAGTTGGCCGTGGTCTGCATGGCGATCCAGATGTCGGGATCGGTGAGGATGCGCTGGTAGTTGCGTAGGCCCACATTGTCGATCGCCTCGTTGGGGCGATTGGCGCGGTAATTGGTGAAGCTCAGCCCGATCGCCCAGAACAGGGGAAAGATGTTGATGGCGAGCAGCAGCAGCATGGTCGGCGCGATGAACAGCCAGGCGACCATCCGGTCGGAAAGTCCGGTGACGCGCTTGCTGATCCCCAGCGGGGTCGAGCGGGCGGCGACATCCGCCGTGCGATCGAGCATCGATGTTCGGGTGTCGGTCACGGAACTACTCGCTTGGAGGAGGTGACGGCGCCGCATACTAGTACGCGGCGCCGGGGAGGAGAAACGGACGGCTAGAGCTTGCCGTCGTCCTCGAACACTTCGGTCCAATCCGCGACCAGGCCGTCGAGGGCTTCCTTGGCGGTCCCCTGACCGGCGACGACATAGTCGTGGAAGCGCTTCTGGCTGGCCTGCAGCAACGAGGCGTAGGCGGGCTCGGCCCAGAAATCCTTCACGATGGACATCGAGTCGAGGAAGGTCTGCGCGTAGGGCTGGCTGGCGGCAAAGCCCGGGTCCTCGACCACGGCGCGGAGGCACGAGAAGCCGCCGAGCGACCACCACTTCTTCTGCACGTCGGGGTTGGCGAACCACTTGATATACTTGAGCGCCGCTTCCTGCTTGGTCGAGTACGACACCACCGAGATGCCCTGCCCGCCGAGCTGGGCGAACTGCTCGCCATCGGGGCCCTTGGGATTGGCGAAGTAGCCGATCTTGTCGCCGCCGACGGCTTCGTCCTTCTGCAGGCCCGGCCAGGTGAAGGCAAAGTTCATGTGCATCGCCACCTGCCCGGATTTGAAGGCATCGACGCCCTCGCCCATGTAGCTGTTGGCGGCGCCCGGCGGGGTGCAGCAATCATAGAGCGACTTGTAGAACTCGAGGCCGGCCACCGACTTGTCGGAGTTGACGAAGCCTTCCATCTCGTAGGGCTTGTCCGGGTTCTCGTACTTGAAGCCGTAGCTGTAGAGCACGTCCATGGCGCCCATGGTGATGCCTTCGGAGCCGCGCTCGGTGTAGATCGAGGCGCCGTAGACGGTCTTGCCGTCGATCTGGCGGTTCTGGAAGAACTCGGCGATCTGCTTGAGCTGGTCGAAGGTGGTGGGGGCGGCGAGGTCCCAGTTGTACTTGGCCTTGAACTCAGCCTTGAGCTCGGGGTTTTCGAACCAGTCCTTGCGGTAGGTCCAGCCGACGACGTCGCCCATGGCGGGGAGCGCCCAGTAGTTCGGGGTGTTCTTGGGCCACTCGGAATAGCCGACGACGGTGGCGGGGACGAAGTCGTCCATCTTGATGCCGTTGGCATCGAAGAAGTCGTTGAGCTTGATGTAGTGGCCGTTCTCGGCCGAGCCGCCGATCCACTGGCTGTCGCCGATGATCAGGTCGCAGAGCTGGCCCTTGCTGTTGAGTTCGTTGAGGAAGCGTTCGGCATAGTTGGTCCACGGTACGAACTCGAACTTCATGTCGATGCCGCTCTCGGCGGTGAAGTCCTTGCTGAGCTCGACCAGTGCGTTGGCCGGGTCCCACGCAGCCCAGCAAAGGGTCAGTTCTTCGGCTTGTGCGGCGCCCGCAGATACCAGCGGCGCCACGGTTCCTAGAGACAATAGTGCTACGCCCGCAAAAGCGGTCCTCAACGTCGGATTCATGCTGTCCTCCCAATGCGGGACTGCCCACGCAGCCCCTGATACGAGCGCCCCTCAGCGCTCCGTATGGCTCCCTCGACACGCCTCTGCGTGTTTAGTTCTTATGTTTAGTAATGCACTATTCACTAAACAATTCAAGTAGGCATGGGACACTGGATCGGAGGGCTACTCCGCCATCGGGAATTCGCTTGGCAGGACAATGCTTTTGCGGGCGGCTAGGCCGTCCAGCAGGCGGTGCAGAAGCACCGAAGCGCTGGTCACTTGGTGATGGCTGGAGACCCGGCGTTGGTCCCGAGGTAGCGCTCCTCCCACCAGGAAAACAGCATGTCGCGTAGTGCCGCGCCCTCGTCGTCGCCGTAAAGCGGCAACCGTGCCGCGTCGAACATCGCCGCCTCTTGCTCGGTCAGCGTGACGGCAAGCTCCTCGATACGGATCGGCACGTTGGTGAAGGCCGGCGCGTAGGCGGGATCGCGGTAGAGTTCGCGGTCGGCCTTGATGTTGGGCTGGCGGAAGTCTTTCGGCGTCCGCTGGCTGCGGAGGATCGGCGTCGCCGGGACACTCGCGAGGTCCGCCTCCGTCGCCTCGAACACCGTGAGACGGATCGGCTTCAGCGAGAAGTTCGAGGTGCGCATGACGTCGGCGCCGCAGACATTGGGCACGGCCAGCACATCGGTGAGGGCCAGGAGATCGACGTGGTCCCCTGCCCGGCTCGACTGACGGGTGATCGTCGCCCGCCCGTCGGCGCCGATTTCGGTGTTCATGAAGAAGTTGAAGCTGTCATGTACGTCGTCCGGGGTCAGGCCGTACTCGCGCTGCGCCTCGGACTGGATGTCGTGGCAGTTGGTGTGGTCGTGAAAGCCGTAGGCGCTTTCGTAGAGATAGGCCGAGCAGCGCGGGAACAGTACGTCGTTGCGCTTGACGGTGTCTTTGAGGATGTAGAGAAGCGCGCGCTCGCGCGGCGGCTGGCTCCACAGGAACGTGCCCTCGGTGGGGTTGAAGCCGTGCACCGTGCGGGTGCGCCCGCAATGCATGAACTCCTTGTAGTCGTGGAGGTTGAAGGCGTTGAAATCGACGCATTGACCGCCCTCCACCTGCTCGATGCGGAGGATTTGGCCGGCTAGCAATTCGATCGCCTTGCCGGTGCCGGGCTCGAGAACGCGGGTCTGAAGCACCGTCCTCATTTGGCGTGCTTCTCCGCGTGTTCGCGAATGGCGAGCTTCACCAGCGCTGCGCGGTCGGGAGCGGCGCCCTGCGTGATCGTGCGGTCGATCAGTTCGAGCTGTTGCTGGTTGAGCTTGAGGATAATGGTCCTGGCCGGCATGCGCCCCTCCGTGTCTCGGATACCAAAACTGTATACATGATTGGACGATCGGCGATCCGAAATCCTGCAGATCAGCCATGCATTTCCTGCATGTTGGTCACAACCTGCTCAGATTCATAGAGCTTTTGCCTGATCGACGCCGAAATCTTGCATACTTGTCACCTGCAATCTCGTATGCATGAATGTGCGAATAACATGAGGCCCCGATGACCCGACCGTCTCCCCGCATCGATATCGCTCATGAGGCGCTGAAACAGGCGATCCTCGAGCGGGCGCTGCAGCCGGGTACCAAGCTGCCCGAAGACGAGATCGGCGCGCATTTCGGCATGAGCCGGACGCTGGTGCGCGCGGTATTGGCAAAGCTCCAGTCGGAGGGGCTGGTCGACGCCCGCCCCAAGCGCACGGCGATCGTCGCCCAGCCGACCCTGGCGGAAGCCCGCGACGTGTTCGAGGTCCGGCGTGCGCTCGAGGCCCAGGCCGTCGACCTCGTCATCAAGCGCTGGAAACCCAGTTTCGGCGCCGAACTCGAGGGGCTGGTGCGGGAAGAAGATGCGGCGCGCGAGCGGCACGAGGAGCATGTTGCCGGGCGTCTCGGCGGCGAGTTCCATATCCGGTTGGCAAAGCTCAGCGGCAATGTGCTGCTCGAGCGCTACATGTCCGAACTCGTGACCCGTTGCTCGCTGATCCTTGCCGTCTATGGCTCGCCGCATACCCACGATCACGGCGGCCCCAACGAGCACACCGAGATCATCGCCGCGCTGCGGGCCGGTGACGCCGTCAAGGCCATCGCCATCATGGACGTGCACATGGCCGCCGTGGAGCGCCGGGCCCTGCACGATACCGACCCCGCCAGCGTGGCGCTCGGCGACGTGCTGTCCCGCTATGCCGGCGCCATCGCGGGCCGCGGCAGCGCCATCCCGCTCAAGCGGAAACGCGCCAAATGAGCGGCCATCTGCATTTCGACTTTGCCGAACTGAGCGCCCGCGAGCGGTACAAGCTGCTGATCGGCACGGTGATCCCACGGCCCATCGCGTTCATCACCACGCTGAGCCGCGAAGGCCGGCGCAATGCCGGACCGTTCAGCTTCTTCAACGTCCTTACCCACGATCCGGCGATCGTTGCCATCGGCATCGAGAATTACGATGACATGCGGTTGAAGGACACGGCCCGCAATATCCGCGAGACCGAGGAGTTCACTGTCCACATTGTCGACGATGCGCTAGCCGCGCAGATGGAGATCTGCGCCATCAAGTTCGGGCCCGACGTCGACGAACTAGCCGAGGCCGGCCTCGAAACAGTCCCGGGCGAGGCCGTGCGCAGCCCGCGCATCGTCTCTGCGCCCGCGGCGCTGGAATGCCGCCGCCACATGACGATCGAGGTCGGCAAGGCGCGCGAAATCGTCTTGGGCGAGGTGCTGGGCATCCATATCCGCGCCGACATCGTCGATCCGGCGCGCCTCTACGTCGACCAGATCAAGATGGACGCGATCGGCCGCCTCGGCGGCCATGGTTATGCCCGCACGCGCGACCAGTTCGACATCAAGACGCTCAGCGTGGGCGAATACGAACAGCTCAAGGCCGACCGCCTTGTGACTGAAGCCGGCGCCGCCTGACAGCGCGCCGGAGCTAACCGACTAGACCAATCGCCGCGCCGCCGCGCGGCCGAGACGGTGGGCGCATGCCGCGCTCCCCGGACGATGAAACCTGGACTCATGGGGGTGCAACCTTGTCCAACTTCTCAATGAACCGCCGTCACTTTCTCGGCAGCGCCGCTGCCGGATCGCTGCTGCTCGCGAGCGGACTGAAGGTACAGGCCGCGACGCCGCTCACCATCGGCATGATCTATGTCGGGCCGGTCACCGATTTCGGCTGGAACCAGGCCCATGCCGTCGGCGCCGCCGCGCTCAAGGCCCTGCCGGATGTCACCGTGGTCGAGGAGGAGAATGTCCCCGAGACCGATGCCGTCGCCCAGTCGATGGAATCGATGATCAGCCTTGATGGCGCAAAACTCCTGTTTCCGACCTCGTTCGGCTATTTCGACCCGTTCATGAAAGAGGCGGCGAAGAAGCACCCGGACGTCGAGTTCCGCCACCCGACCTCGCTGTGGAACAAGGACACCGATCCGATCAATCTGGGCGGCTATTTCTGCTACCTCGACCAAGGCCACTACGTGAACGGCGTGGCCGCCGGTCTCTCCACCAAATCCAACAAGATCGGCTTCATCGCCGCCAAGCCGATCGCGCTGGTGCTGCGCAACGTCAACGCGTTCACGCTGGGCGTCAAAAAGGTGAACCCCAACGCCGAGGTGCGCCTCATCATCACCGGCGAGTGGAGCCTGCCGGTGCGTGAGGCCGAAGCGACCAATGCGCTGGTGGATGCCGGCTGCGATGTCATCGCCTGCCACGTCGACAGCCCCAAGGTTATCGTCGAGACGGCCGAAGCGCGCGGGGTCAAGAGCTGTGGTCACAATGCCGATCAGGCTTCGCTGGCGCCCAAGGGCTTCATCACTGGCGCCGAGCTGAAATGGGGCACGGTCTACACCGAATACGCCAAACTGATTGCCGCCGGCGAGAAGCTGCCCAACGTTAATGAGGGCGGCTACGACAAGGACATGGTCGCGTCCACCGCGTTCGGCGCGGGGGCCACCGAAGAAGCGATCGCCGCCGCCACCAAGGCCATCGCCGAGACCAAGTTCGGGGCCCCGATCTTCGTCGGCCCGCTCAAGGACAATACCGGCAAGCTCGTCGTCGAGGGTACGCTCGGCCTCTACGACGGCGCACTGTGGGGCACGGACTACCTGATCGAGGGTGTGGTCGGCTCCATCACCTGAGACTGCATTGTGAGCGGGCCCCGTTGTTCGGCGGGGTCCCGCATCAGCCGAGTTCAAGACAGCGGTCACCCCTCCGCCATGCGGTCTGCCGTGTGTTCTGCAAGTTGACCACGCTCAGAGTCCGCGCATCTCACAGACCTAGTTCTGTAGTTCTGTTTGCAACGGCTTTCACGGACATAGCCTGGGACTCGGGAATATCTGCCGATCGGCATCGTTCGCCCGCGGCATCGTTCCTCGGCACCGAGGTACAGGTGACGCCCATGCTACCGCGCGCACTATTCTCCAAATAATCTTGTGAATTCATCTGCCGCCGTGATGTTGCGGTTACGGCGCGACTGATTTGGCGGGCCTCAACCCGGCATAGCCAACCGCTCTCGTGGCCATCCGTTAGGCGCCCCTCAATGTGCTGGTTTGCCCGAACTCTTCCTGGTGATCAGTCTTGGCTCGAACAGTTCTACCTTGCCGGTTGGGGTGGATTTGCTGCGGATTTCGGCGAGGAGGATGTCGGTGGCGCGCATTGGGCCATCTGTTAGGCCGGGGATATCCTCGACGTCGCCCTCCTCGCGCTGTTCGTCCACCTGTTCGTCCGTAACGGCACGGCCGTCGGCGCCAGCGACGATTGGCGTGCGGCTTATCTCACTTAGGCAGGGTCAGCGCGGCGAGGGTGGTGCCTGATAGATCAAGGTTGCCAAGGGTTTGCGGGATGCCGTTCAGCTCAACGTGGGTTGGAGCGTCGACGAAGACCAGTTGATAGCGGCGCGGGAGCTGGGCGGGGGCAGTCACCCTGACGACGCCGGCGAACTGGGTGATCTCGATGCCGTCGTGATGGAGGGGCTGGTTGTCCTGGAGGCCGGCGATCAGGAAGACGGTGACCTGTGGGGCGCCGATGTCGGAGGGCATGGGGGCGCCCAGGCGGATTTCCTGGTCGAAGGCCAGGGGGAGGATGGTGCCTTCGCGCAGATAGACCGGGATTTCCTCAAGCGGAGCAGCGACTTGGTGGGTCCGCCCGCCTTCGTACCAGCGGTTCTGGAAGAGGTGCCACCAGCGGCCTGCGGGGAGATAGACTTCGCGCGACGTTTCGCCTTCGCGGATGATCGGGGCGACGAGCAGATCGCGGCCGAACATGTACTGATCCCAGAGGGGGATAACTCGACTATCCCTTTGATAATCCAGCAGCATTGCGCGCATCAGCGGCTGCTTCCGAGCGACGCACCAGGCCGTCTCCTGCTGCAGGTAGGGCATGAGCGACATGCGGAGGTTGGCGTAGAAGCGGTAGCCGGTGAGGGCGCGCGGGTCGCCAGAGCGCTCGGCGATGTTCCAGGGGGTGCGGTCCTGGTTGAACTCGGCCTTGCTCTCTGCGTGGTACTGCATGATCGGGCAGAAGCACGCCATCTGGGCCGAGCGGATGTAGAGCTCGGCGCTGGGGACTTCGCCGGAGAAGCCACCGAGGTCCCAGCCCCAGAAAATCACTCCCGACATGCCGGCTGAGAGGCCGGCGAGGATCGAGCGTTTGAACGCATCCCAGGTGGATCGTTCATCGCCGGCCCAATGTGCCGGAAAAGTCTGCGCCCCGGTGTAGCCGGCGCGCGAAAAGCAGATGCCCCCGTTCTGTTGCGCGAACCGATAATAGGCCGAGATGTAATCGCGGGGATAAGTGTTGCGGTTTTCGAGGCCGGTGGTGCCGTCGGCGAAGACGAGGTCGCGGCCCCAGACCATCTCGCCGCCATCGGTCTTGAAGCCGTCGACGCCGAGTTCGTCGATGAGGTACTGGCGTTTGCTGAACCACCAGTCGCGGCCCTCGGGATTAGTGAAATCCACCAGCAGGCTGTCCTTGAACCAGCCTTCGGGCAGACGGAGCGGCGTGCCGTCGGGGTGGCGGACGCCGTAACCCTCGGCAAAGAAATGGCTTTCGTCGTTGCGCTTCTGGGCGTGCTTCAGCGCCGGGGACTGCTTGATGATGGGGATCTGCCATAAGATCAGACGCAGGTCGTTGTCGTGCAGGTGCTCGGTGAGGCCTTTTGGATCGGGCCAGCGGCCCCATTCGGGGAAGGTGAAATCGCCGTAGGCGAAGGCGTTCGCGCCGGGCTTTTCGGCATACTGCGCGTCGTTGAAGATGTAGAAGGTCGCCTCGTCCGACCAGGCCTCGATGACCAACACGGTGGCGGGGATTTCGTGCTCGAGCGTGAGGGCCACCTGCTTCCTGACTTCGGCCTCGGAGTCCCAGTTGTTGGAGCTCATCCAAGGGCCCAGCGCCCATGCGGGGACCGGTTCGGGGTCGCCGGTGGTGGCCATGAACTGGCTGACCTGCTCGGCGATAGAGCCGGTGAACAGGTCGATGGCGAGGTGGTCGGCCTCGACGCCGAAGCGGGTTTCGCCTGGGGTGGAGAGATCGAACCAGGAGTAGGAGTCGGTCGCGAGGTGGAGGCCGAAGCCGGCCTCGGTGTAGCCGACGGGCATTGGCATGTAGGTCCTAAGCCCTTGTTCCTTATACTGGTTGTAGACGAACTGATCGACGAAATTGCCGGCCTGGTTGAGGGCGTTGTAGCGCTCGCCGAAGCCGTACCAGCCGCAAGGCGGGTGGAGCAGCGTGGCGGAAATCTCGCGGATCTTGCCGGCGCGGTCATGCAGGTAGGAGACTTCGGTGAGGGTCGCCGGGCCAAGACGGATTGGTGAGAAACCAGAACCTACGCCGGGAACGAGGTCGAGGCGGGAGCCGGTAAGGTCAGCCGAGCTGACATTCTGAACCCGGGTCAGGACCTCGTAGCTGAACGGTCCCTGCACGACGTCTGAATGGCTTTTGAAGCGGATGAGGTACTCGACGAGTGAACCGGCGGGGGTGCGGGGAAGGATGAACTCCCAGCAGTCGCTCTTCAGCATGCCGGGAATGGCCGTATTGCCGACCAGCAGCTCGAGCGGCTCATCCGCCGACAGGGGCGAAGCGACGGCCCGGACGATGACCTCATCGGTGTCGGTGATGAGCTTGGGGAAGCGCTCCTCGACCAGCGGCTCGTAGCGGTTGCCGTTGCCGTCGGGGCTGTGGCGGATGAAACGGGTTTCGAGCTGGCCGAGGGTCTTGAGGCGCTGCGCGACGATGGGGGCCGGGGTGTCGGCGAGGAGCTTGCGGCTTTTGGCGTAGCTGCCCTGCTCGGCATAGTACCAGGCGAGCAGCTGGCGATCGGCGGCGGTCGCTGACGCGAGACGGTCGGGCGTGGTGAGGCTGCGGACGGCGTCGACGAGGACGAGGTCCTCGCAGTCGAACAGGCCGAAGGGGACGGCGGCGAGGAGCACGTTGAAGTCGAGCGTCGCCTTGTCGGAGGACGACATCAGCGCCCCCATACGGACGTGGTGAGCGTAGACGTGGTTCTTCACCCGGCCGACCAAGCGGGTAGTGGCTTCGTCGCGGACGACGTGGTTGGTCTCGCGCAAAGCGGCGACCCAGAGGGCGACGACCCAGGTGTCGGTGAAGTGGTTCTGGTTAGGGGAGAGTTCGCGCTCGAGGCGGGTGGTGATGGACGTGCGGAGCGCCGCAGCTTTGGTGGAGCGGAGCAGCGCTAGGTCGCCGGTCGATTGGGCAACGAGGGCAGCAAGGTAGAGGGCCAGGGCGGCTTCGATCGGGTCGCTGGGATCGGCGGTGGTGAGGCGGGTGGCGACCTCAGGGGCGGCGGTCGTCGGATCGCGCAGCAGGGCGGCGTAGAGGTCGAGGAACCAAGGGTGGTGGGCGGCGAGGGCGGGTTCGCGGGTGTCGGTGGTCATGGCTGGTTCCGGTGGTGAGTGGCCGAGAGCCCGCGGGCTCCCGGCCTTGCCCTTTGGGAGGCAAACCTTGGGGTGGAGCGGAGAGGTCGTGGCTCCGCACCCCCGCCCTTGCTCCCTCCCCGCGAGGGGGAGGGAGACGACTGAGAGGCAGGTAGCGCTAGAGCAGCCCCTCGATCGCGACCTTGGCGTCCTTCAACGCCTGTTCGGGGGTCTTCTGGCCGAGTTTGGCGGCTTCGAGTTCCTTGCCGACGGCGTCGGTGAGCTGGTTCCAGTTGCCGATCACCGGCGGGACGACGGCGGTGTCGAGGGCCTGGAACACGACTTCGCGGCTCTCGGGGACCGGCTGGTCGAGGTATCCCTGGACGGCGGCGGCGTCGGAGACGGCGGGGAGTTCCCAGCCGGCGGCGATGCGGAGGTCGACGGCGGCCTTCGACGAGGTGAGGAACTTGATCCACTGGTAAGCGGCGTCAGCGTGGGCGCTGTTGGCCGAGACGGCGACGCCGTTGGCGAAGAAGTGGTGCGCCTTGTTGGTCTTGCCGGGCTCGAGCGCAATGTCCCACTTGAACTTGGCGTTGGCGGCGAAATCGCCGAGCAGCCAGATGCCGGTGCGCAGCATGGCAATCTTGCCGGCCTTGAACAGGTCCTCGGAGGACTGGCCCGCCATTTCGACGTCCGACGGGGTGACCTTGTACTTCGACACCTTGTCGATCATCCACTGCAGCGTCTCGACATTCTGCGGGCTGTCGATGGTGACGGTCTTCTTGTCGGGCGAGAGGATCGAGCCGCCGTTCTGGGCGATGGTCTTGTAGAATTCCCAGAACTGGATCGGGGCGAAGTCGCCCCACACGCCGGCACTGGCATTGGTCAGCTTCTGCGCTGCCTCGAGCTCCTCGGTCCAGGTCCAGTCGGCGGTCGGGTAGGCGACGCTAGCCGCGTCGAACAGGTCCTTGTTATACAACAGCACGACGTTGGAGAAGCTCTCGACCAGGCCGTACTGCTTGCCATCCTGCTGGAAGGCGGCGAGCGCCGTCGGGTTGTAGACGCTGGTCGAGAAGCCCGTGTCAGCCGATATCAGCGGGGTGAGGTCGGCGAGGGCGCCCTTGTCGGCATAGGTGACGAAGTTCTCGAAGTTGAGCTCGAAGGCGTCGGGCGCCTGCTTCGCAGCAACGAGGGTCTGCAGCTTCGTGAAATAGGCGTCCCAGGCGGCGGTCTCGTAGGTGACCTTGATGCCGGGGTGATCGGCCTCGAAGGCAGCGATGGTGGCGTCGAGTTCCTTCAGGTAGTTCGGCGCGGCCGAGAAGGTCATGTACTTGACGGTGACGTCCTCGGCGAGCGCCGGGGTGATGAGGGCGGTTGCGAGCAACAGTCCGGTAAAAGTCCTACGCAGCATGGTCGTTCTCCTCCTTGAGACCTTTGGTCCGTTATTTGAGCCCGGTATGGGACAGGCCCTTGATGATGAAGCGCTGGGCGAAGATGTAGACGGCGATGATCGGCAGGGTGGCGATCACCGTGCCGGCCATCAGCACGTTCCAGTCGGTGGTCCAGCGGCCCTGCAGGGCGGATAGCCCGAGCGGCAGGGTCATCATCGACTGGTCTGTGGTGATGATCAGGGGCCACAGGAAGCTGTTCCAGCTGGCCATGAAGGCGAACACCGCCAGCGTCGCGAGCGCCGGGCGCGCCAGATGGATGGCGATGGTGAAGAAGATCCTGATGTAACCGGCGCCATCGATGAAGGCGGCTTCCTCGATCTCCTTGGGGAGGCGAAGGAAGAACTGGCGGAGCAGGAACGTGCCGAAGGCACCGAAGCTCGAGGGCAGGATCAGCGCCTGGTAGGTGTTGGTCCAGCCGAGGAAGTTCATGATGATGAACAGCGGGGTGAGGGTCACCTGCTGCGGGATCATCAGGGTGGCGAGGTAGGCGTAGAACAGCACGGTGCGGCCTGGGAATTCGATGCGGGCGAAGGCGTAGCCCGACATGGCGCAGAAGAGGACCATCAGCGCAGTCGAGGTGACCGAGACGAAGATCGAGTTGATGAGGAACTGGCCGACGGGGGCCGAGTCGAACACCCTCGTGTAGTTGTCGAGGGTGGCCGGGTCGGGCAGCCATTGCGGCGGCGTGACGAAGGTGGCGCCGGCGGTCTTCAGCGAGGTCGAGACCATCCAGGCGAAGGGCAGCAGCATGACGACTGCGCCGAGGATGAGGATCGCGTAGGTGGCGAGGTCGGCTATCCGGACCGGCGGGCGCTTGCGCTCGGCGGCGCGGCTCAGCGAGTTCGCGGTGAGAAGGGTCGCGTCAGCCATCGGACCGATCCAGCTTCTTCTGCAAGAGGTTCTGGGCGATGGTGACGGCGAAGATCAGCGCGAACAGCACCCAGGAAATCGCCGAGGCGTAGCCCATTTTGTAGTAGCTGAAGGCGTTCTTGTAGATCAGCTCGACCATCACCGACGTGGCGCCAGCGGGGCCGCCCTGGGTCATGATCCAGACCTGGTCGAACACCTGGAACGACGAGATCAGCGAGATGGTGGTGACGAAGAACGTCGTCGGCGCCAGCATCGGGAAGGTGATCGACCAGAAGCGCTGCCAGGGTGTCGCGCCATCGAGCGCGGCGGCCTCATAGAGCGGCTCGGGAATATCCTGGAGGCCCGCGAGATAGATCACCGTGACGAAGCCGATATCCTTCCACACCGAGGTGAGGATGACGCCGGTCATCGCCCAGGCCGGGTCGAACAACCAGCCGGGGCCCTTGATGCCGATGGCGCCGAGCGCGAAATTGACCAGCCCGTATTGCGGGTTGAGCAGCCACTTCCAGATCAGCGACACCGCGACCCAGGAGGTGACGACCGGGACGAAATAGATCGCCCGGAACACCACGCGTCCCTTGATGCGGCGGTTGAGCAGCAAGGCGAGGCCGAGCGCGATGATCACCACCGATGGCAAGTAGCCGAGGATGAAGGTGAGGGTGTTACGGAGCGCGCCGAGCACCGCAGGATCGGCGAGCGCGGTGAGGTAGTTGTCGATACCGACCCAGTTGATCTCGCCGATCAGGTCCCACTCGGAGAAGCTGAGCACCAGCGACGACAGCACCGGGGCCATCAGGAACACCACCATGCCGGCGAGGCTGGGCAGCAGCAGCACCGCCAGCGCGACATACTTCGAGCGATCGGCGGCGGGGCTCATAACGTGCTCCGCGTGGCGACGCTGTCGCGCTCGACGATGGCGACGTCGATGAAGCTTTCGCGCGGGGCGTCGGTCTTGCCGAGGATGGCGCTGATCAGCCGGCCGGCGAGTTGGCCCTTGCCGAGGATCGACTGGTCCATCGTGGTGAGCGCCGGATAGACCATGCGCGAGATCGACAGGTTGTCGAAACCCATCACCGAGTAGTCCTCGGGGATGCGCTTGCCGAGCTTGTGCAGCCCGGCGAGGAGGCCTGCGGCGATCAGGTCGGCGGTGCAGAAGGCGGCAGTGGTGCCGGGGAGCGCGACGAGCTGCTCGGCGGCCTCGGCGCCCCAGTCGAAGGTGACGGAGCCGGAGAGGATACGCGCTGGATCGAAACCGATGCCGGCTTCCGCTAGCGCCCGCTTGTAGCCGGCCACGCGGCGCTCGATGACACCATCGGTGCGGATGACGCCGGTGATCAGCGCCACGCCGCGATGGCCCTTGCCGATCAGGTAGCGCGTCGCCTGGTAGGCCGCGGCTTCGTCGTCGACGCCGAGGCGATGGAAGGCGGGGTCGTCGATGTAGCTGTCGATCAGCAGCGTCGGCAGGTCGAGTTCGCGCAGCCGCTCGTAGAGGGCTTCGCGGTAGACGCCGAGGACGATCAGCGCGTCCATGTTCCAGTGCGACAGGGTATCGAGCTGTGCATTGCTCTCCCCTACCCCGCTGAGCATCATGTAGTAGCCGTTGGCGCGCAGGGCGCTTTCGATGCCGGAGATCATCTCGGCATAGAACGGGTTATCGAGCAGCAGCTGGTTCTGGTTTTCCGTGAACGGGATGATCACCCCGACCATGCGCGAGGCGTTCGAGACGAGGCTGCGGGCGCTCATGTTCGGCCGGTAGCCGAGGGTCTTCACCGCCATCATGATGCGCTCGACGGTGTCGTCGGAGGCCTTGGCGCGGCGGCCGTTGATGACGTTGGACACGGTCATCGGCGACACGTTCGCAGCCTGTGCTACGTCCTTGATGGTAGCTCGCGCCAAAGTCGAAATCCTCCCCTGGTTTCGCGTTAAACCTCTAAGCCCATGTTTCCGCGCGACGATTCTTGGTTCGATCGAACTGCGCGGAGAGGCTTGAATTGGTTTTACGTTAAACCGTCGGGTTTTTCTACGCCGGGGTGACGGGCCTGTCAACGGCGGCGGTGTGAGGCGGGGTGTGGCGGAGGCGGCCGGGCAACGATTTCTCTAACCCGTTCGGAGGGTTGCCAAGGTTGGCTCGGGCTGTAACCTGCCCCGGGCTCGCGCGGAGGATTGCGGGCAGAGTGAGGGAGACGTGACGTGAAGATCACTTCGGTGAAGACGGCGGCGACGAGCGGCCATTGCATGCATCTGTGGGTGAAGATCGAGACCGACGCGGGGATCACCGGTCTCGGCGAATGCGTGCATGGCGGCCACCAGGCCATCGCCATCATCCAGGAACTGGCCGAGAGGCTGGTGGGCCGCGACCCCTTCGCCATCGACGCGATCTTCGAGGAGACACGGCGCAGCCTGGTGTTCGAGGGCGGCTTCGCGGGGGCGCTGATCACGGCGCTGACCGGGATCGAGATTGCTCTGTGGGACCTCAAGGGCAAGGCGCTGAAGGTGCCGATCTACGAGCTGATGGGCGGCAAGTTCCGCGACGACATCCGCGTCTATTGCGACTGCGAAGTCTCGCCCGGCATGAACATGGGCGAAGTGCAGGCGGTGGTCGACGAGGTGCTGGAGGCCGGCTTCACCGCGCTCAAGGTGGATCTCGACATCCGCGCCTATGGCCACACCGGTTCGGAGACCGGCTGGTACGAAAAGGACAAGTTCAACATGACTCCCAACAAGTGGGAGCATGACCGCATGGTCGAGCTGGCCGAGATGGTGGTAAAGGCCGCCGGCAAGGAGGTCGATGTCGCCTGCGACCTGCACACGCGGCTCGACAAGCACTCCGCCATCCGGCTCGCCAAGGACCTCGAGCACTTGCAGCTGATGTGGCTGGAGGAGCCGATCCCGCCGGAAAACATCGACGCCATGGCAGAGATCACGCGCTCGACCAGCGTGCCGATCTGCGGCGGCGAAAACCTCTACCTGCGCCATGGCTTCCGCAAGGTGTTCGAGCAGCAGGCCCTCGACATCATCATGCCGGATATTCCGAAATGCGGCGGGCTCAGTGAGTGCCGCAAGATCGCCGAGATGGCGGACCTCTACTCGATCCCGTTTGCGCCGCACAACGTGTCGTCGCCGATCGGCACCATGGCTTCGGCACAGGTTTGCGCGACGGTGCCGAACTTCCTGATCCTCGAGTTCCACTGGTTCAACCGCGACTACTGGTCGACGATCACCGATGGCGGCGACATCATCCAGAACGGGCGGATCAAGCTGAGCGACCGACCGGGGATCGGCCTGGAACTGAACGAAGAAGTGGCGAAGGCGCACCAGTATCCGGGGACGACCTGGTTTGCTTGAGTCAGCATTGACCTAGCGGGGATTGCCTTCTCCCCTTGTGGGAGAAGGTGCCCGAAGGGCGGATGAGGGGTATCTCTCCGAGCACTCCGTCGCTCGTCGCTTTCGCTCCGATCGCGCAACCCGTGGTTGCGGGCCCCCTCATCCGGCGCTTCGTGCCACCTTCTCCCACAAGGGGAGAAGGCAGACCGGTGCCCTACCTCACCAGCGCTGGCCGCTTCGGGTCGAACGTCCAGCCCGGGATCAAGTACTGCATCGCCGCTGCGTCATTGCGGCTCCCGGCCGGCAGCGCGCGATAGCGCTGGTGCGCGGCTTCCAGCGCCGCCTCATCCAGCTCCACTCCTAGCCCCGGCCGCTCCGGCACCGCGACGTGGCCGTCGCGGATCAGCGGCGGTTCCACTGTCAGCCGCTGGCCGTCCTGCCAGATCCAGTGGGTGTCGAGTGCGGTGATGGCGCCGGGTGCGGCGGCGCCGACCTGGGTGAACATGGCGAGCGAAATGTCGAAGTGATTGTTCGAGTGGCTGCCCCAGGTGAGGCCCCAGCGGGCGCAGAGCTTTGCGACGTCGATCGAGCCGCGTGGGGTCCAGAAGTGGGGGTCGGCGAGCGGGATGTCGACGCTGCCGAGCGTTATCGCGTGGCCCATCTGCCGCCAGTCGGTGGCGATCATGTTGGTCGCGACTTTGATACCGGTGGCGCGCCGGAACTCTGCCAATACCTCGCGCCCTGAGAACCCATGCTCGCCACCGCACGGATCCTCGGCGTAGGCGAGGATCGGCGCCAGCCGTTTCGCGATGCCGATCGCCTCATGCAGCGACCAGGCGCCGTTGGGGTCGATGGTCAGCCGCGCATCGGGGAAGCGCACCGCCATGGCCTCGATAGCGTCCGCCTCCTGCTCACCGGCCAGCACGCCGCCCTTGAGCTTGAAATCGCGGAAGCCGTACCGCGCCTCGGCGGCCTCGGCGAGGCGAACGATCGCTGCCGGATCGAGCGCCGGCTCGTCGCGCAACCGGATCCAGTCGTCGCCGACCTGGTTGGCGCGATAGCCGAGCGGCGTGCGGGTCCGGTCGCCGACATAGAACAGGTAGCCGAGCATCTCGACCCGGTCGCGGACCTGGCCATCGCCGAGCAGCTCGGCCATCGGCACGCCGAGGAACTGGCCCATCAAGTCGAGCAGCGCGCATTCGAGGGCGGCGACGGCGTGAATGGTGATGCGGAGGTCGAAGGTCTGCGCGCCGCGGCCACCGGCATCGCGGCCCGCAAAGGTCTCGCCGACCTGCCGCAGCAGGGTGCGATAGGCGCCGATCTCGCGCCCGACGATCAGCTCGCGGCTGTCCTCGAGCGTGCTAGCGATGGCCTCGCCGCCCGGCACCTCGCCGAGCCCGGTATGCCCGAGGCTGTCGGTGAGGATGACGATGTTGCGGGTGAACAGCGGGGCGTGCGCGCCGCTGAGGTTCAGCAGCATGCTGTCCTCGCCGGCGACGGGCACCACCCGCATGCCGGTGACGATGGGTGTGGCGTTCGTCACTCTGGGGATCTCTCGAGCAGGAAGCGGAGGGCGCCGGCGGCGCCCCCCGGGTTTGTTTACTAGCCCTTGACGCCGCCGACGGTGAGACCGCCGACGAGGAAGCGCTGGGTGTACATGTAGAGCACCGCCACCGGCACCGCGGTCAGCAGCGAGGCGGCCATCAGCTTGCCCCAGGGCAGGATGTCGCCCACCACCATTGATTGGAGGCCGATGGGCAACGTGCGGAGCGATTCCGAGGTGATGAACACGAAGGCGAAGAGGAACTCGTTCCACGCGTTGGTGAAGGCGAACAGCGTCACCGACAGCAGTGCCGGCGCCGCCAGCGGCAGGGTGATCTTCCAGAACGCGTAGATGCGGCTCGCCCCGTCGATCATTGCCGCTTCCTCGAGCTCGACCGGGATGGTGCGGAAGTAGCCGATCAGCACCCAGGTGGCGAAGGGCATCAGGAAGGTCGGGTAGGTGACGATCAGCGAGCCGTAGCTGTTGATGAGACCCAGGTCGCTGAGGGTCTGGTAGAGCGGGATGAAGATCAGCGTGCCAGGCAGGAGGTAAGTGATCAGGATGAACGTGGTCAGCAGCCCTGCCCCGGTGAATTTCAACCGCGTCAGCGCGTAGGCGGCAAGCGCCGCGAACGTCACCGAGACGAGCGTGCTCACCGCCGCCACCAGCACCGAGTTGCGCAGCCAGGTGAGGAACTGCGAGTCGCGGATCAGCGAGACGTACTGATCGATCGTGAACGGCTCCGGCCAGAAGATCGAGGTCCGGGCGCTGATCTGCGGCGTGGTCTTGAACGAGGTGATGATCACCCAGAAGAACGGGAACAAGACGAAGATCAGGATCGGCAGCAGCACTAGCAGCCTTATCCCGATATAGATGCGCTCGTTGCGTTGCTTGGCGACATACTTCTTGCCCGGTGGGACGGGGAAGCGGCGGCCAACTGCCGTCGCGACGAGCCCGAAGCCGCGGAACAGCATGTCGAACGGCCAGAACAGGACATCGAGCACCCTGCCGAAGGCAGCCTGCACCACCCGGGCGACCCGGGCGCCGAAGCTGGGCTTGCTGTCGATGGCGGCAGCACGCTCTTCGCGCCGCATGGTCTTGGCGAGGAAGTAGATAAGGATCGCCATCAGCGGCGCCACGCTCAGAGCAATCGCGCTACCCGGGCCGTATTGCAGCGAGCCGATGGCCTTCTCGTAGGCAAGGATCGAATAGAGTTTCGTCGCGCCGCCCGGGCCACCGCCGGTCATCAGGAAGATGAGGCCGAACTGGTTGAAGGTGGAAATGAAGCTCAGCAAGAGCACGACGATGATGACGTATTTGAGCCCCGGCAGGGTGACATAGCGGAAGCGCTGCACGGCGCTCGCGCCATCAACCTCGGCGGCTTCGAGTTGCTCGTTGTCGATCGCCTTGAGGCCGGCGAGCAGCAGCAGGGTGAAGAACGGGATGCCCTTCCAGACGTTCACCGCAATGACGCTGCCCATCGCCATCTTTGGGTCGGACAGCCAGCCCAGCGGCTTCTCGATGACGCCGAGGCCCTGGAGGATCGGGTTGAGGCCGCCGAACAGCGGGTCGTAGATGCTCTTCCAGGCGAGCGCCGTGACGATTTCGGGGACGATCCAGGGCAGCAGCATGATCGCGGCCAGGAGGTCGCGGGTCGGCAGCTTGCTGTTGAGGATCATGGCGATGGTCATGCCGGTGACGAATTTGATGCTCAGCGACCACAGGGTGAAGGTGATCGTGTTCCCCATCGCCAGCAGGTAGTCGGAGTTGGTGAACAGGCGCTGGAAGTTCTTGAGACCGACATTGACGGTGTCGCCGGTCTGGAAGTTCAGCGTGGTCATGCTCATCAGGATGGCGTTGACGAAGGGCCAGAAGATCAGCCCCACCATGATCACCGCCATCGGCAGGATGAACAGGATCGCGATTTTCCAATCGCGCCCGAGTATCGCCTGCAGGCGGCGCGCGGTGGACATTGGCCGTGCTGCCCGCACCGGCGCGCTGTCTACCTGAGCCTGATCAACCATGAACTGTTCCCTTCAAAGTCTTGTATATCGCGCTTTCGGCCGAACCGGATGTGACGGCTTTGTGAACCGTTGCAGACAGCCGCGCTCACGCCCCGCGAGGGAGGATGGCCGTCGTCGACGCTGTGCTATCGAAATCGGGAGGGCGGTCGCGCCGCCCTCCCTCGCATCGGACATCAGTCCTACGGCTGCGTCATGCCGCCTTCTTCGAAGATATCGCGCATCTTCTGGTGCGCATCCTTCACCGCATCGGCGGGGGCCATGCGCCCGGAGATGACGTTGGCGACGGACTGCTCCACCACGCCCTGCGCGCGGATGGCATCGACACCGGCGTTCGGATCGGCCGGCCAGGACTGGCCGAGGAACGGGTCGGTGACGCTGACCTGCTCCTTGATGACCTTCAGGTTCGGGTCGCCCGCCAGCAGTTCGTCGGTCCACAGGTTCTTGTAGGCCGGCGTGAACAGCACGCTGCCGAGCGCCGCGATCTTGCCGAAGTTCACCGGATCGAGCAGGTCGAGAGCGAGCTTCTTGGCGAGGTCGGCGTTCTTGGCGCCCTTGAACACGGTCATCCACCCGCCGACCTGGCCGCCATTGCGGCTGTCGCCGTTGTTGGCCGTCGGAGCCGGCAGCAGCACGATGTTCGGATAGACCGGGTTGTTGTCGCGCTTCGACTGCGCATAGACGCTGAACGCGTTATGCGTGTAGCCGATCTGGCCAGCGAGGAAGGCCTCGTTGTTGGACGTATCGGTCCAGCTTTCGACGCCCGGCGGCAGCATGGCGGCGTACTTGCCGTTGCGGTCGTAGGTCTCCTTGAGCCACTCGTAAGCGGCCACCGTCTCGGGCGAGTCGAACTGCACGATCTGGCCCGCCTTGTCGGTGAAGTGACCACCGAAGGCCTGGATCAGGAGGATCAGGAAGCCGAAGCCGTCACCGGACTGGTTGGGGGTAACGCCCCAGCCGTAGAAATCCGGGCCGGAGATCGCAAGGGCCGCTTCGCGACGATCGCTGAAGGTCTTGAGCGAAGCCGGATCGATGCCCTTTTCCTTCAGTTTGTCGCCACGCATATAGTAGCCCGTGGTGGTGCCGATGAGCGGAACCGCCGCCCAGCGCCCGTCGAACTGGGCGGTCTTGGCCGCGTTCAGCCCCGGCATGATGTCGCCATAAAGCTTGACCGCTTCGTCGACGACGTCGGTCATGTCCTCGACTAGGTCGAGCAGGTGCAGTTGCGAGATGGAGACGTTGCTGGTGTAGGCGAAATCGGGCGGATTGCCGGCCTTGACGGCCGCCGACATCTTGCCGAGGAAATCGCCGAACGATTCCGGGTTGGTGGTCGAGATATCGAGCTCGACATTGTTGGCCTTCGCGAAAGCACTGACGGTGTCGCGGAAGGCGGTTTGCGCAGCTTCGAAATATTCGGTGCGGTGGATGACGGTCAGCTTGTCGGCCGAGCCTACCGGAAGCGGCGCGTCAGGTGCGGGCTTGGCTGCATCCTGAGCGAAAACCGGCAGGCCGCTTCCCGCGGCGAGAAGGCCGGCGCCTGTAGCAACTGTCCCCCTCAGGACGTCGCGACGGCTTAACTTCTTGAAAGTCATTAAGATTTCTCCTCCTGGTGTAGCAGTCTCTCCTAGTCACGGCTCGATCTGGCGGTTCTTCGTGCCCGCCTTGCTGATCGTAGCCTCTGCAACATTGAACAGTTTTCCTTCCGCTGCAACACGTACCTCAGCGTTCGCCGCGGATATGTTCGCTTCGAGTAGGAAACGCTTGCGGGGCGGGAGCTTACGGCTCGCGCAGGAAACCGGCCGAGCGGGCGGACAGCACGCCGATAATGGTAGTGGCGCCGAGGAAACCGGTGATGACGATGGCGCCGAGGTCGACGGCGGCCAGCGTTGCGGCGTCGAGCGCGAAATCGACGTCGAGCAGCACCATGGTAAGGATCCAGGCGAGGGCGATGCCGAGCGGCGTCGCCAGCAAGGCCGCGAAGGCGGCCAGCAGCACGTAGTGCAGCACGGAAACGACGAGCACGTCGAAGCGCTTGGCGCCGAGCACCTTGGTGATCACGGCATCGGCCTGGCGCTGCCGGCGTCCGGTGGCGAGGCTGCCGATCAGGACGAGCAGGCCGTTGCCGACGGCGAGGCCGCCGACCAATGAGGCCGCGAGCGACAGCTGGCCCAGGGCCCGGGTGATCTGCTCGAGGGTGGCGCCGATAGCGATGAAGCGGACATCGGGGAGCGTGGTGGCGAGCATGCGCTCCACCGCCTCTTCGCGGCCGGGGGCGGCGGTGACGGCGCCGAGCAGGGTCGAGGGGTAGGCCTCGAGCACGCCGGGCGAGAAGGTGGCGAGGAAATCGATGCCGCCCTGCCAGGAATAGTCACGGAAGTTCGCGACTTCCGCGGTGATGGTTTCGCCGAAGATCTGGAAGGACAGCTTGTCGCCGAGATTGACGCCCAGCCCGGAGCGGAGGCTCTGGTGCAGCGAAACCAGCGGCGGGCCCTGGTAGTCGTTGGCCCACCACTGGCCGGCCACGAGTTTGGAGGTGGTCGGGAGGTGCTGGCGGTAGGTCAGCGGGATTTCGCCCGAGAGCAGGAACGAGGCTTCGGGTCCGCGCGGCTGCAGCAGGGCCGCCGGCTTGTCGTTCAACGCGCCGAGGGCGCCGCGCAGCATCGGGGTGGCGGAGAAGGCGGTGACGTCGCCGCCGGAGTCTTCCATGGCCTGCAGGGTTTCGACTTCGTCGGGGAAGAGGTCGGAGGCGACGAGGGTGGGCGCATCGAACACCGAGGCACCGAGATATTCGTTGCGGAGGTTCACCTGCAGCACCAGCACGACCACCAGCATGGCAAGCGCCAGCCCGACCGAGACGACGACGGAGGAGGCGTTGTTGCCGGTGGTCGCGATATTGCGCAGGGCGTAGCGCAGCACCCGGTTGCGGGGCTCGGGCAGGCGGTGCAGCGCGTAGCGGGCGACAACGATGCCGAGCTGGAACAGCAGCACCGACAGGATGCTGACGATGCCGAAGGCGGCGACCAGCATCGGGTCGTCGGTCATGACGATCGCGAGCCACAGGAACAGCGCGCCGGCGAACAGCAGCGGCAGGATGCGCGCGGAGAGCAGCAGCTTGCCCCACTCGATCGGCGGGGCGGCGAGGCCCTTGGAGCGGAACAGCGTCACCGGGCTGATGGTCTGCGCCTGCTGCAGCGGCAAGTAAGAGAAGGCAAAGGCAGTGATGAGGCCGACGCCCGCGGCGACCAGCAGCGGCTGTACATGCAGGGTTGGCGCCAGATGCACTCCGACGGCGCCGCCGATGATCGGCAGCGCGAGGAGCGCGGTGCCGGCGCCGATCACGAGGCCGATGCCGACCCCGATGGCGGCCAGGGCGGCGATCTGGGCGAAGAAATGGATGAAGATGCGTGCCTTGCCGGAGCCCATGCTGCGCAGCACCGCGATGACATTGGCGCGTTCGGCGACATAAGCCGAGATGCTGGTCCAGACGCTGACGCCGCCGATCAGCAGCGAAGCGAGGCCGACGATGACCAGGAAGCGCATGAACAGGTCGTAATAGCGCACCATCGGGCCCAGACCTTCGCGGGCGGAACGCACGGTCCAGCTGGGGTCGGCGAGCGCGGCTTCGAGCGCAGCCTTGCCGGAATCGGCATCGCCTTCGGTGAGCAGCACCTTGTAGCGGAAGAAGGTGCCGAGGCCGGGTAGCGGCGAGGTGCGATCGGAGAGGATGGCAAGGGCGTCGGTGGTGATGACGGCGGGGAGGCCGAGGCGGAAGCCGCGCACTGCGGCATCGGGCAGGCTGGCCAGCACGCCGCGGGCCTGGAAATCGGTGCCGCCGATCTGCAGCGTGTCGCCGATGGAGATGCTTAGCTGATCGAGCATCAGCGGATTGACCAGCGCGCCAAACATGCCGTCGCGGTAGGCGAGGAAATCGAACGGGGTTTCACCTGCCGGCAATTGCGCGCTGCCGACAGCGCCGAGCAGCGGGTAGCTGTCGCCGACGGAGATCAGATCGACAAAGGCGTCCGCGTCCCCGACTTCGGCGCGCACGTTGGTGTCGATGACACTGGAGACCTTGCCGAAGCCCGAGATCAGCGCGAGCTCCTCGGGGGTCGCCTGCCGGTCGGCGCGGGACAACTCGACATCGCCGCCCATCAGCACCGCGGCGTTCTCCTCGACTGCCTGGCGGATGCTGGCGCCGACCGAGCTGACGCCGGAGATCAGCGCCGTGCCGACGGCGAGGCAGATGATCAACAAGCCGAAGCGGCGCATGTCGCCGCGCATATCGAGCAGGCCGATGCGGATGGCTGCCAGCAGGGCTCGCATCAGGCGCGGACCGTCTCGACCAGGTCGCCCTGGGTCATGGTGAACACCCGGTCGGCGCGCGCCGCGAGCGACGGATCGTGGGTGATGAGGACCACCGCTGTGCCCTGGCGGCGGGCTAGGTCGAACATCAGGTCGACCACGACGGCACCGGTCTGCTGGTCGAGATTGCCGGTCGGCTCGTCGGCCAGCAACAGGCGCGGCTTGGCGATCATGGCGCGGGCCAGCCCGACGCGCTGCTGCTCGCCGCCCGAGAGCGCGGCAGGCCGGTGATCGAGCCGATCGCCGAGGCCGACGGCGGCCAGCGCCGCAGCCGCAGCCTCGCGCACCTGGGCCAATGGCAGGTCGGGCGAGGCGATCTCGAGGGCGAGGCCAACATTGTCCAAGGCGGTCAGCGAGGGGATCAAATGGAAGCTCTGGAAAACAATTCCCAAAGTGTTGCGCCGAAACACCGCCAGTTCATCTTCGGTCAGTAAGGAAAGATCCTGTCCGGCGACGACCACCTTGCCGGAGGTGGCCCGCTCGAGCCCCGCCAGCAGCATCAGAAGCGAGGTTTTGCCGCTGCCTGAAGGCCCAACAATCGCTGCAACTTCAGAGGCTTCGACCCGAAGCCCGACATTGCGAAGAATGTGCAGCGGGCGTGAGGCGACCTCCAAAGTGTAGTTCACGCCGGAAGCGTCAACTATCGGCTGTGCTGCCGAAGGGAGCGGGCTGGCGTTGTGGTCTTGGATCAGTGCCATTTGGGACTTGCGGTAGGGGCCAAAGCAAAACAATGTGCGGCCGATCTTGCTTATTTCGGTCCGCGGCATGATCTCTGGCATCGCCGGGCGGGCAAGTCAAAATGGAACCGAGCTGAATACCCGGTCGCTTACAGATTTCGGTGTTCTTGGGGACGCGGTGCGCCGATGGAGGGCGTGTGAAGATGAGACGGCATTTGCAAGCAGCCGTAGCCGTGGCGGCAATGGCCCTGACGGGGCCGGCGTTGGCCGGGCCGGTAGAACTGCTGGAGTCCTATGTCGGCGACTGGAAGGGCACGGGAGCGCTGGTCGGGGGCCAGAACCCTGAACCGTTCAAGTGCCGGCTTGGCATATCGAAGGGTAACCTGAACAAGATCAACTACGCCGGCCGTTGCAGCCTGGTCGACATGACGCTGTCAGTCAGCGGCACGATTGCCTACGACGACAAGGCCCAGCGCTACCAGGCAGCGATGAGCTCGAACGCCGGCTTTACCGGCGTTGCCGTTGGGCGCATCGCTGGCGACACGGTCAGTTTCGACCTGCGCGAAAAGCAGAAGGATCGCGGCGGAAACGATGTCCGCATCGGTTCGCGCATCCTGCTGAACGGCGGCTCCATCACCGTCGACTTCGAGGTCGAGTTCAACGATTCCGGCCAGGTCCTCACTGCCTCGGTGCCGTTCGCCCGGTAATCCGACACGACGCGACAGGACTCGAGCGCGCTCAGCGCTCGAGCCGGGCGAGCAGGCTCGAGGTATCCCAGCGCTTGCCGCCCATTGCCTGCACTTCGGCGTAGAACTGATCGACGAGCGCCGTCAGAGGGAGCTTGGCACCATTGGCGCGGGCTTCCTCGAGCACGATGCCGAGGTCCTTGCGCATCCAGTCGACGGCGAAGCCGAAATCGAACTTGCCGGCATTCATGGTCTTGTAGCGGTTTTCCATCTGCCAGGACTGCGCCGCGCCCTTCGAGATCACGTCGATCACCGCCTCGATATCCATGCCCGACTGCTTGCCGAAATGGATGGCCTCGGCGAGGCCCTGCACTACGCCGGCAATGCAGATCTGGTTCATCATCTTGGCGAGCTGGCCGGCGCCGGGCGGCCCAAGCAACCGGGCTGCCTTGGCAAAGCTCATGATGGTGGGCTGCGCTGCGTCGAAAACCGGCTGGTCGCCGCCCACCATCACGGTGAGCTGACCGTTCTCGGCGCCGGCCTGGCCACCTGATACCGGGGCATCGAGAAAGCTGAAGCCGGCTGCGGTAGCGGCAGCGTGCAGTTCGCGCGCGATGCCGGCGGACGCGGTGGTGTGATCGACGAAGATGGCGCCCTCTTTGAGGCTCTTGAACGCGCCGTTGTCGCCCAGCGTCACTTCGCGCAGGTCATTGTCGTTGCCGACGCAGGCGAACACGATGTCCTGGCCCTCAGCGGCCTCGGCGGGCGTTTTCGCGAGGTTCCCGCCATGCTCCGAAACCCACTTTTCGGCCTTGGCGGTGGTGCGGTTGTAAACGGTGACCTCGTGCCCCTTGGCCTGCAAATGGCGCGCCATCGGATAGCCCATCACGCCGAGCCCGAGGAATGCTGCTTTCACCATTTGTCGTCCGTCCTTGCTGTCTGCTGAGTGTGGCGCCGAGGCGAGCGCTGCCGCACCATCTGCAATTGGCGCCGGACATTCAACCGGTCCGATAGTCGGTTATCGACACGCGCCGGCTAAGTGACGGAAGCGGCGGAACTTTTGATCTGGATCAAAGCGATCCGTCGTTGCGCATGATGGCCTTGGCCCCTTCAAGCAAGGACCGCCAAATGCCGCCCGAAGCCATCATCGTCGTTACCGCCGTGATCATCGCCTTCAGCCTGCTGATGGGCACGCTGGCCTGGGTGTTGTGGTACGCCAAACCTGGCCCCCGGGACTGATTGCCGCGTGCGACAAACCTCACCACGGCCGCGCCGCGTTGAGACAGTATCGCGGCAGCTGACCAAGCTGCGCCAGCTCGGGACGATCGGCATCACCAACAACCGCACCATCGAGGTGGACGATCTCGCCTCGCTCCGGGTGCGCTGCGGCTAGACCGCCGCGTGACGGCGTTCGGACAGCTTGCCGGCGCGCAGGTCCAGCACGCGCGTGAAGCTTGGGGGCACCGCGGCGTGGGTAATGACGATGGCGGCGCGGCCGCGGGTCAGCACGGGCAGTTCGGTAAGGAAGGCGGACTCGGTTTCGAAATCGAGGCCGCTAGTCGGCTCGTCGAAGACCACGACATCGGCTTCTGACAGCAGGGTGCGGGCAAGGCAGATGCGGCGCGCCTGCCCGGCCGACAAGGTGCGGCCGGCCTCGTCAACGACGGCATCGAGTTGCGCCGGCAGGGTGCGGACGAAATCGGCGAGGTGCACGGCCTCGAGCACGTGCCAGAGTTCCGCATCGCCGGCGGTGTCGCGGCCGATGCGGAGGTTGGCGCCGATGGTGTCGAGGAAGACAGGCGCATCCTGCGTCATCAGCGCGATGCGCTTGCGCAGGTCGGCCCCCGCCAGATCGCGGAGGTCGGTGCCGTTGAAGCGGACGGTGCCGGCATCGGGATCGGCGAGGCGGAGCAGCAGTTGCGCGATGGTGGACTTGCCCGCGCCGCTTGGGCCGGCGATCGCCACACACTCGCCCGTGCGGATGGAGAAGCTCAGGTCGTCAACGATCGGGCGGGTTGGGTCGTAGCCGAAACGGACGGCTTCGAATTGCACCGATCCGCCCGGCGGAATCGGCAGGGGCGTCGCGGGCTCGGTGATCGCCGGTGCGCTGGTGGCGATGGCCTGCAGCCGATCGGCGGCGGCAGCCGCGCCGGCGAGACGGGTGGCGCTGCGCACCAGCAAGGCCGAGGCTTCGAAGCTGGCAATGATAGCGAGCAGCAAGCCGGCCAGCAGCGGGCCGCCGATCTGCTGCGCCTCAAGGGCGCCGAAGCCGGCGACCAAGGTGCCAATCAACGCGGCGCCGGCCAATAGCTGCACCAGCGCCGCGGCAATTGCCGCGTGTAGCCCGAGGCGACGTCGCGCGCCGGACAATCGATCAGCCGCCTGCCCCGAGCTCGCAATCGCCTCGCCGCGCGCGCCGAACAGCGCGAGGTCCTGGTGGCCATCGATACCGTCGAGCACCAACCGCCGCAGCGCTGCACCAGCAGCAACCACCTCGGCGCCGACAGCTCGCGAGGCCAGCACCAGGCCGACCGGTACCAACAGCACAGCTGCGAAGAACAGCAGCGCATAGACCACCGCCGCGCCGGGCAGCAGCCAGGCGAGGACGACGGTCATCGCCAGCCCGGCCAGCACGGCGGTGCTGATGGGACCGAGCGCGACGAGGAACAGCGTATCGAGCGCTTCGACATCGGCCAGCAACCGGCTGACGAGATCGCCGCGGCCGAAGCGGCGGCCCAGCGGCACCAGCGGGAACAGTCTTGCGAACAGCCATGCCCTGAGATCGGAGAGCAGCCGCAACGTCATGTCGTGGCCGCTCAGCTTTTCGCCGTAGCGCGACAGGATGCGGATGAACGAGAGGCCACGCACCCCTGCCGACGGGGCGAAGATGTTGAAGGCCGAGCCCAGGGTGCTGAGTGCCGCCGCGGTGAGGAACCAGCCCGACAATCCCAATAGCCCGATGCCCGCTGCAAGCGTCAGCAGCGACAGCAGCAGGGTCAGTAGCATCGGCCTCTTCAGCCGGGCGAATAGCGGGGCGAAGGCGAGAATGGCTTTCATGCCGCCCCCGCAGTGCGGTGGGCGACCACCGGTTTGGGCGCAGGGAGCAGCTTGCCGCCGGCGATGCGGAACACCTTGTCCATGCGCGCGGCGACGGCATGCGAGTGGGTGGCGACGATCAGCGTGCGACCTGCCGCGAACTCCGCGAGCCCATCGAGCACCAGCGCCTCGGTTGCGGCATCGAGATGGGCGGTCGGTTCATCGAGCAGCACCAGGCCGGGGTCACGGAGATAGATGCGCGCCAGCGCGATGCGCTGGATCTCGCCGCCGGACAGCCCAAGTCCGTCCTCGCCCAGCCGCGTCGCCAATCCTTCGGGCAGTGCATCGGCGAAATCGGCTACGCGCGCCTGCTGCGCAGCCAGCCGGACCGCCGCGTGGTCAGCATCGCGGCGGCCGAGCCGGATATTGTCGGCTATGCCGCCGGCAAACAGGCGCGGGCGCTGGCCGAGCATGGCGACGCGCCTGCGCAGGTCGGGCTCGGCGACGTCGGCGAGTGGGTGGAGGTCGATGCGGATATCGCCGGTGAACTCACGCAACCCGGCGATGGCTTCGAGCAGGGTCGATTTGCCGATGCCGCTGGCGCCGAGGATGGCGATTTGCGCGCCTGGCTCGAGCAGGAGATCGGCCGCTTCGATCACTGGCCGGCCGCCGGGATCGGCAATCGTCACGCCACTGAGTTCGAGCGTCGCCGCCCCGCTCGATCCAATCGCCGGAGTTGCGTCAACGGCCGGCGGCGCCACCTCCGGCAATGCATCGAACTCCTGCTCGATCGCGGCGGCGGCCGCCCTGGCCGAGGCGCGGTCGTGGTAGTGGGCGGCGAGGAGGCGTAGCGGCTGGTATACCTCGGGCGCCATCAGCAGGCAGAACAACCCGGCCTGCAGGGTGAGTTCGGTGCCGCGCACGGTCACCAGATCGAGGAAGGTGAGGCCGACGTACAGCGCCACGCCGGCGACCCCGAGCGCGGCGAAGAACTCGAGCACCGCCGAGCTGAGGAATGCGATCCGCATCACCCGCATGGTGCGGACCCGCAGCTCTTCCGACGCCAGCCGCACCCGCGCCGTCTCCGCCTCGTCCTGCCCGAACAGTTTCAGCGTCACCAGCCCGCGCAGCCGGTCGGCGAAGCGGCCGCTCAACCGGTTCAGGGCACTCGCCTGCGAACGGCTCGCCGCTTCGGCACCCCAGCCGGCCAGCGCCATGAACACCGGGATCAGTGGCGCCGAAATCAGGAACAGCAACCCGACGATCCAATCGACCGAGAAGGCGATGGCGGCGAAGGCAATCGGCAGGATCGCCGCCTGTACCATGGCCGGCAGGTAGCGGGTGAAATAGCCATCCAGCGCCTCGACCTGCTCCAGGACGGTGCTCGACAGCGCGCCAGAACTTTTCGACGCGGTCCAGGTCGGCGAGCGGCGCAGCAAATCCGACACCAACCCGGCGCGCAACCGCTGCTTGATCGCTTCGCCGAACTGCACGGCCGCCATTTCGCCAACCGTGCCGAGCCCGATGCGGATCATGAGGATCGTCGCGAGCAGCAGCACCTGCGGGATCAGCGTCGCCAGCCCTGCCCCCTCGACGATGGCCCGATGCAGCAGCGCCGCCAGCACCAGGGCCTGCGCCACCAACAAGGCACCGGCGAGCAGCGGCAAGCCGAGGACCGCCGCAAGCAACGGCCTGTCGACGGCCGCGAGGCGGTTCAGCCAGCGACCCTGTGCGGCAATTTGAGCCTTATCTTCCATCAAGCTTCCGTCTGGAGAAGGTCTCCTAGCATAAGTAATAGTAGCGCGGCGTTGCGTTGATCTGGATCAACGCGATGCGACGCGAATGCAGCTATTGCGGCAAGCATGCCGGCGACAGCCGGACAACACGAGGCATTCCCCATGGTCGATCCCATCGTCGTCGATCTGTCGCGCATCCAGTTCGCTGCGACAGCGATGTACCACTTTCTGTTCGTACCACTCACCCTCGGCCTTTCCTTCATCATGGCCATCATGGAGAGCGTCTACGTGATGACCGGGCGGGTCGTCTGGCGCAAGGCGACACTGTTCTGGGGCGTGTTGTTCGGCATCAACTTCGCGATGGGCGTCGCCACCGGCATCGTGATGGAATTCCAGTTCGGGATGAACTGGAGCTACTACAGCCACTATGTCGGCGACGTGTTCGGCGCGCCGCTCGCCATGGAAGGGCTGATGGCCTTCTTCCTCGAGGCGACGCTGGTCGGGCTGTTCTTCTTCGGCTGGGACCGGCTGAAGCCGGTGACCCACCTCGCCGTCACCTGGCTGGTGGCGCTGGGCGCAAACTTCTCGGCACTGTGGATTTTGATCGCCAATGGCTGGATGCAGAACCCGGTGGGCGCGGCCTTCAACCCCGATACCATGCGCATGGAAGTCACCGACTTCATGGCCGTGCTGTTCAACTCGGTGGCGCAGGCGAAGTTCGTCCACACTGTCTCGGCCGGCTATGTCTGCGGCTCGATCTTCGTGCTCGCCGTCAGCGCCATCTTCCTCCTCAGCGGCAAGCACGTTGAATTGGCCAAGCGCTCGATGGTGGTCGCCGCCAGCTTCGGCCTCGCCTCGGCGCTGTCGGTGGTCGTCCTCGGCGACGAGTCGGGCTATGTCGCGACCGAGCACCAGAAGATGAAGATCGCCGCGATGGAGGCGATGTACGAGACCGAGCCGGCCCCGGCCGCGCTCACCCTGTTCGCCATTCCAGGCAGCGACGGACGGCCTGCCTTCGAGGTGCAGTTCCCGTGGGTGCTCGGCCTCATCACCACCCGTTCGCTCGATCGCGACCTGCCGGGGATTACCGAGCTGACCGAGCACGCGGCGCTGCGCATCGCCAGCGGCATCGAGGGCTACAAGGCGCTGAACGCGATCCAGGCCGACCCCAATGACGCGGCGGCGCGGGCGATCTTCGACGAGCGCAAGGCCGATCTCGGCTATGCGCTACTGGTCAAGAAGTACCGCCCGGATGTCGAGAACGCCACCGGCGAGGAGATCGCAAAGACGGCGCTCGACACCGTACCCGACGTCTGGCCGCTATTCTGGAGCTTCCGCATTATGGTGGGGGCCGGGTTCTTCTTCATCGCGTTCTTCGCGCTGTGGTTCTGGAAGGCCTCGACCAACCGGATCGAGAAGCCGCGCTGGCTTTTGTGGATCACGGTGGCCGTGCTGCCGCTGCCGTGGATCGCCATCGAGTCGGGCTGGTTCATCGCCGAGTACGGGCGACAGCCATGGGTGGTGGAGGGCGTGTTGCCAACCTTCTACGCCGCCTCGGGCCTCCACTTCTCGGACCTCGTCATCTCGCTGGGCTTCTTCATGGTGCTCTACACCGCGCTGCTCGTCGTCATGATCTGGCTGATGGTGCGCACCATCCAGCATGGCCCATCCGACAAGCTGAACTTCGATCAGTCGGTCGAGCCGGTCGAAACGGCCACCGTCATTCCCGCCAAGTAAGGAGCAGCAAGATGAGCACTATTCCTCTCGACTACGAGACGCTGCGCATCCTGTGGTGGGCGCTACTCGGCATCCTCCTCATCGGCTTTGCCATCATGGGCGGCCGCGATCTCGGCGTCGGCACACTGCTGCCTTTCGTCGCCCGCACCGATGAAGAGCGCCGCGTCCTGATCAACCTCGTCGGCCCCACCTGGGAGGGCAACCAGGTGTGGCTGATCCTTGGCGGCGGCGCGATCTTCGCCGCCTGGCCGCCGCTCTATGCAGTGAGCTTTTCCGGCTTCTACATTGCCATGATCGTCATCCTCCTGGCGCTCATCCTGAGGCCGGTCGGCTTCAAGTTCCGCGGCAAGGTCAGCAATCCGCGCTGGCGCGCCGTGTGGGATACTGCGCTGTTTATCGGCGGCTTCGTGCCATCGGTGGTGCTGGGGGTCGCGGTCGGCAACGTGCTGATCGGCGTGCCGTTCCAGGTCGATGCCACCCTGCGCATTACCTATTCGGGCAACTTCTTCGGCCTCCTCACGCCGTTCGCACTGCTGGCCGGGCTGACCAGCCTCGCGATGATCGTGACCCAGGGCGCCACCGTCATTGCCGGCCGCACCGAGGGCGAGATCGCGGCGCGGGCCCGCCGCTATGGCCGCTGGGCGGCTCTGGCCACCATCGTGCTGTTCGTCCTCGGCGGGCTCTACGCCATGTACGGGATGGATGGCTTCCGCCTCGCCAGTGCGCCGGAGCCGTTCGCCCCGTCGAACCCGCTCGGCAAGGACGTGGTGATCGAGCCCGGCGCCTGGCGAGGCAACTATGCGGCGATGCCGTGGATGGCGGTAGCGCCGATCCTGGCGCTGCTCGGCAGCTTTGTCGCCTGGTGGGGGCTCAGTGCCCGCGCTGGACTCGTGAGCATCCTCGGCTCCAGCGCCGCGGTCACCGGCATCATCGTCACGGCTGGACTGACACTGTTCCCGTTCCTGCTGCCTTCGTCGCTCGATCCGGAATCGAGCCTCACGGTGTGGGATGCGTCGTCGAGCCAGCTGACGCTCTTCGTCATGCTATGCGCCACCATCGTCTTCCTGCCGATCATTCTCGCCTACACCGGCTGGGTCTACCGGGTGATGCGCGGGCCGGTGACGACGCAGAGCTTCGGCCGCAACCCCAACGCTTATTAGAGAGCCCCTCCGATGTGGTATTTTTCCTGGATCCTCGGCGTCGGCCTCGCCTGCAGCTTTGGCATCCTCAACGCCATGTGGTTCGAGTTCCGCGAGGACGCGAACAACGCCAAGGCGAAGCCGGACGACACGCGTCCGGCCACCTGACGGAAAGGCCGGCTAGGGCGCGAGAGTGTTCTTGTAGATCTTGCCGGCCTTCATGATCACCACGAAGTTGGTGGGATCGGCCACCAGCTGGATGTTCTCGAGCGGATCGCCATCGACCAGCAGCAAATCGGCCAGCGCGCCTTCCTCGACGACGCCGAGCTTGCCCGGATAGGGGTTGCGGAGGCCGGTCAGCTGCAGCAGTTCGCCGTTGGTGCCGGTGGCCATCGCCAGCGCTTCGGCCGGGGTGTACCAGTTGGTGAGCAGCGTCAGGATGTGCCCCTGCATCTGCGCCATGGCGGGCGAGAACAGGACATCGGTGCCGAAGGCGGTCTTGATCCCATACTTCTTGGCCCAGCCATAGATGCGATCGGTACCGCTGATCACCTGGCGGAGCTGCCGGCGGCTCTCATCGGAAAGCGGGGTGCCCTCCTCGAAACTCGAATCGAACGGCTGGGTCGAGAGCCAGACGCCCTTTTCGGCCATCGCCTTCGCGTCGGCTTCATTCATCAGATGGCCGTGCTCAATGACCTTTACGCCGGCTGCCAGGCTGCGCTCGATCGCTTCGGACGTGTAGGCATGCACCGCCACGTAAGTGCCCCAGTTCTCCGCCGCCTCCACTGCGGCGCGTAGTTCCTCGCTGGTGAAGGTCGAGACGTCGAGGGGGCTGAAGGGTGAAGCGACGCCACCTCCCGCCGTCAGCTTGATCTGCGAGGCACCCAGCATCAACTGCTCACGTGCCCGCATCCGCACTTCATCGGGGCTGTCGGCGATCATCGCCATGCCGAGCTCTTCCATCCGGCTCAATTCGCCGGGCCGGCGCGGCAGTTCGTGCAGCTGGCGGAAATCGCCGTGGCCGCTGGTGACGCTGATGATGGCGCCTGAGGGATAGATCCGGGGACCTGCGACGAGCCCCTCATCGATGGCGCGCTTCAGCGAAAAACTGTAGCCGCCCATGTCGCGCACCGTGGTGAAGCCGCGCATCAGTGTCGCCTCGGCCTCCGCGGCGGCCTGCAGGGTGGTGTAGCCGGAGTCGTTGTTAAGACCTTCCTCGGGCGTCGACCGGACGAGCATCGCGTGCCAGTGCGCGTCGATCAGGCCCGGCATCAGCACTCGGCCATCGCCGTCGATCACCGTGGCGTCGTCGGCGGTTATCGCATCGGCGGAGATGGTTTCGATAACGCCGTCGCGGACCAGCACATTGCTGGGCTCTGTCAACGCGTCGCCTGTTCCGTCAAATATTCGTACGTTTTCGTACAATGTGGCGCTGGCGACTTGTGCCATTGCCGGCATCGTCAGCAATGTTGTCGCAATTTCAAATGCAATTCCGCAGACGATAGATATCGATACCCTCTTGAACATCTTCATCTCCACATGCGCAATGTGTGATCCAACGTGCATCGATCGACATTAACTACATATCAGACCATTGCCAGAGATGTTGACTCAATTTTTCTGCTGATTGCAGGCGAGCGCAGCTACGGCGTCGGCGCATCGGGGCGCAACAGGCCCTCGTGCTTCAGCTCTGCCCAGAGCTGGTCGGGCACCGGCACGCGCATGCTCTCGACATTGCGGCGTGGGTGATCCGGATGGAACCCGCCCGGGATCACCGAGGCGACGATCGGATGATGCAGGGTGAACTGCAGCGCGGCAGCGGCCAGCGGCACGTCATGCCGCTCGCACACCGCCTGCACGCGGCCGATGCGGGCCAGTTGTTCCTCATTGGCGATCTGGTAGTTGTAACGAGCGCCAGGCACCGGGCCGGTGGCGAGGATCCCGGAGGCGAAGACACCACCGATGATCACACCGACGCCGCGCGCCTCGCAAAGCGGAAACTCGGTATCCAGCACCGGCTGTTCGGCGAGCGTGTAGGGCAACGCCACGAGGAAGAAATCGAGATCGAAGCGTTCGAGGAAGCGCGGGATGGTGCCCATGCGGTTGACCCCCGCGCCAATCGCCTTGATCAGCCCCGCCGCCTTCAGCCCGCTTAACGCACGCATACCGCCGCCGGCATCGAGCTCGTCGAGGTGCTTTGCCACCAGCTCCTCGGAGCCGAGATTGGCGAGGTCGAGGTCGTGAATGACCAGCAGATCGACGCGGTTGAGCCGCAGCCGCTGCAGACTGTCCTCGTAGCTGCGCATCACCCCGGCATAGGTGTAGTCGTGCCGGTGCTCGAATTTCAGCCCGTTGGGCCAGCTCCGCTCGCTGACCTCGAAAGCCGCGACATCGTCGGGCGCGAACAACACCCGGCCGACCTTGGTCGAAACGATCGCCTCACCCGGTGGACGGAGATACAGCCCGCGCCCGGTGCGGTGTTCGCTGAGCCCGCGGCCGTACCAGGGCGAGGTATCGTAGAAGCGCACACCCGCCTCCCAGGCCGCGTCCATGGTGGCATCGGCCTGGCTATCCGGGATCACGTTGAAGATGTTGCCGAAGGCTGCGCCACCGAACCCGAGCTGCGGCAGCTCGAGATTGGTCCGGCCGAGCGGGCGCAGCTTGAACGGGTCCATCTCAGCCCCCGAAGGCGACCGGCGTCGGCACGATGGTCGCGAGCAACTCGTCGATCTCGCGCTGTGTGATCGGGTCGATTGCCGTGGTCGGGCTGCGGACCAGTGCGTGGCGGATGATGCCGCGGCGCACCAGCAGTTGCTTGTGGATGGCGTAGAAGATGTCGCCGCCCTGGTTGCCGAGCCGGTTCACCGCCATGATCGTCGCATCGAAGTGCACGCGCGCCGTGGCTTCGTCGCCCTTCTTGAAGGCGTCCCACACCGCGACAAAATCGGCCGGCTGGCTGCAGAACGGCATTGTGCCGTGGGCGCCGCGCCGCAATTCCTCGATGAAGTAGCTGCCCCCGGCGCCACCGAAAATGGTCAGCCGATCGCCGACCGCGTCGGCCATGGCCTGCACCTTGCCGGTGACCGGCACGGTTTCGACCTTGATGTATCTGACGTTCTTGCAGGTGTCGGCGATGCGGAGCGCCAGTCCGGGCGAGATCGGCCCCTGCGGCACGTCCTGCAGGATGATCGGAACACCGACAGCCGCATCGATCGCCTTGTAGTAGTCGAAAATCTCCTCCGAGCTGACCGGCATAAACGAGGGTGGGATCACCATCAGCGCGTCAGCCCCGGCCGCTTCCGCTGCCTTCGAGTAGAACACCGCAAGGTCGGTGCCGGCGGCACCCGAGTTGATGATGACCGGCACCCGGCCATTCACCGCCTCGATCGTGGCGCGGGTGATCTGCGCCCGCTCGGCCTCGTTGAACTTGAACACCTCGCTGCCCAGCGCCACCCCAAGGCCATGCACGCCCGCTACGATGTTGAAGTCGATCAGGCGCGAAAGGCTCTCCTCGTCGATCGACCCATCGAGAAGAAAGGGTGTGACGAGAATGGGCACTACGCCCCTGATGGCAGCCGAACTCATGGACAATAGCTCTTTCAGCGATTTTCGAAGTTGAACATTTCCTCGACCGGGCGTTGCACCGGCGAGAAATCAGGATTGGTTTCCATGTAGGGCGCCATCATCTCCCACCAGCGCCAGGTGAGGTCGCTGATCGGCTTGCCGGGAACCGGTTCGCTGTCGCGCTCCATGTAGGCGAAGAGGTCGAGCCCGTTGCGGTAGATCGAGAAGGTTCGCACGCCATCGCGCTTCATGGCCGCGAGCATCTCGGGCCAGATCTCGTCGTGCTTCTGCTTGTAGATCGCCTCGTTGCCGGGCTTCAGCTTCATCATCCAGGCGAGGCGAACCACAAGTCTTCTCCTTAGCCGGCGAGGCGGGCAGCCGCTGAAGCGGCGGCCGGCGGCCATTCACCGGCATATCCAAGCCGGCGGCTCACATGCTCGCAGGCGTTCCAGAGCTGCGCGACGATCGGCATAACGTTGTCGCCGCCCGGCTTTTTCACCGAAGGCCCGGTGACGCTCATCGCGCCCACCGAGTGGCCGGTGCGGTCGAGCAACGGCACGGCGACGCAATAGACGCCCATCACCACTTCCTGGTCGTCGATCGAATAGAAGCGGTCGCGGATGCGCCCGATCTCCTCGCGCAGCTTGTTGGCATCGACGATGGTGTGGCTGGTGAGCGCAGGCAGCGGATGGGTGTAGACCTCCTCGCGCCGTTCCTCGGGCATGTATGAGAGCATCGCCTTCCCCGCACCACCGCAGTTGAGCGGCCCACGCGAGCCGATGCGCAGGTCGAGCTGCATGCCCTCGTTGCCGCGTACTTTGTCGATACACACTCCGTAGAGGCCGCTCAGCGCGTTGACGTTGACCGTCTCCCTGGTCGCCTCGGCGATCTGTTCGGCAAAGGGCCGGCAGAGCCGCGGCAGGTCGATGCGCTCGAGCTGCAGTCCGGTGATCTCGAGCAGCCGGAATGACAGCTCCCACTCGCCGGAAGGGGTGCGGTCGACCACCCCCTCCTCGGCGAGATCGAGCAGCATCCGGTGCACCGAGCCGAGCGGCAGCTGCAGCTGCTGCGCGACGGCGCGCACTCCCAGCGGACCCTTGCGTGCAAGAAGATCCATGGCCTGGACTGACCGGGTAATGCTCGACATGCGGCCTCGCTAGCTCGTTACCAGTGGGTCTTCTTGGTCGTGGCGTTGGGTTCGATCAGATTGTCGTCGATATAGTCCCACTCGATTTCGTAGCCCATGCCGGCGCCCTTCGGCAGGTGCACAAAGCCCTCGGAATCGATCTTATCGACAGTGTTCTTGAGGTAGGGATGCGGCGCGTCGTAATCGACGCCCGGCGCCAGCAGGCCCTTCTCGTAATACTCGGACGTATCTTCCGAGGTCGCGCCGATCACCTGCAGGTTGCCCCAGCCGGCCATGTGCATTTCGCAGCGCAGCCCATAGGCCTCGGCGACGATGGCGGTCTTGCGCGCCCCGGTAATGCCGCCGCGGACCACGTCGATGCGGCTCATGTCGCCGGCGCCGCGCAGGATCCACTCGGCGCGCGAGAACACGCCACCGGCAATGATCTCGGGCGAGAGGATCGGGATCGACAGCTCGCGGGAAAGCCGCACGTAGCTCTCGGTCCGGTATTCCGGCATCGGGTGCTCGTACCAGTAGAAGTTCAGCTTCTCCAGTTCGCGGCCGACCTGGATCGCCTCTTCCATGGTCATGTAGGTGCCCCACGGATCGAACATCAGCACGTAGTCCGGGCCCACCGCCTCGCGCACCAGGTGGCAGGTCTCGATATCGGCCTTGATGTTGGACGGGCGGCCGGTCGTCGGGGTGCCGGTCTCGGGGTTCCAGAAGTAATGCGGATGGATCTTGTAGGCCTGGTAGCCCTCGGTTTTGCAGGCGAGCGCGTGCTCGGCATAGACGTGCGGCTTGCCGATATTGGGGTAGGTCGAGGCGTAGGCCTTCACCTTCTCGCGCCCGGCGCCGCCCATCAGCTTGTAAACCGGCAGGTTGGTGTAGCGTCCTGCGAGATCCCAAAGCGCGTTGTCGATCACCGAAGCGACATTCTCCTGGACGTTGGCGACCCACATCCACTTCCAGATCATCTCGCGATCCATCGGGTCCTGCCCGAGGAGCAGGTCCTTGATGCGCCACAGGATCTGCTGCTGGTCGACGACGTTCAGGCCCTCGTTGTCGCCATGCGAGCCGCCGCCGAGATAGTGCCCGACCACGCCTTCGTCGGTGTGGATGGTGAGCACGGTCTGCATCATCTGCGTATTGGGCAGCGGCAATGCATGGCCGACATCCCAGCGGTCGGCATGGGTGCGGAACGACTTGATGGTGATGTCCGAGATCTTCACGGCACAGTATCCTTGGATCGAGTGATAACTGGTTATTATTCGTAGGCGTCGCCGCCGCGCAGGCGGTCGAGCAGGACCGCGGCAAGCAGCAGCAGGCCGACAATGATGTTCACGTAGTACGGGCTGATGCGCCCCAGATCGAGAATGTTGGCGACCCCGGCCACGGCGAGCAGGCCAAGCGCCCCGCCCACCGGGTTGCCGACCCCGCCGCGCAGGATCGAGTAGCCGCCGATCATCAGCGCGGCATAGACCTGGAACTCAAGGCCGAGACCGGTCGCACCGGCGGCGCTGCCGAGCTGGCCGACATAGATCATTCCGCCTAGCCCGCCACCAACAGCGCTGAGCAGCAGCGCCGCGGTCCGCACGCCCCTGACCGAAATACCGGCGCGTGCTGCAGCGCGGTCGTCGCCGCCTACCGCCTGTACGTGGCGGCCGACCCGCGTCTTGGTGACGACCACCGCGGCGATCAGCGTCAGCACGATGGCAAGCAGGAAGAACAGCGGCAGGCCGAAGACCTGCTGGTTGATCAGAGTGAAGAAGTCGATGTCGAAGGCCGGGATCATGCGCTGGTTGCCGCATAGCACCCAGGTGATGCCGCGCAGTGCCGTAAGCATGCCCAGCGTCGCAGCGATCGGATCGGCGCCGAACCGCACGACGGCCAGTGCGTTCAGGCCGCCGATCACGAGGCAGATCGAGAGCGTCGCACCCGCGGCGGGCCAGATGCCCCAGCCATGGGTGATGAGCCAGGCGAAAATCGCCGCCGAAATCCCGACGATCGAGCCGATCGACAGGTCGACCACGCCGGCGAGCAGGGCAAAACCCGAAAACGCCCCGACGACCAGCGGCACGATGAGGAAGCTGCCGATGATCGAGACGTTGCCGAAGGAGACGAACTTCGGCCCGATCCAGATCAGCCCGACGGCGATCACCGCGATGAAGGTGAAGGCGATGCTCGCTACCGACCCGGTCAGCGCGTCGCGGATCGGGTGGTGCGGCAGGTGTGCGGGCAGCGTGCGGCTTGCAGCGGCGGTGTCGGTCATGGCGTGCCCCTCCGCGCCCGATAGCCGTCAATGGCCACAGCGATCATCAGCAGAATGCCCTGGAAGATGGATTGGGTATCGGACGAGAGCCCGAAGAAGACGAGCGAGGTCGGGATGGTGGACAAGAACCCGACGCTGAGCAGCAGCATCCAGAAACTGCCACGCCCGCCGGCAAGCGAGATCCCGGCAAGGATGACGGCGGCGATGACGTTGAGCTGCATGGTGCTCGCGGAACTGGGATTGAATGGGCCCGCCGCCGAGGCGAACAGCACCGCGGCGAAGCCGACGAAGCCACCGGCCGCCATGAAGGTGGCGAACCGGGTTTTCTTCAGCGAGATGCCGCGCGCTTGCGCAGCGAACCGGTTGCCGCCAACGGCGGTGATGCGGCGCCCGTAGCGGGTGTAGCGCATCAGGAACCCGACGATGATGATCAGCACCAGCATTGGCCACCAGATCACCGGCAAGCCCAGGAAGCTGGCGCGGCCCATGTGGTAGATTTCGCTGCCGTTGGGCACCTGCGCGAGCTGGAAGACGAGGTAGAGCGCCGCGAGGCCGATAAAATTGGTGGCCAGCGTCACGATCACCGGGTTGAGCTTGGCGAGAACGACGATGGTAGCGTTGAACGCGCCCCATGCCATGCCGACAAGCACCGCGCCGACAAACACCAGTGGTAGCGGCAGGCCGGCTTCCGACAGGCGGACGGCAATGAGGCTGGTGAGGATAAGACAAGCGGGCTGGCTCAGATCGATGAAGCCTCCCGAGATGCCGATAATGCCCTGGCCGATGGCCAGCACGCCGACGATCGACATGGTGAAGGCGATGGCGAGCACGGTCTGGTGTGCGAAGAAATCCGGCCGGTAGATACCGGTGGCAGCGATCAGCAACGCCCACACAGCCACCAGCGTGATCGCAGTACCCCAGCCCTGGAAGCGGACCGCGAGCGGGGTCGCGGTGGGCGTAGCATCGATGGCTTGGTCCGTGGACATGGGCGCTTCCTGAGGGCGGCTGACAGATCAAGGCAACAGCCGGCAATCTGGGATCGCCGGCTGCCGCTCAGATCAAACCTACTTGTTGGGGCAGAACAGGTCGTATTCCGTCGTCCCGGCAGGAGCAGCGAGCAGTTGCGCGACGCGTTCCGGCATGTCCGGCACGGCCTTGGCCTGCTCGGCCGAGACCGGGCACGGCTGGACCTTCGATGCCGGATCGCCAGCATCGGCCTTGAGGGCAACTTCCTTGCCTTCGGCGATCGGCCCGATCACGTCCTTGATGGCGTACACGGCGTAGCCTTCAAGGAAGTAGAACACCGAACCGGCAAGATGCGGGTTGACGTTGTCACCGGTGATGAAGGCGCCGTCCTGGCCCCAGCCGATCACTTCATCGGCACGACCAAGCTGCTCGGCGGCATTGATCAGGCCGAGCACGCCGCCGTCGTTGATGCCGACCACGGCCATCTTCACGGCATTGGGGTTGGCAGCAAGCAGGTCGCGGGCGGCCGGCAGTGCGACGGCGGCGTCGCCGCTACCCTCGAACGAGATGTACTTTTCCGCCGGGATGTCCGGGCAGATGTTCTTGACGCCGGTGCGCATGCCGCCGGTACGCCATTCGTTGACGATGCCGGCGCCGGCACCCTCGGACGAGATCACCAGGTCGGGTTCGCAGTTCCACTTTTCCTTCATGATCTTGCCGAGCTGCTCGCCGCCGGCAATGCCGGCCGCGAGGTTGTCGATGCCGACGAAATACATGCCGGGATCGGCGATGTCGTAGGTGACGATCGGGATATTGGCGGCCTTCATCACGGCGCTGATGGCCGGGTTGGTCGAGGGCTGGCCGTTGAACTGGATGGCAGCGTCGACGCCTTCCTGCACCATGATCTGGGCATTCTTCAGCGCCGTGGCCGGATCATTGTTGTTGGAAAGTTCGACATAGTCCCAGCCCATTTTCTCGGCCAGCGCCCGGGCGACGTCGCCCTGCGCCTTCATCCACTCGCAGCAGGTGTTTCCACCCACCATCATGCCGAGTTTGAACTTGTCCTGAGCTTGAGCGACACCGGCGAAGCCGATGAGCGCGGGTATCGATAGCGCCATGATGGCGAATGCACGTGCTGAGTTACGCAAGATGGTCTCCTCCCTTTGCGGTAACGTGGAATGCGATCGTGTTTGCGGCCCCGGGCGTGATGCCTCAGGCCGCAACTTGCGCGGCGCGTGCCTCGGGCGAGTCGCCCGGGATGGCGCCGGTAATCAGGCCGACGATCTCGTTGACCTCGGTGTCCTTGACGGTGCGGGTGGCGATCGAGCGGCCGAGCCGCATTACGGTGATGCGGTCGGCGACGCTCATCAGCTGCTGCATGTTGTGGCTGACGATGATCACCGAGACGTCCTGCTCGCGCAGGCTCCGGATCACCTCGAGCACCTGCCCGGTTTCGCGCACACCGAGCGCGGCGGTCGGCTCGTCGAGGATGACGATGCGGCGCCCCCAGAGCAGCGCGCGGGCAATGGCGAGGCACTGCCGCTGGCCGCCCGACATGCCCTTCACCGAGACATTGATCGAGGGAACCTTCACCTTCAGCGAGTCCAGCACCTGTCGGGCCCGCTCCCGCATCTGCCGGTCGTCGACGAGGTTGAACAGCCGGGCCAGCGGGTTCTTCGAGAGTTCTTCGCGGCCGAGATAGACGTTCTGGTAGGCTGACATGGTGTCGACCAGCGCGAGGTCCTGGTAGACCGTCTCGATCCCCGCATCCATGGCATCCTGGGCGCGCTTCAGCACCACCGGCCTGCCGTCGATGACGATCTCGCCACCCGACGGGGTGAGGATGCCGGAGAGGATTTTCAGTAGCGTCGACTTGCCGGCGCCGTTGTCGCCGACCAGCCCCACCACTTCACGCGGATAGAGCTGCAGCGATGCATCAGCGAGCGCCACGACCGCACCGAAATGCCGCGAAATATTGCGTGCCTCAAGGACAGGCGAGTGCGCCTCGTTCCCCATGAGCCTTCCTCCCAACGCTTCTCTGTGTTCCACTATTGGAACGAGCGTTTCATATTAGGGACAGCTAAGCGCCGGTGTCGGTGCTTGTCAACGGGGACCGAGATTCGACTTGCGGATGAGAGGCGCCGGCCCCGCCATTGTCCGAGGCCATAGTTCAGGCTAGTATTTGAGAGGAGCGCGAGTGACTGGAGTGCGGAATGCCAAGTCCATCGAAGTCTCGCTACGAAGTAACAGCCTACATTATCGTCACGGTAATCATCGGCACGCTTGTCGGCGCGCTGATCGGTGCGATGTTTGCCGATACTGATGCCGGACGGGCGTCGGTCGGCATCGTCGCCGCCTTCGTCGCCGTGGCCGCCGAGAGCCTGATCCGCCGCTATCTGGGGCGATCGCTGCCGCAGTTCTTCCTCAGCGATCGCGAACGCAACGCGCCGCTATCAGTGTGGGTCGGCGCCTTCGTTACCGCCGTTGCGGCCGGTCTCGCCACCAGCAGCATCGGCCAGGTGATGGGCACCCAGGACAGCATGATGATCGGCCTCCTGGCCGGCCTGTTCGCGGGACTGATAACCTCGGTGCTTGTGGTGCTGCACGACCACGAAGCCAACCTCAGGAGCGGCAGCAGGCGAACGGTCGACGACGCAGTCTAGGAGCGCAGAGGTCTCGGCCTCACGTCGTCAGCACCCGGTGCAATACCCCCTGCAAATGTCGGTCCAACCCGTCACACGCAGCGTCCACATCCCCTGACTTCAGCGCGTCGATGATCACCAAGTGCTCCTCCATCGAGGTCACCGTGTTGGCCGGCCCGACCGCGTTCAGGTTGTGCAGCCGCAGCAGGTACATCTTCTGCGTCAGCCGGGCATAATTGACGCGGATCTGGTCGTTGTCGAAAGCCGCAACGAAGGTGTCGTGGAACTTCCGCTCCAGCAGCTTCACCGGGATGCGGTAGCGCTCGATCTCATTCACCCGGCGAACGAAGTCGATGATCTCGACATGCTCGTTGCGCATCGTCGTGGTCCACTCCGGCGTCACCGTCTGAGCGAACTTGCGCAGCCCCTCGCGCTCGAGCAGGCCGCGGAACTGGAAGCAGTTCCCGACGAATTTCACGTCCGGATAGAAGATCGTGATCCCGACCTTGCGGCGGACGGTGATCAGCCCCTCCGCCTCGAGCAGCGTCGTGGTCTCGCGCATCGGCGACAGCGACAGCCCCAGCACCTTGCACAGCTCGTCCTGCGTCAACGTTTGGCCGAGCTTCAGCCGCCCCGCAACCAGCGCGTCGAAGAATGCCATGTATCCGGCATTCTCGATCTCCCCCCTCATCCTTTTCTCCTATCCCGCGCACGTTGACAGCGGTTTGAACCGCATAATACGCTCTTAATAGCGCTATTAAATATATTTAAAAGCCAGCGCAGCGAGAAAACTGTGAGCGGCTGGCCGTTTTGGCCCTTCCCGCTCCACTCAAATCGGGATCCCGCAGGGAGGCGGGCCGCCCACCGAAAACCGATCGCCCGGGCGATCGGTCCGGCACTGTTCTTTCCAATTGCCAAGCCGCAACGAGCTCATCTTGGAGGAGAGCCCATGACCAACAAAACCGACACCCAGAAGACGTCCGGCTGGTCGCGCCGCCGCGTGCTGACGACCGCCGCGAGCGGCCTCGCGCTGGCCGCTGCCAGCGGCTTTCCGATGCCCGCCATAGCGCAGGGCAAGAAGCTCACCTACTGGGGCGGGCTGATCTTCTCGGATGACGCCAACAAGCTGCTTACCGACACCATCATGGCGTGGGGCGCTGCCAACGGCGTTGCCACCGAGGTGGTGATGATCAACCAGAACGAGACGGTGCAGAAAGTGTCGGCGGCGGTCGCTTCCAACACCATGCCCGACGCGCTCGACGTCGGCCTCGACCTGTTGCTGCTGCTGTCGCGGCAGGACCAGTTTATCACCATCGACGACCTCTACAAGAAGGTCGGCGAAGCCCAGGGGGGCTGGTTCGAGGGTCCGGATCGGGCCACCGACACCACAGCGATCGCCGGTGGCCGCACGGGCCTGCCCTTCGGCGTCAACGGCAACCTGCTGCTCCGCCGCAAGGACCTGCTAGAGCCGGCAGGGTTCACCGAAGCCCCCAAGACCTGGGAAGAACTGGTCACCCAGGCCACTGCCGTCAACGCCCCGCCGGTCTCCGGCCTCGGCCTCGCGCTCTCCAATGTCGGCGATGCCAACGTGCAGGTGAACGTGCTGCAGTCCTATGGCGGACGTATCGCCGATGACGCCGGCAAGAAAGTCACCATCAAGTCCGAGGAAACCCGGACCTACCTGACCTGGCTGAAAGACGCCTGGGACAAGGGCCTGTTCCCGCCCGGCGCCACCACCTGGGACGGGGCCGGCGACAACCAGGCCTATCTCTCGGGCCAGGCCGCCTTCATCGCCAATACCGGCTCGGTCGGCATTGCCGCGAAGAAGGACGATCCGGAGCTGTTCGAAGCCAGCGCCTTTTCGCCGCTGCCGGCCGGTCCGAAGGGCCAGGTCTCGCCGATCACCCCGCAGACGCGTGCCATCACCAAGGGCAGCGCCAGCCAGGATGAGGCGAAGGCCCTGCTCGAGCACCTGTCTTCGCCGGAGTTCATGAACGCCTACTTCAACGTGGCGATCTATGGCCCGGTGCTGAAGAACCAGGAACAGCTCGCCGCCTTCGATGGCAAGAACACGATCCTGACGGGCCTGCTCGGCCTCGCCAAGGCGGGCACTGCGCCGGCTTACCCGGACGTGCTCAACGCCGCCTATGTCGATGTCGGCTCCAACTTCGTCATCCCGAAGATGGCGCAGCGCGTGGTCGTCGACGGCTGGGACTTCGACAAGGCGATGGACGAGGCGCAAGCCTCGGCCCAGGCGATCTACGACAAATACTGATCCCGTAGTTCCTCCCTGCCGCGGATGGCCTCGCGCCATCCGCGGGCTTCTTCCGCATCGAGGACAGAGAACGCATGACAGCGGCGATCGATAAGGAGCCAGGTCCCCCTTCCCGCCCCCGCTTCGGCGGCGGCTTCCGGATCAAGCTGTTCGCCTACGCGCTGGTCGCCCCGGTGGTCCTGTTGATCATCGGCCTCGTCGCCTATCCGTTCTTCTTTGCCATCTGGGTGTCGTTCACCGACCAGGTGATCGGTAGCGTCGGTAACTTCATCGGCTTCAAGAACTTCCAGTATCTCGCCGGCACGGCGACATTCTGGAGCGCCATCTGGAACACCATCGTCATCGTCCTGGTATCGGACGGACTGAAGCTCTGCATCGGGCTCGGCCTCGCGCTGCTCGTCCACCAGAAACTCCCCGGCCGCGGCATCTTCCGCTCGTTCCTGATGCTGCCCTGGGCGATGCCGGCCTTCGTCGCCTTCCTCACCTGGCGCGTGCTGTACCAGCCGATCGGCGGCGGCATTAATCTCATTCTCACGCAGACCGGCCTCTACCCGCATGTGGTCGATTGGCTCGGCTCGCGCTCCACCGCCATGGGCGCGGTGATCACCGCCTCGGTCTGGCGCGGCTTCCCGTTCTGGTTCGTCTCGCTGCTCGCCGCCCTGCAGTCGGTGCCCAAGGAGCTCTACGAGGCGGCCATCGTCGATGGCGCCAATGTCTGGCAGCGCTTCTGGAACGTCACCCTGCCCGGCATCCTGCCGGTGATCATCGTGACGACGCTGCTGAGTTCGATCTGGACCGCCAACGGCTTCGAGCACGTCTGGCTGCTAACGGCCGGCGGCCCGTCCGACGCTACCATGGTGTTCCCAGTGCTGGCCTATTTCGGCATGCAGACGCAGCGCATCGGTGAGGCCGCCGCGGTGTCGGTTTACATGCTGCCGGTGCTCGCCATCCTCGTCCTCTTCGCCACCTCGCTGATGATGCGGAGGGAAGAGTGACCACCCTCGCAGACGTCGTGGCGCCCGCCGCCTCCAGCCCGAACACCGCACTGCGCCGCCTGTGGATCGGCCGCGGCCTCAGCTATCTCGTCCTCGCCATCGCCGTGCTGCTGGTGCTGTTCCCGATCTACTGGATGATCATCACCTCGCTGAAGCTGCCGCGCGAGATCTACCGCGTGCCCTCGCTGTGGCCGAAGACCTTCACGCTCGACAATTTCTCGAAGCTCCTCGCCGACGGCGGGTTCCTGCTCGCCATCCGCAACAGCCTGATCGTCTCGACCATCGTGACGCTGATCTCGGTGACCATCTCGTCCTTCGCCGCCTACTCGATGGTGCGCTTCCGCTACCGCTTCCGTGGCGTGTTCGGGCGGCTGATCCTCTTCGCCTACCTGACGCCCGGTTCGCTGCTGTTCATCCCGCTGTCGATCGTCATGGCGCAGTTGCACCTGGGTAATTCGCTGGTCGGGCTGGTGCTGGTCTATCTCACCTTCTCGCTGCCGCTCTCCACCTGGCTGCTGCAGGGCTATTTCCGCGGCGTGCCGCGCGAGCTCGAGGAACAGGGAATGATCGATGGGCTCAGTCGCTTCGGCGCGCTGATCCGCATCGTCCTGCCGCTCTCGGCGCCGGGTATCGCGGCGGTGGCCATCTTCACCTTCACCGGGGCGTGGAACGAACTGCTCTTCGCACTCGTCCTCATCACCTCCGAAAGCCAGCGCACCGCGCCGCTGGCGCTCAACTATCTCATCACCAGCGACGTGTTGCCGTGGGGGCCTTTGATGGCCGGCGCGGTGATCTCGTCGGTGCCGCTGATGATCCTCTATTTCGTCGCCCAGCGCTTCATGGTGGCGGGCATGACCGAGGGATCGGTCAAGGGCTGAACACCCGGCGAGACATCTCAAGCCAACAGGAACATACGACGATGGGTATCAGGGTTGCGGTAGGCCAGTTCCACGAACTGAGCGAGGAGAGGCTCCGCTTCGCGGCGCAGATCGGCGCCACCGGGTTGCAGATGAACAACCCTACGCTCCCTGGCGACAGCCGCTGGGAAGAGAAGGATGTGCGGGCGCTGGTCGACCAGGTCGAAGCCGCCGGCCTTAAGTTCGAGGCGATCGAGAACGTTCCGACGCACTTCTACCACAAGGCGATGATGGGCCTCGACGGCCGCGACGAGCAGATCGAGAACTACCAGGCGACCATCCGTGCCGTCGCCCGCGCTGGCATTCCGGTGCTCGGCCTCCACTTCATGCCCAACTCGGTGTGGACCACCAAGCGTGACGCCGCGACCCGCGGCGGCGCCGTGGCCCGACAGTTCGACATGGCCGTGGTCGAAGCCAATATCGACAATCTCGAGCTGCTCCGCTCGTTCATGCCGACCACGCTCGGCCGCGCCTCCTCGATGCCACTGTTCGGCAAGGATGGCCCGCTGATCACCGAAGAGCAGATGTGGAGCAACTACGAGTACTTCATGAAGGCCGTGCTGCCGGTCGCCGAGGAGGAAGGCCTGAAGCTCGCGCTGCACCCGGATGATCCGCCGGTGCCGATGCTGGGCGGCGTGGCGCGCCTCTTCTACAAGCCCGAGAACTTCAAGAAGGCCTACGACCTCGTCGGCCGCTCCGAAGCCTGGTCGCTCGACCTCTGCCTCGGCTGCTGCTCGGAAATGGAAGGCGGCAAGGCCAACGTCAACGAGATGATCGAGTACTTCGCGCCCAAGGGCCGCATCTCCTACATCCACTTCCGCGACGTGAAGGGCTCGGTGCCGAACTTCGTCGAGTGCTTCATCGGCGACGGCAATTTCGACCCGGCCGAAGTCATCGTGCTGCTCGCCAAGAACGGTTTTGACGGCTTCCTGCTCGACGACCACGTCCCCAAGATGGACGGCGACAGCGACTGGAACCACCGCGGCCGCTCACACGCCATCGGCTACATGCAGGGGCTGATCCGGATGGCGGAGTTCTTGGGCAAGGCGTGACGACAACCGTCAGGGGGGCGGTCCACCCGGTCGCCACCTCCCCTTGATGGGGGAGGCAAGTGGAGCTTGGGAGCATAGCGACCTAGCGCAGCTCGGAGGGGGTGCGACCGACCCGGGCTCCCGTGCGGAGGGAGCTTCGCACCCGAGTGGTTGCTCGGCATCGAGCGCGAAATGGCAGCGCGAGCCCGCCCGCCGCGCGTTCATTGTTTGAAGGTGTTCTCGCGATGCCATTCCAGAAATGCCGGATGAGGTCTGTCCCGCGCGACAAGCGGCCCCATCAGCCGACCGGTCTTGTTGATCAATCCCTCCACGCCATCCCTGTCGTTGACGTGACGCGAGACAACGATCTTCAGGTCGTCGGTAAAGGTGATCAGCCCACGGTCAAACATCCAATGCGCGGTGCCAGACAGCGCAATCCCGTTATTGATGATGTCGGGGCCACTCGCCTCAACCGGTCGAATGTGGGCAGCCGCGACCTCGGCCCGCCCCCCGCCATTGATCAGTTTCAACCCGGTCACACCGCAACGTTCGCCGTAGGCGCGGAGCACGACCCGACGGAAAACTCGGTCTCGCACGATGCGCGAGGTGAGCAGCGGTAACCGCTGGCGTTCCTCCTCGTGGACAAACGGCATTTGGACGTCCTCGTCGAACTCATTTCGAACGACGTCCACGCGCGGGAGGACAGCGTCGACCTCGGCGAGTCCCCGGGACACAATCTTTCCGAAGTCAGCGACCGACAGGGAACGCACAGCCGCTTGAGCACGACCGGAGATGCGTCCAACCTCGTTGAGCAGTCCGGTTTCGACGGGAAGCCGATCAGCTCCGATGAAGGGCACCGGGTCGGCAAACTCAAGGTAGCTATCGGGGACGATCAAGGCCAGAAACATGCCCTGGGTGCTGGGGTCAGGAACGATCTCACCCACCTTGGCGACCGCGAAATACCCGCGTGAAAATGGCACCTTGGTTGGCTCGTAGTAGACGATCCATTCGCCGACGCATTTGGAGACGCGCGAAAAGTACTGGCTCGGAAACTGATACCGTTGCGCTGGGCTGTCCTCGTAGATCGAGTCCGCCCGATGAATGAAGACGCCAAATGCCATCGTTCCCCCGACGCGACCATGCCTGGTGCCACGCCGCCCGTCTATGCCTTTGAAGTCCCTGGGGCTTTACCCTCCCAGCATGCGGTCAGCCACGCTGTAGCTGTGGCTCGCCTGATAGGCGTTCCGTCCCCGGTTCATGTGGGTCAGGTTGAATCGTCGAATGGCCCGCAACGCGGTGGGGTTCGACAGGAATTTGCGGATCGAGGCGGAGCTCCGCACGGTGACGCCGAAAATGTCCTGGCCGCGCGGGAAGAAATAGCCGACGTCCTCGGGTGTCGCGACGCTCTGCTCGAGGAAGCTCTCGTCGACGCGCGCCTCATCGAGCGAGTTGTCCGTGGTGAAATCCGAGAGATGCAGGATGAACCTCGAGCGCACGCCCTCACCGTCCGCGTAGAGAGTGAACAGCTCCATCCAGCTCGCGTTGACCCGCACCAGCGGCTTGTCGGAGGTCGACGGCAGGCAGGACACCGACCAGTAATAGCGCTCGGTCTGGCGCGGGATGGGGAGGCAGCTCGCGCCGTAGCGGCGCAGAATCTCGAGGACGTCCGGTGCCTGCGGGCGACGAAGGAGCTTCTCGAACCGTGGGAGGTACTTGAACCGCAACTCCAGCGACTCCGGGCGCTCCTCGGCGTCAGGCAAGTCCGCCTTGCCGTCCAGCCAGTCGCTCTGCTGCTCCGGGGTAAGAAACTGGCGCAGGCCCTTGGTCGTGTCGCTCTTCATGCGCATCCTCCCGCAAGCGCAAAGGGCGCCACTGTGGCGCCCTTCTCATTCAGTGGAGTCCGCTGCCTCAGTGGCTCGGGCTCGGCGGCAGGCCCTTGGCCTTGCGCCACGCCTGGTACTCTTCCTCGGCGTCGGGGTGCAGCGGGTAGTAGCGGCGGAGCGATTCCCCCGCCGTCAGCTTCTCGCGGCTGAACACTTCCCACTCGGCGTGCTTCTTGGAATCCTCGATGACCTTTTCGGCCATCGACTGGGGCAGCACGACGACGCCGTCGTCATCGGCCATGATGATGTCGCCCGGGATGACCATGACGCCGCCGCAGGAGATCGGCACATTCACCGCGGACGGCCAGATCGAGACCTGGACGTGGTAGTTCGGGGTCCAGCCGCGCATCCAGATGGCGAGATCGAGCTTGTCGACGTTCGGCTTGTCGCGCATCACGCCGTCGATGACGATGCCGGCGCCTTTGCGGCCCTTGAAGTAGGTCGACATCATGTCGCCGAACACGCCCGAGCTCAGGTCGCCGCGCGCATCGACCACGACCACGTCGTTCTCCTCGACTTCGTAGAGCACGTGGCGGTGCAGCTGCTTTTCGGGATCCGAATACTCGCCCTCGCTGAACAGGTCCGGGCGCTGCGGCATGAACTGCAGCGTCAGCGCCGTGCCGACGATCGACTTGCCCTTATACTGGCTGACCGGGCCGACCATGTGCGGGTTGCGGAAGCCGGAATGGCCGAGCGAGCCGGCGACCGTGGCGGTGCCGATATCCTTCAGCGCGGCGATGACGTCCTTGCTCGGACGCTTGAACGCCGGGATCGGGCTTTGCATGATGTGGACCATGTATGTCTCCTCCAGAAATGAGATGTGGGTCTACCAGTTGGTGACTGAACCGTCGCGGCGCTTCAGGTGGGGGGCTTCCCAGAACTTGAAGCTGTCCTTGTCGAGTAGTGCTTCGTTGATTTCGATGCCGAGCCCCGGCGCATCCGGCACGTGGAACACTGCGCCATCGAGCATTGGCATCACCGGGAACAGGTCCGCGGTGGGCGTCCCGGCATAAAGGTCGGTGGCGTTGGCGCGCACTTCGAGCGCGAAGAAGTTGGGCGTTGCCGCCGAGAAATGGATGGTCGCCGCAGTGCAGATCGGCCCCAGCGGGTTGTGCGGCATCAGGTCGACATAGTGCGCCTCGCTCCAGCCGGCCACCTTCATCGCCTCGGTGAAGCCGCCGACATTGCAGAGGTCCAGCCGGTTGTACTGGTGGATGCCGCGCTCGATGTAGGGCAGGAACTGCCACTTGGACGAGAACTCCTCGCCGATGGCGAAGGGCACGTCGGTGAGCTTGCGCAGGTTCTCGTAGGCTTCCGGCGTCTCGTCGCGGATCGGCTCCTCGAGGAAATCGAGCGTGCCCGACGGCATTTTCTGGCAGAAGCTGGCGGTCTCAGCCACGGAAAGGCGGTGGTGGTAGTCGATGCCGAGCACCACGTCCTCACCCAGCGCCTCGCGCGCTTTCACCAGGAACTTCGCGGTCTTGCCGATCGATTCCCGCGGCTCGAAAATGCCCTGCGCGTCGTTCCACTCCGCCGGGAAGAAGCGGATGGTCGACCAGCCGCGCTCCATCAGCTTTCTCGCATCCTCGATGGTCTCGTCGCCGGTGATCGAGCCGGTCGACGCGAAGGTCGGGATGACGTTGCGGTGCTTGCCGCCGAGCAGTTCGTACACCGGCACGCCGAGCGCCTTGCCCTTGATGTCATGGAGCGCGATGTCGAGCGCCGACTGCGCCGCGGTCAGCACACGTCCGCCTTCAAAGTACTGGCTGCGGTACATTTCCTGCCACAACGCGCCGATCTGCATCGGGTCGCGGCCGACGAGGAACTGCGCATAGTGCTCGAGCGCGCCGACCACCGCTTTCTCGCGGCCGCTCAGCCCGCTTTCGCCCCAGCCGAAAATGCCGGCATCGGTCTCGATCTTGACGATCAGCTGGTTGCGATGGCCGACCCAGACCGGGAACGGCTTGATGGCGGTGATCTTCACTCTGGTCTCCTCACCAGCTGGTCATGGCGCCGTCTTCGAGACGGGCGATCGGCAGGTAAGCCTGCTTGTAGGGGTATTTGGCAGCGAGACCTTCGTCGAAATCGACGCCGTGGCCCGGCACCTCGCCCGGCTGCAGGTAGCCGCGGTCATACGACCATGCGCACTTGAACACATCGAACATCTCAGCGGTGTAGCTGGCGAACTCCTGGATGCCGAAGTTCGGGATCGCGATATCGACATGGATGTTGCAGCCCATCGCGATCGGCGACACGTCCTGCGGCCCGTGGCAGGCCGACTTCACATGGTAGATCGCCGCGAGGTCGAAGATCTTCTTGATGCCGGTGACGCCGCCCGCATGGGTCGAGGTCACCCGGGCATAGTCGATCAGCTGCTCGGTGATCAGCGTGTGGGTGTCGTAGATCGAGTTGAACACCTCACCCACGGCCAGCGGCTGCGTGGTGTGCTGGCGGATGATGCGGAAGCCTTCCTGCAGCTCGGCGGGGATTGCGTCCTCCAGCCAGAACAGTCGGTAGGGCTCGAGGTCCTTGCCGAGCCGGGCCGCTTCGATCGGCGTCAGCCGGTGGTGCACGTCGTGCAGCAGGTGCACGTCCCAGCCGACCGCGTCGCGGACCTTCTCGAACAGCTTTGGCACCAGCGGCAGGTACTTGTGTGTCGCCCAGACTTCCTCGTGCGGTACGATCGCGCCACGGCCCTTAAGCGCCGCCGTGTCGGTGGAATCGCCGGTGCCGTAGATCGGCGGCAGGCCGGGGATCGCCACCTGGGCGCGGATCGCCTCGACGCCTGTCTCCTTGATGGCCAACACACCCTCGACCACCTCGGAGATTTCGAGGCCGGAGGCGTGCCGGTAGACCATCACCTTGTCGCGCGACCGGCCGCCGAGCAACTGGTAGAGCGGCAGGCCCGCGACCTTCGCCTTGATGTCCCACAGCGCCATGTCGATGGCCGAGATCGCCGCCATGGTGATAGGGCCGCGACGCCAGTAGGCGCCCTTGTAGAGATACTGCCAAATGTCCTCGGTCCTGAGCGGATCCATGCCGATCAGCGCCGGCGCAACGTGATCCTCGAGATAGCTCGCCACCGACAGCTCGCGGCCGTTCACCGTGCCGTCGCCGATGCCGTAGACGCCCTCGTCGGTGATGATCTTCACCGTGGTGAAGTTCCGTCCGGGCGAGCAGACGATGACCTTGATCTCTTTGATTTTCATGGGGCGTCCATGCTGGCTGGAGCTTCCGGCAATGGAAGCGGGTAGTCGGCGGGGTCGGCGATGTTCAGGCGGTTGGCGGAGAGAGACGGCTCCCTCCCGGCCTCCCCCATGAAGGGGGAGGTGAAGAGTCGAGGCTGTGGCTCGATCGTGCAGCACGCACCGGCGGGGCACCTCCCCCTTCATTGGGGAGGATGGGAGGGGGCCGTCTGGTGGCGTTAGTCCCTGCGCGCATCGTCAGCTCGCCTTGAGCGCCATCTCGGTCTCGCCGTCGAACAGGTGCATCCGGTTCTGGTCGAACTCGAGGAACACCGGTTCGTCGGGCCTGAGCTGGAAGGTCGGCTCGACGCTGACATTGACCACGGCGCCAGAAACGAAGACCTGGGCGAAGGTGACGTCGCCGGTCGGCTCGACGGTATAGACCTTGCCCGGCACCGAACCCGGCACCTGCGCCTTGTGCACCTTGATGGTCGAGTGCCGGCCGCCAAGCACCACCTTGTTCGACTTGGCCGAGAGCGCCTTCCTGGCATTGGCGGCGGAGAGCGGCAGCTCCCAGCCTTCGGGGCTGGTGAGGACGACGTCGGTGCCCTTCGACAAGGCTGTCAGCGGCACGAGGCTCATGGCCGGTGAACCCACGAAGCTCGCGACAAACATGTTCACCGGATTGGCGAAGACGTTGGCCGGGCTGTCGTACTGCTGCAGGAACCCACCGTTCATCACCGCCATCTTGTCGGACATGGTGACGGCTTCGAGCTGGTCGTGCGTCACATAGATGATGGTGGCGCCGAGATCCTGGTGGAAGCGCTTGATCTCGGAACGCATCTGAACGCGCAGCTTGGCGTCGAGGTTCGACAGCGGCTCGTCCATGAGGAAGGCGCGCGGCTCGCGCACCAGCGCCCGGCCGAGCGCGACGCGCTGCTGCTGGCCGCCGGAGAGTTCGCGTGGCTTACGCTCGAGCAGATGCGTGATGTCGAGGGTCTTGGCGGCCGCCTGGACGCGGCGGTCGATCTCGTCCTTGCTCATCTTCCGCATCTGCAGCGGGAAGGCGAGGTTCTTGTAGACCGACTTCTGCGGGTAGAGCGCGTAGTTCTGGAACACCATGGCGATGTCCCGGTCCTTGGGATCGAGGTCGGTAACGTCTCGGTCGCCGATGCTGACGGTGCCGCCCGACATCGGAATGAGGCCGGCGACGAGGTTGAGCGTCGTCGTCTTGCCGCAGCCTGACGGGCCGACCAGCGCGACGAACTCCCCATCCTCGACGGTCAGTGACACGTGGTTCACGGCATAGACGTCGCCGTAGTTCTTCACCACGTCCTTGAGGAGAACCTGAGCCATATGGGTTCCTTGTGCTTTCCGTTAGTGCTTCACGGCGCCCTCGGTCAGGGCGCGCACGAAGTAGCGTTGCAGGACGAGGAACAGCACCACGACGGGGATGCTCATCATGAAGGTGGCGGCCATCAGCCCCGGCCAATCCGTGGCGTTCTCCGAAAAGAAGCGCTGGATGCCGACCGGCAGGGTCATCTGATCGTGCCGGGTGAGGAAGGTATAGGCGTAGATGTACTCGTTCCACGCTCCGATGAAGCTGTAGATCGAGGTGGCAATAATGCCCGGCGTCGAGAGCGGCATGACGATCAGGAAGAACGCCTGGAAGCGCGTCGCGCCATCGATGCGGGCCGCCTGTTCGAGCTGCACGGGGATGTTGTCGTAGAACCCTTTGAGCAGCCAGATGGCAAGCGGCAGCCCGAAGGTCAGGTAGGTGAGGATCAGCGAGCCGTGGGTATTCACCAGCCCCAGCGCCTTCATCAGGATGAACAGCGGCACGAGGAACACCACGGCCGGGAACATGTTCCTGAGCAGCACTGCGAAGAACAGGAAGTTGCGGGCCGGGAAGCGGAAGCGCGAGAAGGCATAGGCCGCCGGCACCGCCACCACCACCGCGAGGATGGTCGTGAGGGTCGAGACCCAGACGCTGTTCCAGAAATACTGCAGGAAGTCGCGGCCGACGCTGCCCGAGGGGTCGATCAGGCGCCAGTAATTCTCCAGCGTCGGCGAAGCCGGCCACCACTGTGGCGGGTATTGCATCGCGGCAAAGCCCGTCTTCAGCGAGGTGATGAACATCCAGATCATCGGCATGACGGTGAAGCCGAGCAGCAGCACCAGGAAGATGCGTCCGGCCCAGCGCCAGCCGCCCGCGCCCTTGCGCTGGGTCACTGCAGCTTCGGTGATGGCGGTCATGTGGCGGCCCTCGCGTCGTCGCCCTTGGTCAATGCGCGGACATAGAAGTAGCCGAGCACCATCATCACGATGAACAGGATCACCGCGTAGGCCGAGGCGACGCCCCAGCGCTGCCGCCCGAAGGCGAGCTGGTAGATATGGGTGATCCAGATGTCCGACGAGCCGGCCGGGCCGCCGCCGGTCATGATCCAGGGGATGATGAAGGAGTTGAAGTTCGACACCGCGAGCAGCAGCAGGGTGACCATCGACACGCCCTGCAGATGCGGGAACGTCACGTGCCAGAACCGCTGCCAGGGGCTCGCGCCATCGACCTGTGCGGCGCGCAGCAGCGTATCGGGCACGGTCTGCAGGCCCGCCATCAGCATGATCATGGCGAAGGAGAATTCCTTCCACACGTTCACGACGATCAGGGCGTAGAGCGAGGTGCTGGTGTTGTCGACGAAGTTGATCGGCTTGTCGGTCAGGCCGATCTGGCTCAGCATCGCGCTGATGGCGCCGAAATCGGAGTGATAGAGCCACTTCCACACATACGAGGCCGCCACCGCGCTCACCACCCACGGAATGAGGAGGAGCGCACGCAGGAACCCGCGGCCGATGAACTCGCGATGCAAGGCAAGCGCGGCACCGAGGCCGAGGAGGAAAGCGAAGCAGGTGGAAAGCACCGTCCACAGCACCGTCTGCCAGGTGACCTTCCAGAAGATCGGGCTGGTGAGGATGGTGATGTAATTGTCGAGGCCGTTGAACGTCTTGTCGCTCAGGGCGAGGCTCGCGGGCGTATTAAAGAAGCTCAGCTCGATCGTGTAGTAGATCGGGTAGCCGATGACGACCAGCATCACCAGGATCGCCGGCGCTACATAGAGATAGTCGAACCGGCTGTTCCACACCTTCTGGCGCAGGCCGATGCGCTTGGGCTCGGGCACGTCACGAAAGATGGCTTGTCCCTGAACGGTGCTCACAGCGCATACCCTGGTTGTGAAGATAAAGGACCGGCGGCGATGCCACCGGTCCGGGATTGTGCAGTCCGGCGATCAGATGCCGCCGCCGCCGTCGACGATGGCCTTCACCTTGGTGGCCGCATCCTCGACCGCCTGGTCGACGGTCATGTTGCCGGTGAGGGCGTTCTGCAGCATGTCAGGAACGATGATGTTCATGATTTCCGGAGCCTGCGGGATCACCGGGAACGGGATGCCGTTGGGCAGCATCGAGGTGGTGACATCGAGGAACTTGATGGTGTCGAGGCGTTCCTTCATGGCATCGGTCAAGAAGCCGTTGATGTTGCCGGGGTTGGAGCCGACCCAGGCGAGCTTGGTCGACCATTCCGGGCTGTCCCAGAAGCAGATCAGTGCCTTGACGGCCTGCTCGTCGACCTTGCCGCCCTGCACGAACTCGGGCTTCACCACGTGGATGTTGGAGCCGCCGAACACCACGGCGCGCTTGCCGTCGGGGCCGGTCGGGATCAGGCCGTAGCGCATGTTGGCGACCACGTCGTCGGCGACGGCCTTGTCGGTACCAGTGGCCTTACTGGCGAGGTCGTTCATCTTGGCGTATTCGGCCGGGTGGGCGATCATCATGCCGAGCTTGCCGGCGATGAACGGCGCCTGGTTTTCACCCTGCGTGTTGGTCAGTGCGGAAGTCGGAACCGACTTGTCGACCGCGTACATCTGGTAGGCGGCCTGCAGGGCTTTCTTCGAGCCCTCGTTGTTGATCCAGACATCCTTGTAGGTCGGTTCGGCCGAAGCTTCGTCGAGCGCGCCGCCACCGTAGGCCCAGAGCTGCGGCATGAAGCGGAACGGCGTGTTGCCGGCGTTCTGCTTGGCGACGAGCCCGTAGCCCGGGATACCGAGCTTGTCGTGGATCTGCTTGGAATAGGCGACGACGTCGTCCCAGGTAGCCGGCGGATTTTCCGGATCGAGCCCGGCATCCTTGAACACCTTGGCGTTCCAGATCATCGCCATGGTTTCGTTGTTGGTCGGCAGGCCGTAGCCGACGCCCTCGTAGGTCACCGACTTCAGCGCGCCAGGCCAGAAATCGGCGGCGGTGTAGCCGACATCTTCCGGCTTCAGCGGCTGCAGGTAGCCCTTGGCGGCGAATTCGACGCCACCCAGGATCTGCAGGCGGATGACCATCGGAGCCGAGTTGCCGAGCAGCGAGGTGCGGAACTTGTCGAGCAACTCGTTATAGGTGATCGACTGCACGTCGGTGGTGATGTTCGGATAGGCGGCCTTGAAGGCGTCCCAGAACGCCTTGTCCATGTCGTGCGCGATCTGCGGATCGGCTTCGAACGGGCCGGTGTACCAATAGCTGACATTGCCGGTGTAGTCGTTCGGCACCACCGCGCCGCAATCCTTGGCGGCGTCGAACTGCTTGGTGCCGGCGATCGACTTCACGTATTCCGGCGACCATTTGCTGAGGTCCACGCTCTGCGCGTAGGACGCGGTCGTCGCGGTGGTCAGCATGGTGGCCGCGCTCAGCACCGCCATCGAAAGGCCAAGCAGACGCCGGCCGGTCTTGTTATGCATTGAGAATACTCCTCCTCAAATCGGTAGCGGGCCCGGCTCATGGCCGCGGTCAGCTCCTACAGCATGCGCTGTTCCTCGCCTCCGGAACCGGACTTGGCGCCGGCTTTTCCCAACTGGTATGGCAGAGTTCCAGCAAAGCCTGTGTATGTCAACCTTGCCAAAGTCGTACATTATTTCGGCGAGTTTACGTGCTAACGGGGCTTGGCTTGCTCAAAAAATATGCATAGACAGAACTGATGAGCGAGGTAACCGTCAAGCCGGACCAGCCCGAGGAAAGCCTCGAGCAGCAGCAGGCCTCCGTCTACGAGATGATCCGCGAGGACATCGTTTCGGGACGGCTGGGGCCCAATGAGCGGCTGAAGGTCGCCGACCTCGCCGAGCATTACGAGACATCGACCAACCCGGTGCGCGAAGCGCTGCAGCAGCTGCGCGGCGAGGGATTCGTGCTGATGGAGCCCAATCGCGGGGCGCGGGTCCGGCCGATCGACGCCGATTTCGTGCGCGACATCATCGAGATCGAGGTGCTGATCGAGGCGGCGCTGACGCGCTGGTTTGTCTCGATCGCGTCGGATTCCGACATCGTCGAACTCGAGCGCATCCAGTCCGAGCTCGAAGCCAACAATTTCGAGGATCGGGTGCGGCACGGCCAGCTCGATACCCGTTTCCACCAGTTCATCTACGACCGTCATTACAACCGGCATGCCGCGGAGCTGTGGTGGAAGCATCGCGAGATCCTGCGCGCCATCAGCCGGCGCTTTCCGACCTCGCTCAGCCGGCGCGTGGCGGTGCTGCGCGAGCATCGCGAACTCATCGAGTGCATCCGCCAACAGGATGCCGACGGCGCCGCTGCGGTGGTGGCCCGGCACGTCGAGGGCTCGGGCCGTCACATCATCGAGCAGATGGGCGTTGCCCAGAGGGGCGGAACACAGCGGCGACCATAAGTCGCCGGCTTCCGCACTGAAACCCGCGGGCAACCGATCAAGTCATTTTGGAGGAGAGACTAGTGACTATCGATAGTTCCGTGCGCACGGCTTCGCGGCCGAGTGAGTTGCGCATCACCGACATTCGCGTGGCCGAAATCACCGGCGCGCCGTTCCGATCGGCACTGCTCAAGATCTACACCAACCAGGGCATCGTCGGTCTCGGCGAAGTGCGCGACGGCGCCAGCGCCACCTATGCGCTGATGCTGAAGAGCCGGCTGCTCGGCGAGAACCCCTGCGACATCGACCGGTTGTTCCGCCGCATCAAGCAGTTCGGCGGCCATGGGCGCCAGGGCGGCGGCGTATCGGCGATCGAGATCGCGCTGTGGGACCTCGCCGGCAAGGCCTATGGCGTGCCGGTCTACCAGATGCTGGGCGGCAAGTTCCGCGACAAGGTCCGGGTCTATTGCGACACCGATGCCGACCGGCCGAGCGGCACGGCGATGGGCAAGCGCCTCAAGGAGCGCATGGACCTGGGGTTCACCTTCCTCAAGATGGACCTCGGCCTGATGCAGATCGCCGATGTCCCGGGCGCGGTGGTCGGCCCTGCCGGCGTGCTGGAAGCCTTCCACCACCATGCCGGCGGCATCGAGGCCAAAACCCTCGAGGAGCGCAAGGCGCGCAACCTGATCTACGACGCGCAGAACGTCATGCATCCGTTCACCGGCCTGCACTTCAGTGAGAAGGGCCTCGACCTGCTCGATCAGTACATGGCCGAGGTCCGCGCCGAGATCGGCCCGGAGATCCCGCTCGCCATCGACCACCTGGGCCATATCTCCCTGCAGGACGGCATCCGCCTCGCGCAGCGGATCGAAAAGTACACCCCGGCCTGGCTCGAGGACGTGATCCCCTGGCAGCACGCCGAGAGCTATCGGCGGCTGCAGGAAGCGACCTCGGTCCCGATCTGCACCGGCGAGGACATCTACCTCAAGGAAGGCTTCGAGCCGCTGTTCAATGCCGGCATCTCGGTCATCCATCCGGACATCCTCACCAGCGGCGGCATCCTCGAGACCAAGAAGATCGGCGACGCCGCGCAGGAGCACGGCATCGCCATGGCCATCCACATGGCCGAAAGCCCGATCGCCGCAATCGCCGCCGCGCATGTCGCGACCGCCACCGAGAACTTCCTCGCGCTCGAGTATCACTCGGTCGACGTCGACTGGTGGGCCGACATCGCCGTCGGTAGCCCAGTGGTCGACAACGGCTTCATCACGCTGACCGACAAGCCCGGCCTCGGCATCGACGACCTCAACGACGAGCTGCTGCGCCAGCACCTGCAGCCAGGCGTCACCGACATCTGGCAGCCCACCGACCAGTGGGACAACGACTTCTCGTGGGACCGCACCTGGAGCTGACCCGGACGGCTACCGCCGTTTGCCTTCTCCCCTTGTGGGAGAAGGTGGCGCGAAGCGCCGGATGAGGGGTCCGCGGCACGAAGTGTCGCGAGACCGGAGCAGAGCGACGGGCTGAGTGCGGGTGGAGAGCACCCCTCATCCGCCCTTCGGGCACCTTCTCCCACAAGGGAGAAGGCAGAAGTTTGACAGTTGGGACGCCTGCTCTGGCAGGAACGAGGAGACATCATGAAAATCACCGACCTGCGCGTTGCCGTCATCGGCAAGCATCCGATCGTCCGCATCGTCACCGACGAGGGCCTCTACGGCATCGGCGAGGTGGAATACACCAAGACCTACCTGAAGCCCTTTATCCTGCATTTCCGCGATGCGCTGGTCGGCGAGGACCCGACCGACGTCGAGCGCTGCATGATGAAAATCCGCCAACGCGGTTCGTTCAAGCCCTATGGCGCCGCCGTCTCGGTGATCGAGCATGCGCTGTGGGATATCGCCGGCAAGGCCGCGAACGTCCCGGCCTACAAGCTGCTCGGCGGCAAGGTGCGCGACCAGGTCCGCGTCTATAACGGCTCGATCCGCGGCAAGCGCAAGGGCGACAGGCCCGAGGATTACGCCGCCGACGTCAAATGGATGATGGAGCAGCCGCAGGGCTTCTTCATGGTGAAGCAGGGCATCAGCTTCCACTCCAACATGAAGGACTCGGTCGCCGACTTCCATTACGGCCCGGTCGGCCGGAAGGCCGGCTATCACGGCGCCATGGACCAGGGCCAGATCTCCGAGCACGGCTTCAACCACATGCTCGACTGCGTCATCGCGATGAAGGAAGTGCTCGGCGACAAGGTCAGCCTGGCGCTCGATTGCGGCCCCGGCTGGTTCCTCAACGACGCCATCAAGTTCGCCAACGCGGTCGAAAAGTACAACCTGATGTGGCTCGAGGACATGCTCACCGGCGACTACGTGCCGTGGGTCAACCCGCAGGCCTACCGCGAGCTCACCACCTCGACGACCACGCCGATTCATACCGGCGAGCAGATCTACCTCCGGCACAACTTCAAGGAACTGATCGAGACCCAGGCGGTCCGCGTGGTTGGGCCCGATCCGGCGGATATCGGCGGCATCGCCGAGCTCAAGTGGGTGGCCGAGCACGCCTACATGCACTCGATCATGATGGCGCCTCACGGCACCGCCAATGGCCTGCTCGGTCTCGGCGCCCTGATCAATGTCTGCGCCACGCTCCCGGCCAACTACATTGCCTTCGAGTATCCCTCGGCCTCCGACGATTTCTGGAACGAGATCGTCACGGGCCTGCCGTCCGGCCCGCTGGTCAAGGACTCGATGATGGACCTGCTGCCGGGCCCCGGCCTCGGCCTCGATATCGATGCCAAGGCCGCCAAGCGCTACCTCAGGGAAGAAGACGCCGGCTTCTTCGACTGATCTCTACGCAGTGAAGAACCGGGCCGGGCGGCTTTCCACCGCCCGGCCCGGTTCATTTCTTACGCCGCTTCGGCCGTGGCCGGATCGACGACCACCTTGATCTGGGTGATCTTGTTGGCCGGGAAACCGCTGAGTTCGGCGTGGCGCCGGATGTCCTCGGGGTCTTCGGCCAGATAGACGCAGTAGGTCATGTCGTCGGCGAAGTACGAGTGCACCCACTGCACCTTCGGCGCGAGCTTGGCGAGGGCTTCGTTCGAGACGGCGGCTGCGTCGCGGTATTCCTGGGCCGACAGCTTGCCGACGCCCGGGATCATGCGTTCAATCACATAGCGCTTCATTTGGTAGTTCTCCTCAGTTGGTGGCTGCGACGGTCGCGTCGCAGGAGACGTTGGGGTTCATGTCGGCGAAGGTGCCGGTGGGGTTCGCCCGCCAGGCCCASACRTGCAGCTCGTAGAACGSCGGCAGGCCRTARCGRTTGGGSGMRTTGGTGAAGCTGAACAGGTGSCCRTCGAGATTGGCCGGCCCGGTGGTCGTGATGTACTCGACCGCCACCAGCTGCATGCTGCCGTCGGCCTGCGGCTCGTACATCACCGCCTCGGGCTTACCGATGTCCACGAGCCCATCCTCGATGAGGGCGCCGTTGACGTAGTGGACGCCCATGGCGCCGCCCTCGATGCCCGAGACGCAGGGGATCGGAGCATAGCCTTCCGCCGTCGCCACGCTGACGTCGGCGAAGCGGGCGTTCACCTCGCGCACCTTCGCGGCAAGCGGGTTTGCCGCTTCGACCCCGGCATGCGCGGCATGGGCAACGAACACGGCCTTGCCCGCCTCGCGATAGCGCGGGCTGGTGAGGCCCGCGGGGTCACCCACTCCACCCAGATACGGCATGTAGCTGGAGGCGACGCCATGCGTCTCCCCATTGTGGGCCGACGCCGGGCCGGCAATCAGCACGGCGGCGAGAGTTGCAGCGATGACGGCTCGTCTGGAACCGTTGCGATCCGGCAGCCGCCGGGTGGTCGGGTCTACGATCTGGCGCAGCATGGCGCTTTCTCCTTATCGTGCAAACGGCGTCTGCTACGCTTTTGCACCGGTGCAATACCCCTTGGCGCGGCAGATGCGCTTTTCCGGGGATAGAGTCAAGCACAATTTTGCACCGGTGCAATCGTGTGCTAGGGTGCCGCGCATGAAATCGCCCGTAACGCTTCTCGATGTTGCCGACGCCGCCCAGGTGTCGAAGTCCACGGTGGCCAATGTCTTCAACCACCCCGAACGGGTGCGGCCGGAAGTTCGCAGCCGCATCGAGCAGATCGCCCGTGACCTCGGCTTTGCCGGGCCCGATCCGCGGGGGCGCCTGCTCAGCAGCGGCAAGGCCAACGTCATCGGGGTCGTGCCCTCGGGGGAGGGCATCAGCTGGGTGTTCGACAATCCCTACATGCGGCAATTCCTTGCCGCCGTTGCCGAGGAGTGCCAGGAGCACCGCACCGCCATTCAGCTGATGGATGGCTATGGCGAGGCCGGCGCCGAGACCATCCGGCGCACCATCGTCGATGGCCTGATCCTCCACACTGCCGATCAGGTCCGTGCCGTCGACCCAGCGCTGCGGGCCAAGATGCCGATCGTGGTGATGGACCGCATCGAGGATGCCGACGTCAGCTCGGTCAGCATCGACGATCGCGGCGGCGCCTACGCCCTCGCTCGCCACCTGCTCGAACTCGGCCATCGGCGCTTCATGGTCACGACGCTCGGGCGCAGCTATGTCGCGCCGATCCTGCACCCTCCTACCGGGGCGCCGCGCCGCTTCGTCTCGACTTATGAGATCGACGAGCAGCGCATCGCCGGCATCGGCGACGCGCTTGCCGAGGCGGGCCTGTCCCTCCACGACATGCCGATCATCGAGGCCTGTGGCAGTGATGAGGAAACCCGGCTCTACGGCGCCGCTGCCGACCTCGTTCTCGATGCGCTGGACGGCGCCACGGCGGTCATCGCGCTTGGCGGCGAGTTGGCGATCGGCGTGGTCGCCGAAGCCAGGCGCCGCGGCATCGCGGTCCCCACTGAGCTCTCAATCGTCGGCTTCGACGATCCGCCGGAAGCAACCCTCACCGACCCGCCGCTGACCGTCATCGCCGCCCCGGTCGCCGAGACGGCTCGTCTCGCCACCCGCCTGTTGTTCTCCGGCGGCCCCCCGCAGCACATCCAGCTGCCAGTCGAACTCAAGATCCGATCGTCCAGCGGCGTCGCTCCGGGTGCGTAGCCGGATCGTCGTTCAGCTCGCGGGCGGGATGAGGCTCACCTTCATATCCTGCGCCAGGTAGACGCAGGACGACGATGGCCCTTTCCGTGCCGCCCGCCATCGAGGCTGATTTCGGTGGGGTTATCCGCCTGGCCTCACGCGTCACAAGCGTTCGCGCGAGCGACAAGGAAGGCTGCTTCCCGCGCGTTGCGGCTGAGCTTGGCTGCTACCTCGAATTCGGCGCGGGCCTCGGCGCGGCGCCCGGCCCGAAACAGAAAGTCGCCCCGCGCTGCCGGCAGCGGCGCGTAGTTGCGCAGGGCCGGATCAGCGGCAATCTCATCCACCAGCCTCAGGCCCGCTTCGGGCCCGAAGGCCATGCTGTGGGCGATGGCGCGATTGAGATCGACCACCGGCGAGGGCATCACCTGGCGTAGCCGGTCATAGAGCGCGGCGATGCGGGGCCAATTGGTATCGGCCGCGCTGGGCGCGCCCGCATGGCAGGCGGCAAGCGCGGCTTGCAGCACGTAGGGGCCATCGCCGCCCAGCGTTTCGGCGCGGGCCAGCGCGTCGAGCCCCTGGCGGATCAGCAGCTGGTCCCAGCGGGTGCGATTCTGCTCGGTCAGCGGCACCGGTGCGCCATCGGGGCCGATGCGCGTCATGAGGCGCGATGCCTGGATCTCCATCAGGGCCAGGAGGCCATGCACTTCGGCATCGCCGGGCAGCAATGCGGCCAGCATCCGGCCCAGCCGTTGGCCCTCGAGGCAGAGGCCCGGCCGGACGAGATCATCGCCCGCCGTGGCCGCATAGCCTTCGTTGAAGATGAGGTAGATGACATCGAGCACCGAGGGCAGCCGCGCGGCCCGCTCGTCGCCCCTTGGCACCTCGAAGCTCAATCCTGCCTTGGCGATCGCCTGCTTGGCGCGAACGATGCGCTTGGCAATCGTCGCCTCGTTGGTGAGGAATGCCCGGGCAATCTCGTCCGTCGTCAGGCCGCCGATGACCCGCAGCGTGAGCGCGGCCCGCGCGTCGGCCGACAGCATGGGGTGGCAGGCGGTGAAGATAAGGCCGAGCAGCTCGTCGCCGAGATCATCGCTCATCGCCGCCTCGATCACCTGGGCGGCGTCGTCGGACGCCTCGTCCAGCGTCCGGGCGATTTCCTCGTGCTTGCGCTGGCGCATCCTGTCGTGGCGGATTGCGTCGATGGCGCGCCGTTTGGAAGTCGTCATCAGCCATGCGCCGGGATTGGCGGGAACGCCGGTCCTCGGCCACTCGGCAAGGGCAATCACGAGGGCGTCCTGCGCCAGCTCCTCGGCACGATCGATATTGCGCAGCAGCCGGGCGAGGCCCGCGATGAGCCTCGCCCGTTCAATGCGAAAGGTCGCTTCGATCGCCCGGTGTGCCTCGTCCGCGGTCATGCCTTGTTGTCGGCCAAGACCGCAGGGGAGACAAGCCGCCTAGCCAACGGATCTGGTCAGGCCGGCCGATAGACCTGCGCCACCATGCCCCCCGGGAAACGCCTTGGCGCTCACAAGCTTCAGCGGCAGGGGAGCCGCTAGGTCCGAGAACAGCGACAGGCCGTTGCCGAGGGCTATCGGGTGCACCGACAGGACGAACTCGTCGACCAGTCCTCGGGCGACGAGACTGCGGGCGAAGCCGACGCCGCCATGGGCGAGGATCGGCTTGCCCTCCCCTGCCTTCAGCTTGGCGATTTCCTCCTCGAGGTCGCCACCCAGCACATCCGCCTCAGCCCAGCTTTCGGCCCCGGGCAGCCGCTTGCTCTCTGTCGCCGCCTTCACGACTGCCGACCCCCGCTTGGAGAAGACCGCCTTGGGGATCTGGTTCATCGGCGGCGCGAACTCGATGGTGGAGGTCGGGTAGAAGGGCGCCATCACCTCGAAGCTCCGGCTGCCCATGATGTGCAGGCTGGCGTTCCAGGTGGTCGCTACGCCAAAGGCCACAGCTTCCGGATCACCGCCGTACATCCAGGTGTTCGTGCCCGCGAGGTCGCTCACGAGGCCATCCATCGACATGGACAGCTTCAGGATCAACTCTCTCATCACGCGACCCCGAGCTTGCCGCGCTCGCCGTCACGCGGCGTCGCCAGCTCCTCGGGCGTCAGGAACTCGGCCAGGTCCGCTGCCTCGAGGAACGGGCGGATCTCGACTTCGCTCTTGCCCGGCATGGGGTTGGGGTAGCGCTTCAGCCAGGCCACCGCCTCGTCCATGTCCTTGACCTCCCAGATCTGGAAGCCGGCGACCAGCTCGCGGGTCTCGGCGAACGGCCCATCGATGACCGTGCGCCGGTCGCCCTCGATGGTCATGCGCTTGGACTCGGCGCTGTTCTTGAGCCCGGCGCCGGCCACGAGGACCCCCGCCTTGACCAGCTCCTCGGTAAACCGGTCCATCGCCGCAAACGCCTCGGGCGTGGGCGCCTCGCCCTTTTCGCTGCCCTCGCTGGCCTTCCCGAACACCATCACACGCATCGATTGTCTCCTTTGTCAGAGCCGGCCCTGATCGGCCTAGCAATGGAACGACGAACGGGGCTTTCAGAAAAGGACACCGTCCCTGCGAATTTCTCGTCAGAGGAAATTGAGGCGGCCGCCGGTGTCCATCGCAATATCAGGGGATCTGCCTTGCGGCCGGTTTTGAATGTGGCGCTCGGGCTGATCCGCGTTAGGCTTGTGTTCGAGTTGAGCACCATCGGGGTCGAATCGGGAATGTCGTCAAGGGGATGGGAGGCACTTGCGCGGTGGGGTGATGACGTAGCGCGCATCGAACCCCTTACCGGCGGCGTGGCCAACGACGTGTGGAGCGTGCGGATCAATGGGCGGCTGGCGGTCGGTCGCCTCGGCAGCAGGAGCGACGCTGATCTCGCGTGGGAAACTGGGCTCATGCAGCACCTCGACCGCGCGGGTCTGATCGTGCCGGTGCCGATCCCGACCATCGACGGCCGGCTGTTCGCGGACGGCCTGGTGGTGATGAAATACATGGAGGGCGGACCGCCCGAGACGGCGGCCGACTGGCGTCGCGTCGCCGATACGCTGCGCCAACTGCATCGGTTGACGCTGGGCTGGCCGCAGCGCCCAGGCTGGCGATCATCGACCGACCTCCTCGTCGCCGAGACCGGAACGAGGATCGATCTCACCGCGATGCCGCCCGACGGCGTTGCGCGATGCCGAGCAGCGTGGGCGCGTCTCGCCGGACGTGAGACATGCGTTGTCCACGGCAACCCCAACAGTCCCGCCAATGTGCGCATGACTACGAACCAGGTCGCGCTGATCGACTGGGACGAGGCCCATGTCGACGTCCCCGACCTTGACCTGGGTTCTTTGCCCCACAACGCCGCCGGCCTCGATGACGCTGCTCGTGACATCGCCGGGCAAGCGTCGGCCGCGTGGGAAGCCGCCGTCTGCTGGGACGACGAGTACTCCATCAAGCGACTTGCCGAAGTTCGAGCGGTCTGAGCAGCGATAGCCGATGCGAGCCATTACGAGATGAAGCCGCACCCGCAGTTCAAGAACAGATCAATTCCCGCCGTCCGTACCCTGGGGGATCTCACGCTGAGGGCGCTCTCGATCAATGACCTCGAGAGAGACTTCAGCGCGGTCACGGAAAGCGCGGCCGATATCAAGGCCGCGAACCCAGGTTCGAAGTGGCCGGACGGCCTGACCAAGGAAAAGAACCTCGTCGATCTCGCCTGGCATCAGCGAGAGTTCGAGGCCCAGCGGAGCTTTGCGTGGGTGATCGAGAACACCGACGGGACGTACCTCGGGTGCCTCTATGTCTATCCATCGATCGCCGGCGAGGCATCGGCAGATGTCATCTGGTGGTGGCGCACGGGCGTGGCGGTTTCCAACCAATCCTTCCGGGCGCTTCTGCTGGAATGGCTGTCCGGCAATGATTGGCCGCGCCTCACCTACAACCTGCAGGACGAGTGAGCACCGCTACGGCGTCAGGGTAGCTTCGTAAGCCACCTGCATTTTGGCGAAGGCCGATACCTCGGGCGGCGGCGCTCCGAGGTGGATATGCCGCAACTCCTGCATGAACTCGGACCAGAGCTGCGGGCCGCCATCCTCGAGCACTTGTGCGCCCGTCGCGAGGTCTGCCGCCGGTAGTGTGTGACGCAGTCCCCAGCTGCCCATCACGGCCATCAGGGGCACGAGTTCGATCGCCTTCTCCGTCAGGCTGTAGACAACCCTCTGCTTGTGGCCCGGATCAGCACTGCGCGTGAGCAGCCCATTGGCGGTCAGGCGCTTGAGGCGGTCAGTGAGGATGTTTGACGCGATCCCCTCGATGCTCTCGGTGAGATAAGACCGAAAAGTGCGGCGACGGCCGCCGAACATACTGTCGCGCAGGATGATAAGGCTCCAGCGATCCCCGAAGGTCTCAAGCGTATTGTTGATCGGGCATCCCGCGCGTCGGTAGCTCATCGCATCCATCCGCCAAAACTGGTTGCAAAATAGAGGTGGTTCCGGGCCGAGACCGACTGTTAGCACAGTGTTCGGCGCAAATGAACGCGGTCCCGGCGGACCGCCGCCAATCGATTGGAGCCAGCGCATGGCAAAGCTCGTCTTTGGAATGAACCAGTCTCTGGATGGCTATGTCGACTACACCGCGTTTGCACCAAGCCCCGTGCTTTTCCGCCACTTCATCGAACAGGCGCAGAGCAATGCGGGGAGTCTCTACGGTCGCCGCCTCTACGAGATCATGCAGTATTGGGACGAAGACCAGGCCGATTGGGGGGCGGACGAACGCGACTTCGCGGTGGCATGGCGGCGTGCGCCGAAGTGGGTGGTGTCGAGAACGCTGAAGTCGGTCGGTCCCAACGCCACGCTCGTCGGCCCTGACCTCGAGGCGGCGGTGCGCAACCTCAAGGCGGAGCATGATGGGGTGATTGAAGTTGGCGGACCGGTCCTGGCGCGGAGCCTGACCGAGCTTGGGCTCATCGATGAGTATCGTATCTACCTTCACCCCGTGGTGCTCGGGTCCGGCGACCCCTTCTTCGCCGGCCCCCGGCCGCCGCTCCACCTTGCCGCCAGCGAGCAGGTGGACAACGACGTGATCCTCCTGACCTACGTGCCGGCCTGAGGAGGCGTGAGCGATGCTGAGCTGGCAGGTGGGCCGGGTGAAGATCACCCGCATCGTCGAAATGGATTTGCCGGTGCCTGTCGAGTTCATGCGAGGAGCGACGCCTGAGGCGCTGCGCAAGTTGCCGTGGCTCTATCCGCACTTTGTCAGCGCGGACGACGGCACGCTCAACCTCAGCGTCCACGCGCTGCTGGTCGAGGCTCCAGGGCTAAGGCTGGTGGTGGACACCTGCGTCGGCAACGACCGGCCGCGCGAGTTCACCGGTGGTGAGGCCCTGTCGACGCCGTTCCTCGAGCAGCTTGGCGAGGCGGACTGGTCGCGCGACAGTGTCGACGCCGTGGTATGCACGCATCTCGATGTCGACCACATCGGCTGGAACACCATGCTCGAGAACGGCAAATGGGTGCCGACCTTCCCTCGGGCGAGCTATCTCATCGGCCGGCAGGAATACGATTTCTGGAAGGGCGTCGACGAAGCCGAACAGGTGACGGCGATGGCAGACAGCATCAAGCCGATCTTCGAGGCCGGCCTCGTCCAGCTGGTGGAGCAGGACCACGTGATCTCGCCGGAGATCCGGCTCGCGCCGTCCATCGGCCACACGCCCGGCCATGTCAGCGTGATGATCGAGTCCGAGGGCCAGCGGGCGGTGATCACCGGCGACATGACCCACCACCCATGCCAGATGGCGCATCCCGACTGGATGCTCGCGGACGTCGACCCCAAGACCGCCGTGCTCACCCGCTCGCGCCTGTTTGCCGAATGGGCCGACCAGCCGATCCTCGTCATCGGCACCCACTTCGCGGCCCCCACCGCCGGCCACATCGTCCGCGACGGCGACGCATTCAGGTTCGTGGTGTGAGGGCCTTCGCTTTCCGGCGCTGAACGGTTGTTGTGGACATCGTGCCACTCCTGCGCCGCTGCGCCTGTGGAACGTGGAGAATCTCTTTGGTACTCCTTCGCGGCCGGTGCACTGTACATTCGCTTGGGCTGTGGAGGGAAATCGTGCTCGCGAGATCAATTGCATTCGTGGTGGCATCATTCTTGATGATCACCGGTGCGCTCTCTCAGGATGGAGCGCGTGCCTATCATCTGCTTCCTGAAGGCACCGACATCATCAGCTTGACTGCGACGGGCCTGCACACGGAACTTCCCTCTGGCGTGTACGATGTGGGCGTCGTGACGCCATCGTATCGGCAGTCGATCAACGTGTTCGGAAACGCCGGCGCCATTCTGATCGGCATGCCGATTGGCGGCTTGTCCGGCTCCCTCATGGGGGGCGTCATCGAGCAGAGCACTGGCCTCGTCCAGGGCGATCTCTTCGTGGGCGGCGTGTTGGGGCTCGTCGGGTCGCCATCGCTCTCGCCGATGGATTTCGTCCAGTACAAGCCAGGTTTTCGCGCCAACCTTGCCGCAAAGCTGTTCCTGCCGACCGGGGCCTATGACTCGGACCAGTTCGTGAACCTGGGACAAAACCGGTGGTCGCTGCAGGCCAGCGTGCCTATCAGCTACGTGCTGGCAGACTCGATGATCGACCCCGAGCTGATGACGTTCGAAATCGTCCCGTTCGTGCAGATCTTCGGTGACAACGAGGATACGCCCGGCCCGATCACTGTGACCAGCCAGGAGCCGATATGGGGGCTCGAGGGCCATATCACCCGCAACTTCAGCCCGACCGTGTGGGCTTCCCTCGACGGTGCCTACATCGCCGGCGGTGAGACCTCGTTCGACGGCGTCGCGCAGGGTGACGCACTGGAGACGCTTGCGCTCGGGGCAACACTCGGCCTGTCGCTTAGTCCGTCCGTTGCGCTGCGGTTGAGCTACGAGGAGTTCGTCTATTCAAGCGACCCGGATACGGCGGCCCGCGGCTTCAAGGCCACCTCGTCCTTCCTCTTCTAGCTCAGACCCGCATCTTGGCGCGGGCATAGGCGTTCGGCAGGTCGTCCATCACCGTTCGCCCGCCATATTCCGGGGCGCGACGGCGTTCTTCGGCGATGAACTCGTGGAAGCTCGGGCCGGTGGCGCCGGCTTCGAGCTGGCGCGACTGGCGGTCGAGGCGCTTGATCGCATCGAGCTCCTCGTCGCGGCCGAGCCTCGCCTTGCCCACCGCTGACTTCAGCACGCGGATGGTCTCGTCGTAGACCTTGAGCGGCACCGGGAAGGGATGGCCGTCCTTGCCGCCATGCGCCATGGCAAAGCGGGCAGGATCGGCGAAGCGGTGCGGCGCGCCGTGCACCACTTCGGCCACCTGCGCCAGCGCCCGCACGGTGCGCGCGCCGACGCCCGGCACCAGCAGCAGTTCGGTGAAATCGGTGGGTGCGCGGTCGGCCGCCGCGGCGAGGCTGCCGTGCAGCCGGCGCAGCATCACGTCCTTGGGGCGGATATCGTGATGCTCCGGCATCACCAGGTGCGGCAGCATCAGCTGGTCATCCGCCACCGGCGCCGGCTCGACGATCCCCTCGAGGCGGCCAACCTCTCGCACGATGGCATCCGGCCCCATGCCGCCCAGGATATCAACCTGCGAGGTCCGCGAGCGCGCCGCCCGCACGTCGGTCAGGTTGACGATCGTCCCCTGGCCCGCCCCCTCGATCGCCGCATGTGGCTGCTCGACAAAGCTGCGTAACCCCTCGGAGCGCCAGTGATAGCGCCGCGCGGTCTTGGCATCGCCCTTCATCCCCTGCTGCACCACCACCCAATGCCCATCATCGGCAACGATGAAGCCGTGGAGGTAGAGCTCGAACCCGTCCTGCACCGCGGCGCTGTCGACCTTCGCCACCAGCCGGCTGGCCTTGGCCAGCGCCGCGCCATCGAAGCCGACGCGGTTGCCGATCGCCACCAGTTCATCGGGGGTCTTCCGCGAATGCCGCCCGCGCCCGCCGCAGACATGCAGCCCAAGTTCGCGCTCCAGCGGCCGCAACCCGCCCTTCAGCGCGCCGATGACGCTGGTCGTGATGCCCGAGGAGTGCCAGTCCATGCCCATGACGGCGCCGAACGACTGGAACCAGAATGGATGCGCCAGCCGGCTCAGCAGCTCGTCCCGGCCATATTCCATGACGATCGCCTGGCAGATCACCGCCCCGAGCCGCGCCATCCGCTCGCTCAACCATTTCGGCACCCGCCCGCCATGCAGCGGCAGATCGGCGCTTCCGCCTCGATTGGCCATCGGTCAGTTCCTTCGTTCGATGGAACCTTACCACAGGAACAAACAGGAAACAAACCACCTCGCGATGCGTGCCGACCCGACCCCTAAGGGGACAGGAGGGGCGGTCAGCTCGCACCGGTGCAAGCCGTCCCTAGAATTTGCCCGACAACGTGAACTTCACCGCATGCGCCGAGGCCTCGCCGCCGAACTGCCCCTGATAGCCGAGATCAAGGCTCACCCCAGGTGCGAGCTCGGTGCCGAACCCTGCATCCAGCAGCAAGGCGGTATCGCCGATCCCCGCCCCCGTCACCGTGAACGGCGAACCTCTGTCGAAGCCGTGCGTCGCCGACGGCTGGTCGCCTGCCATGTGCTGCATCCCGACCATCCCCCTGGCGTGCACCACCACCCCGTCGCCGAGCGTAAAATCCTGGGCCGCCTTCAGCCCGGCGATCAGCACCGCAGCGCCAAGATCGCCCGAGGCGCCGGCAAGCGCTGCGTCGCCACCGCTCTCACGGTAGCTGCCGCCCGATTGCCCGATCAGTGCCGCGCGCACGAACGGCGTCAGCGTCGCCTCGCCGAGTTCGAACGCGTAGCCGAGTTCGCCAAACAGCTGCGCCGTGGTGGTGGTGTAATCCGCGGTCAGCGTCTCACTGAAGCCGACAAAATCAGGCATGCGGGTCACCGACAGCTGGTGCGAGGCCATGGCCGCGCCAAATGCCACACGCACCTCGCCCAGCGCCGCGCCGCCATAGACGCCGAGCTGGTAGCTCGCCGCCTCGGCCCGCGAGTCCCGCTCCGGCAGGTCGACGGCCACCCCGCCGATCCCCGCCAGCACACCGAGGAACACGTCTCGGCTCACCACTCCATCGACGCCAACCAGCAACCCGCCCGTGCCGTAGTCCAAACCGGCGGCATTGCCGTCGCCCTCCACCGTGCCGCCGGCGCCATAGCTGCGGACCCAGATGTTGCGTGCGCCGACCTGGCTTTCGGCAATCGCCGCGAACGCCGCATCGACCCGATCGAAGGCTGCGTCGCGCGGATGCCGGCTGGCGTCGAGCAGCACCCGCAGCGTTGAAGCATGGATCTCGCCCGAGAGGTCATCGAACGGGCGTTTAGGCGATCGCGGGGAGGTTCGTGATCGCCGAAACGCGCAACCACACCTCGCCGGGTGTGTCGTAATCGAGCACGAATTCGAGGAAGGCGGAGTCGTCGACCACGGCGGTGAAGCCGCCCGCAACGCCCCCAGCGGTGAGGATCTGATAGCCGCTGCCGAGTGCGTAGGAGCCGGAACCGGTGGTGACGCTCACCGTGCCGCCGCTCAGCGTCGCGACGCCTGAAACGGCGAGCTTCCCGGCAACGGCCGCCGGGGTGACTCCGACCCTGAAGGTGCTGCCGCCCTCGTTGCCATAGGTGCCGGTAACGTTGACCGTGCCAGCCGTCAGGTCCATTGTGCCGGCATTCTTCACCGCGCCGACCAGCGTCCCCATGCCCTTCACCGTCCCCAAGGCGCGAATGTCGATGCTCGGGCTGGTCAGCGTACCCTGCACGTTCAGCACGCCCGCCTGCACCTCGGCACTGGTGGTGAAGGCACCGGCATTGCTGATGCTCCAGGCGCCGCCCTGCATCGAGAACGTCTCGAAACTGAGGAATTTCGCGAGGCTCTCGCTGCCGCTGCCCAGCAGCACCAGGTTGTCCGTGCCGGTGCCGCCCTGCACCAGCCCATTCAGCACCGAACCGGTGTCGAGGTTGAGGGTCCGGGCATAGTTGCCGCTGAAATTGATGGCGTTGAGCGCACCGGTGATGGTGCCCGAATTGGTCACTGTCCCCGCGCGGGCGAGATAGAGTCCATCGCCCGCCGCCGACTTGATGGTGCCTGAATTGAGGAAGGTGCCGCCGCCGGTCGCCTCCACGGCCTTGGAGTTGGCGTTGCTGCCGGTCGACTGGATGGTCCCGGCATTGGTGAAGGTCAGGATCGCGGTGGCGCTGGCATAGACGCCGTTGTAGCCGCCCTTGATGACCGCGCCGGCCGTGTTGGTGATGGTGCTCGGTCCGCCCTGCACGAATACGCCGGTCGAGAAGCCGGTGAGCCGGGTGTTGATGATGCTGCCCGAGTTGATGACGGTGCGCTCGGTGCCCTGCCCAATCGACACTGCGTTGCCGGCGCTGTTGCCGGTGATGACGCCGGTCGCCGTATTGGCGACGGAGCCACCGAACTGCAGCAGCACCAGGTCGCCGCCGGAAACGACCTGGGTGATGGTGCCGGAGTTGGTCACGATACCGGGACCGACTCCCGGGTTCCCCCCGCTCGGGAACTTGCCGATGCTGATGGCGCTGCTGGTGGCATTTATCGTCGCGCCCTGCGCGTTGACCACCGTGCCGCCGCCGACCAAGGTGATGGAGTTGCCGCCGGTGAGCGTGCCCAGATTGGTGACGCTGGAGCCGGCGCCGTCGAGCTTGATCTGTCCGCTGACGCTGCCATTGTTGCTGAGCGTCCAGGTTCCGGTCCCGCCGACGGCCGGCGCGCCGCTGACCGACACGCCGGAGAGGATGTCGACGGTCGTGCCGGCATAGAGGTTGAGGTTCACCCCGGTCGTGACATTGGCGGCGATGTCGACGTCGGCCGCCCGCACCGGCGCCAACGCCACTCCAAGCGACAGCTCAATCGCGATCGCCACGGCGAACGCGCGCCGCGCTGCCCCCTTCGACTGATGCATCCCCAGCTACCCACGTCCGGCCAACCGGGTCGAGACTAGGAGGGCCGCCGCCCGCGTCGTAGCTGGTCACTCGGGGCAGGAGGGGGCAACTCGGGGGCTAGGCCGGGGCAACTCGGGACATGGTTCAGCGGTAGGGCGTCATCCACCCGAGCCCCTCGCTGGTCCCGGCCAGTGGGCGGTACTCGCAGCCGACCCAGCCGCCATAGCCCAGACGGTCGAGCTCGGAGAGCACGAAGCCATAGTTGATCTCGCCGGTGCCCGGCTCATGCCGGCCGGGCGTATCGGCGATCTGGATGTGGCCGATCCGGTGCTTGAGCCTCTCAAAGGTCGGCACCAGGTCGCCGGCCGTCACCTGCTGGTGGTAGATGTCGTACTGGATCAACAGGTTGTTCGAACCCACCGCATCCAGCACCCGCTCCGCGTGGCGCGCGGTGGAGAGATAGAAGTCCGGAATGTCCCGCGTGTTGATCGGCTCGATCAGCAGGTTCACCCCGGCCTCGGCAAAGCGTGGCGCCGCGTACCTTAGGTTCGCGACGAAGGTCACCTCCAGCATGTCAGTCGGCACGCCCGCCGGCGCAATCCCGGCAAGGCAGTTCACCCTGGGGCAGCCGAGCACCCGCGCATAGCTGAGCGCCACGTCGACACCAGCACGAAACTCGTCCACCCGATCCGGATGGCAGGCGATGCCCCGCTCGCCACCGTCCCAGTCACCCGCCGGCATGTTGAACAGCGCCTGTTCGAGGCCGTGCGCGGCGAGCAACGCCGCCAGTTCCTCTGCCTCCGCCACATAAGGCACCGCATATTCCACCGCCCGAAAGCCATCAGCCGCGGCCGCGGCAAAGCGGTCGAGGAACGGCAGCTCGGGATAGAGGAACGACAGGTTGGCGGAGAATTTCGGCAAACGCGGCACCTCGACGGGCCCGCGAAATTGCCGCCCTCCGGCGCGCCGGGAGAGCGCGTCGGAGGACATTTTCCGGGAGGACCCCCAGAAAAGCTAGACCAAAAGCCGGGTCGGGTCAGACCTTCACGCGGATCATCTGGTACGAGTAGGGCGCCAGCTTCACGCTCAACGTCTTGCCGTCGACCTTGGCGCCCGAACCCTTGGCCGGGGCGACGTTGGTCTGGGCGGTCGCGGTGTTCACCGCGCGCAGATTCTCGTGGGTCATCACCTGGTGGTCGATCACGGTCGCAGCGCCGAAGCCTTCGAGGCTCAGGTCCACATCGATCGATTCCGTGGCGTGGCGGTTCACCGCGAAGAAGCTGATGGTGCCGTCTTCCTCGTTGTGGACGCCCGAGACGTCGACATAGCCGATATTGTCGCCATGCACGGAGTCGTAGCCGGGCGACTTAACATTGAGCTGCAGCGTCGTGCCACGGCCGAACACCGAGGCGAAGTAGTAGGGGTAGTAGATGGTCTGCCGCCAGGCCTGCCCTTTGGGGTCGGTCATGATCGGCGCGATCACGTTCACCAGCTGCGCAATACAGGCGAGCTTCACCACGTCGGAACGGCGGATGAAGGTGTTGAGGATCAGGCCGACCTGCAGCACGTCCTCGAAGTTATAGATGTCTTCGAGCAGGCGCGGCGCATGCGGCCAGCCGCCATTGCCGTCGAGGATGACGCGGTCCTGCTTGTTGGAGTGGTACCAGACGTTCCACTCGTCGAAGCTGATATAGACGTTGTGCTTCGAACGCTTCTTCGCCTTCACGAAGTTGATGGTCGAGGCGACCGTCGCGATGTAGCCGTCGAGCTTTTCGTTGAGCGCCAGGTAGTTGGCGCTGTTCTTGGCCAGCACGTCCGGGCCGGCGCCGTCGAGCAGGGCCTGCTCGTTCTCGCGGTTGGCGAAGTACATATGCAGCGAGATATGGTCGACGTTGTCGTAGGTGTGCTCGAGCACCTCGCGTTCCCAATCGGGATAGGTCGGCATGTTGGCGTGGGACGAACCGCAGACGATCAGCTCGAGCTTCTTGTCGAAGGCGCGCATGGTCTTGGCGACTTCATTGGCCAGCCGGCCGTACTCGTGCGCGGTCTTGTGGCCGACCTGCCAGGGGCCGTCCATCTCGTTGCCGAGGCACCAGAGCTTGACGTTGAACGGGTCGGCGCGGCCGTTCTTCTTGCGGAGGTCCCCCCAGTACGAACCGGTCGGGCCGTTGACGTATTCGAGGAAGTTGCGGGCGTCGTCGAGGCCGCGCGAGCCGAGGTTGATGGCGAGCATCATCTCGGTGTCGACGAGGTCGCACCAGTCGGCGAATTCGTGGACGCCCACGGCGTTGCTGTCCGAGGTGTGCCAGGCGAGATCGAGGCGGGTCGGGCGCTGCTCGCGCGGGCCGACACCGTCTTCCCAGTTATAGGCCGAAACGAAGTTGCCACCCGGATAGCGGACCATCGGCACCTTCAGCTCGCGCACCAGCTGGGCGACGTCGCCACGCATGCCGTTCTTGTCGGCGGTCTCGTGGCCGGGCTCGTAGATGCCGGTGTAGATGGCGCGCCCGAGGTGTTCGAGGAACGCGCCATAGACGCGATCGTCGATCTTCGAAATGGTGTAGTCCTTGTGCGCCGTGACCGTCGCCCGCATCGGCTCCTCCTATGTCACCCGTTTTGGTGATTTATATCGTCTAGCTTGATATGGAACCGACGGCGACGCGTCAAGGGGGCAGAGCCACCGGCAGAAGTTCATGGTCCAGGCGTGGACTTTGGGCCGGTTTAGGCCAGTCGAAAGCCTGCTATTCGGTCTCGATCCGGAGCACGATGTCCTGATCGTAGTTGCCGAAGCCACGGCCGAAGATGTTGATGCCGCCCGGGTGCTTGGCATCCTCCTTCACCCCGATCCTGAGCCGGATCGAGTGGTGGGTATCGAGATCGAGGTCCTTCAGCGACACCGGCGAGATCTTCATGCCATCGACATAGGTGCCCGAGCCGTTGACGCGGAAGCTCTTCAGCTTGCCGTACTGGCTGCCCTTCAGCTTCCACCAATCCGGGGTGTAGACGCCACGCTTGTCGCCGAAATCGCCGGGCGAGGTCCACGTGCCGATGTCCTGGCCGTTGACCCCGACGGTGATGTCCGATGGCCAGTCGGCGCTGGTGCCCGGCACCTCGGAGCTCAGTTCGATGGAAAACTCCATCGAGTTGATCTTCTGCTGCGCCAGCCTTGCATTGTTGGGGAACTGGTACTCGACATAGCCGCGGGTAAACCAGATCAGCCCGGTTTTCATGCGCTCGGGGTCGAGGAAAGTGTCGGGCACGTCGAGCAGCCCGATGATCCCCTCGGTGGAGCACAACCCGCACGGCGCCGAGACTTCGCAGCTGGTATAGAGCCCCAGCGGCATCGCCACTTCGATGACATTGGCCTTGAGCGGGCGGATGTCTTCCTTGAACATCACCAGCACTTCGTCGAACAGGCTGTGGCAGATCTTCTGGTTGCCCTTGCGTGCCTTCTGGGTCTCGGTGCGCACCAGCCCGGCCTCGACCAGCGTCTGCATGTTCGAGCTGACCGTCGATTGCGGCTGCTGGAGCTTGGCGGCGATGTCATTGACGTTCATCGCCCCTTCGATGTGGAGGAGCTTGAGGATGGCCACGCGCACTTCGGAGGCCAGCGCCTTCAGCACCTCGGGCCTCTCCTCAGGGTCGATAAGCAGGAAGTTGCGGCTCATGAGTCGTGGCGCCCCCAAAAACGCAGAGGGCGTTTGTATCAGGAAGTTCGGTACAGTCAAACGATGGGCTGCTGCCGGTGCCGGCTCAATCGGTGTGGAACACCTCGTCCACCGAGGCCCACCATTCGCCGTCCTTGCGGGTCTCGAGTGGCTGCTGCATCGGCATGCAGACCGACCACCACTCCTGGGTCACCGGGTCGGCAGCCATCGCCGCCATGTCGGCCTCGTAGTCGGTGCCGACATACTCGAAATACGAGAACAGCAGGTTTTCCGGCTGCTTCAGGAAGATCGAGTAGTTGCGGATGTTGGAGTTCCTGATCTGCTTCAGCACATCCGGCCACACCGCGGCATGCACCCGCACATAGTCGGCTACCGCCTCGGGCTTCAGCCCCAGCACCGCCCCATAACGCTTCATTTGCAATATCCTCCTCAAATATGCCGTGCGGCAGGTGCCGCTTATTGATCACCCGCGGCGTTGCGAAATCTCCTGGCCGCTGGCGATCAGCATCTGCAGCACTACGTCGCCACTGGGCGCGGTCTTGACGTCGAGCCGCTCCGAATAGGGGCAGGTGAACACCGCGAGCACCCGGCCCATCGGCCCGAGGATCGGCACGGAGAGGTTGTTCACGCCCGCGATCTGCAGGCTCTGCATGTTCTCGAACCCTTGCTGACGCACCCGCGTCAGGCGCTCCTCCAGGGCCGGGGTCAGTTGCTCCGGCTGGTCCTGCTCGTCGAGCATCAGGCGCCGCTCGTCGGCAGCAGCGAAGGCGAGAAGCACGTGCCCCGAACCGGTATTGATCAGGCTGATGCGCGAGCCGACTCGCACCGACACATTCCAGTAGCCCGGCCCGTCGACCTGCGCCGCCACCACCAGGTTGCCGCGATCGTAGGTGGCGAGATGGCAGGCCTGCTCGGCATCGCGGGCGAAGCGGCGCATCACCGGCATGGCCTGGCTCAGCAGCCGCTGCAGCGGTGGCCGCGCGTGGGCAAGCTCGAACAGCTTCAGCGTCACCTCGTAGCGATCGGCCGGGGTGCGGCGGACGAAGCCGCGATGCACCAGCCGGTCAAGCATGCGATAGATCTCGTTGGGCGACCGGTCGAGCGCCTTGGCGATCTCGGCCTGGCTGAGGCTTTCTTCGGTGGCCGCCAGCAGTTCGAGGATATCGAGGCCCTTGTCGAGGGCGGGCGCGCGGTACTTCTCCAGATCTTCGACCTGAACCATGCCCCCTCCGTTCGGCGCGATTGACGCCGCAAACCCCTCGTGCTTACTCACGAATAGTCTTTTCACATATGCACAACAAGCCGGATTCAGCCGGTGCGCGAGACTGCTGGAGGGAACCATGGCGCGGATCGCGCGGGTCGAAGTGCAGATGGTCGACCTCGTCCCCAAGGTGAAGCGGGTCGACGCCATCCAGTCCTTCGTTTCGCAGGAAACCCCGATGGTCCGGATCACGGACAGCGACGGGGTCACCGGCACCGGCTATAGCTACACGATCGGCACCGGCGGGCATTCGGTCATTGAGCTGCTGAAGCGCACGCTGGTCCCCGCAATCGTTGGCCGCGAGGCGCTGGAGATCGAAAGGATCTGGCGCGACCTGCTCTTCCTCACCCACGCCACCACCACGGGCGCCATCACCTCCATCGCACTGGCTGCGATCGATACGGCGCTTTGGGATTTGAAGGCGCGGAGACTCGGGCTGCCGTTGCACATCCTTGCCGGCGGCGCACAGGATGCCATCCCACTCTACACCACCGAGGGCGGGTGGCTGCATCTCGAGGAAGCAGCCCTGATCGAGGATGCGCTGCGCGCCAAGGCCGACGGATTTGGCGGCTGCAAGCTGAAGGTGGGGCGGCCGATCCACGAGGACGTGCGGCGTATCTCCGCGGTGCGCGAGGCGGTGGGGCCCGGTTTCGAAATCTTCACCGACGCCAACCAGCGCTTCAATGTCGACGAGGCGATCCGCCGGGCACGCGCCTACGAACCGCTGGATATCGGCTGGTTCGAGGAGCCGCTGACCGCCGAGGACATTTCTGGCCACGCGCGGCTGGTCGACCATACGTCGATCCCGATCGCGGTGGGCGAGAGCCTCTATTCGGCGATGCATTTCCGCGAGTATCTCGAGCGCCACGCCTGCTCGATCGTTCAGGTCGATGTCGGTCGCATCGGCGGCATCACGCCGTGGCTGAAGGTCGCCCACATGGCCGAGGCCTTCAACATCGCCGTCTGCCCGCATTTCCTCATGGAGCTGCATGTCGGGCTCTGTGCCGCCATCCCCAATGGCCGCTGGGTCGAGTACATTCCGCAGCTAGACGAATTGACGACTGAACGGATGACCATCCGGGATGGTAAGGCGATCCCGTCTTCGAAGCCGGGCCTCGGCATCGCATGGGACCTGGACGCCATCGAGCGGATGACCGTCGAAGGCTCGCATTCGATCCATCTCTAGGAGCGCCGCCGTGCCGATTGTTGGAAGCGAGCCAGCCAGCCTAGAGCGGAGCTTCGGCAGGGAAGCGTTCGGCGCCGACCCCGCGAACTATCACAGCGCCCGGCCGCCCTATCCGCAGGCGACGTGGGAGGCGCTCGTGCAGGGGGCCGGCCTGCGTGCCGGCATCGATATTCTCGAGATTGGCGCCGGCACCGGCCTCGCGACACTGCCGCTGCTGGCACATGATCCGGCGCGGCTGGTGGCGATCGAGCCGGATCGTCGCCTCGCCGGCTTTCTCACCAAGGCCGCCGACGATCCACGCCTCACGGTGATCGACGAGACATTCGAGGATGTGGAACTGCGGCCCGCGTCCTTCGACCTAGTGATCAGCGCGACCGCGTTCCATTGGCTCGACCCCGTTCCGGCGCTCAAAGGCATCAGCGACATGCTGCGAGATGATGGCGCCGTGGCGCTGATCTGGAACGACTTTGGCGACGCCGGCCGTCCTGATCCGTTCCACGAGGCCACAGCACACCTGTTCGAAGGACACCGCGTCAGCGCGGGTAATGGTTCGGGCAGACTTTCGTTCGCCAGCGACGCCGACGCCCGTCTCGCAGATTTTGACGCGGCAGGGTTCGTTGCAGACGAGCCGCAGTTCCTGCGCTGGACGCACGCCCTCGACCCCGGAGGGGTACGCGCGCTCTACTCCACCTATTCCAACGTGACGGCGCTGCCTGCGCTCGAACGGGTGCGCCTTCTCGACGGCCTCTTCGAGATCGCAGCCACGCAATTCGATGGCCGCGTCGAACGCAACATGACCACCGCCATCTACACCGCTAGGCACGCGCCGGACGCGCACCTCGCTGCCTGAGACAACAAGCAAGAACTGGAGCAACCCCATGGCCGACATCAGCGGCAAGATCGTCCTCATCACCGCCGCAGCGCAGGGCATCGGCCTCGCTTCGGTGCATGCCTTCGTCAAGGCCGGCGCCAAGGTCATCGCCACCGACGTCAATGCCGCCAAGCTGAAAGAGCTCGACGGCACCCCGGGTGTCACCACCCGCGTTCTCAACGTGCTCAGCACTGAAGAAGTGAACAAGGCCGTGGCCGAGATCGGCCACATCGATATCCTGTTCAACTGCGCCGGTGTGGTGCACTCGGGCAATGTCATGGAGATGCAGGACAAGGACCTCGAGTTCGCCTTCGATCTCAACGTCTGGGCGCAGATCCGCGCCATCAAGGCCGTGCTGCCGCAGATGCTGGAACGCGCCGATGGCTGCATCATCAACATGGCGACCGTTGCCTCGTCGGTGAAGGGCGTCCCCAACCGCGCCGCCTACACCATCTCGAAGGCGGCAGTGGTCGGGCTCACCAAGTCGATCGCCGCCGACTACACCGCCAAGGGCATCCGGGTGAACGCCATCTGCCCCGGCACTGTGGATTCGCCGTCGCTGCATGAGCGCTGGCACGCCACCGGGGATTTCGAGGCAGCCAAGAAAGCCTTCATCGCCCGCCAGCCGATCGGCCGCATCGCCCAGCCGGAAGAGGTCGCCGACCTCGCCGTCTACCTTGCTGGCGCGACCTACACTACCGGCCAGACCCACATCATCGATGGCGGCTGGACCGCGTAAGCGTCCCATAACGTGTAATGATCAAGCGCCGCGGCCTTGGGGTCGCGGCGTTTTCGCATCCGTCAGTCGTCGTCAAAGCCCTTGGCGACAGGAGCCCGGCACACTCCGGCGGTTTCCAGCTGATGGGCGATCCTGAGGCAGACGTCCTCGCGCCAAGGGGCCGCGATCACCTGCACGCCGAGCGGCAGGTCCGCGCCATCGAGCCACACTGGCACCGAAACCACCGGCAGGCCGATGAAGGAGATCGGCTGGGTGAAGATGCCCATGTTGGGCCGCACCGGCAGCTCGACGCCGCCGAACATCGCGGTCTTCTGGCCGAGCAGCGGTGCCTTCATCGGCGTGGAGGGCGCGAGGATGGCATCGACGCCGTCGAACAGCCGCAGCACCTTCTCGCGGAACACCCGGCGCAGCTTTTGCGCCCGCTCCACCCACACCGCCGGCAGCATGGCGCCGGCGAGCAGGCGATCGCGCACCTCGGGGTCGAAGTCGTCCGGCCGTTGCCGGAGCCGGTCGAGATGCAGCGCCGCGCCTTCCGCCATGGTGATGATGAACGCCGCTGCTCGTGCCGCCTGGGCGTCGGGCAGGGTGACGGTCTTGGTCACCTCGAGCGCCTTCGCCACCTTCTGCACATGCGCCTGCGCCTCGCTGGAGCCGAGGAAGTAGTCGCCGGCCACGGCGATACGGAGCCCCGGAAGCGGGTTCTTCAACCGCGCCACCGTCGGTTCGTTCGCCCGCTTCGATTGCGCCGGATCGGCCTCGTCGAACCCCTGCATCACGTCATAGGCCAGCGCCAGGTCGCGGGTCGAACGGCCGAATGGGCCGAGATGATCGAGGCTGGCGACGAAAGGAAAGCTGTGCGCCCGGCTCAGCCGACCATAGGTCGGCTTCAGCCCGAACAGCCCGCAGAGCGAGGACGGCACGCGGATCGAGCCATTGGTATCCGAGCCCAGGCTCAGCGGCACCAGCCCGCCGGCCACCGCGCTCGCCGAACCGCCCGAGGATCCACCCGACATCCGGTCCAGCGCGTGTGGGTTGCGCGACGGGCCGTCGTGGACGTTCTCGCCGGTGAAGTCATAGGCATACTCGCCCATGTTGAGCCCGCCGAGTAGCACGGCGCCCGCCGCCTCCATGCGAGTGATCAACGTCGCGTCGCGCGTCGCTGGCGGGTTGTCGCGGTTGATCTTCGAGCCGGCGCGCGTCACCACGCCCTCGATGTCGAACAGGTTCTTGACCGCGAACGGCACACCGGCGAGTGGGCCGGGGTCCATGGCGTTCCTGATCTTGCCGTCGATCAGTTCGGCCTGCTCCAGCGCCCGCGCCGCTGTTACGTCGGTAAAGGCGCCGAGCATCGGGTTGTGCTTTTCGATGCGGGCTAGCGCCGCCTCGGTCACGGCACGTGCCGTTGTGGCGCCGCTCTTTACGGCCTCGGCAATTTCGGCGGCGCCGGCGGTGGCCTTCATGGGCGATAGACCGGCGCGGGTTCGGCGTCGTCATCGAGCTTTACCTGCTCGACCAGCGCCGCCATCTTCGATGCGGTCTTCAGGTTCAGCTTGATGCCGGCACGATGCTCGGGGGCGATCCGCAGTTGCAGCAGCGGCGCCGCAGCATCGATCAGCGCATCGGCATCGAAGGGTTTGTAGGCCATGTCGCGTGACGCCTCAAATCGACCAGCCGAGAGCGGCCCCCCGCTCTCGAAATGCCGGCCGGAAATAATCCTCACACGACAGCACCTTGCGCGGCAATCATCTTGATCGTCGCACTGACGCGAGCGCGAATGACTGGTTTCACCACAACTGACATGTTAGCTCTCGTTACGAGGAAACGGCCGGGAAACCGGCAACGAGGGAACCCAAGTGAATCAGATCGATCTGAACGGGCAGGTGGCCGTGATCACCGGCGGCGCCTCCGGCTTCGGCCTTGCCTGCGCCAAGCGTTTCATCGCCTCCGGCGCCAAGGTCAGCCTCTGGGACCGCGACGCCGAAGCGTTGAAGGTTGCGGTCGGTCTGCTCGGTGCCGGCGCCTCCAGCAAGACCGTCGACGTCACCGATTATGATGGGCTCGCCGCCGCGCATGCCGCGGTGGAGAGCGAGGTCGGGCCGGTCTCGATCCTCCTCAACTCGGCGGGCATCGCCGGCAAGAACGCGCCGCTCGACGAATATGGGCTCGACGAATGGCGCAGGGTCATCGAGGTCAACCTCAACGGCACGTTCTACGTCAACCGCGTCGTCATCCCCTCGATGAAGGCCCGCAATTACGGCCGCATCGTCAACATCTCGTCGGTCGCCGGCAAGGAAGGCAACCCCAACGCTGCCGCCTATGCCGCCTCGAAATCCGGCGTGCTCGGGCTGGTGAAGGCGCTGGGCAAGGAAGTCGCCAAGTACGACATCGCGGTCAACGCCATCACCCCGGCAGTTGCCAACACGGCGATCCTCAAGGACGTCAGCAAGGAATTCATCGAGTACATGCTGAGCCGCATCCCGCGCGGCCGCTTCCTCGAGGTGGACGAGCTCGCCAACATGGTTGCTTGGCTGGTGAGCAAGGAGAACAGCTTCACCACTGCCTCGGTGTTCGACCTCAGCGGCGGAAGGACGACCTACTGATGACCATCCGGCACTGTGTCTTCGTCAAGTTTCGCGCCGACGTTCCTGACGCCGAGAAGCGGGGCATCTATGAACAGCTCGCGGCGCTCGGCGAGCATCTCGAGCTCGATGCCATGAGCTACGGGCCGAATATCTCGCCCGAGGGCCTGCACCAGGGCTTCGTCGACGGCTTCACCATGGATTTCCCGGACGTGGCGGCGCGCGATGCCTACCTAGCCGACGGCAAGCACAAGGAGGCTGGCGCGCGGCTGGTAGCCGCCCTCGAAGGCGGTCGCGACGGCCTGTTGGTGTTCGACATCGAGGTCTAGGCGAACCGCGTGATCGAATGCGCCGCATAGCGCTCGTCCGCGGCTTCGGCGACGAGTTCGCCGATCATGATGGCGGTCTTGGCCGACTGGCTCAGCCCGTAATGGCCGTGCCCGACAGCATAGAACACGTTCGGGTGCCTGCCGGAGCGCGAGATCACTGGCACCGAATCCGGCACTGACGGCCGATGCCCCATCCACGGGTTGGCCTCTGCCCCGGCGAGTTCGGGCAGCACCGCGCCGGCGATCTCGGCCATTTTCTTCCAGCGCGAAGGGTTCGGCGGCAGCTCAGTGCCGCCCAGTTCGGTCCAGCCGCCGAGCCGCAGGCCTGGGGTCAACGAGGTTGCCACGACGCCGCGGTCGCTCAGCACCAGCGGCCGGTTGATGGCCGCCTGCCGCCCGGGGAAGGTCAGGTTGTAGCCGCGTTCGGCCTCCACCGGCAGGTGCTCGTCCAGCCCATCGGCCAGCGGCCGAGACCAGACACCGGCGGCAATCAGCGCTGCGTCGAACGGTGTTGCGCGACCATCCGCGACCAGCTCGACGCCCTCGCCCGCCGGCGCGACCGCTGTCACCTCGACGCGCTGGTGCGTGATACCGCGCGCCAGCCCAGCCTCGAACAGGCCGGTCACCACCTCGAATGGATCGGTGACGATGGCCCAGTCGTCCGACAGCACGCCGCGCGGGAAGATTGGCGCAAGGTGCGGCTCGAGCTCGCGGATCGCTGCCCCGTCGACGAAGTGCGAGGCAAAACCCTCGGCGATCCGCCGCTTCCAGTGCGAGCGCGAGGCGTTCCAGCTGGCTTCGCTCTCATAGAGGTAGAGCGCCGGCACCCGCTTCAGCATGTGGCCGATGCCTGCCCGGCCCCACAGCGCCTCGGTGTCCTCGACCGCGCCGCGGTTCATGCCGATCAGCGCCTGAATGCCGCGCTCGTAGGCATCGCCATAGCTGGCGCGCCAGAAGCGCCAGAGCCACGGGGTGATCTTGCCGAGATAAGCCGGCGGCACCTTCAGTGCCCCCTCGGGATCGGCGAGCATCCGCAGGCCGGTGAGCGCGATGCCCGGTTCTGCCAGCGGGAAAATGCCGGAGCCGACAACATGTCCAGCGTTGCCGAAGCTTGGCCCGGTGCGTCCGGGCTCCGCCCGATCGTAGAGCGTGACGCGATAGCCGCGCTCGTTGAGCACATAGGCGGCGCTGGAGCCGATGATGCCGCCGCCGATGACGGCAATGGTCGAGCCTTGAGCGAGTGGTTTCATCAGTTCAACAGATCGAACGCGTCGCCCCAGGTGTCGGCCACGGAGTAGCCATGCGGATAAGGGTCGGACGGATCCCAGCCCACCTGGTGGATACCGTGGATCCAGCCACGCCCCGCAATGGTCGGGATGATCGCCGACCGGCCCGCGACGCTCGCGTCGGCGGAATAGGAGACCTCGAAGGTCGAGTCGATGATCGAGCGCGCGGTGAACTTGTCGCCGAGCTTCGCTTCGCCGCGCGCCGCCGCCACCGCAAGGCGCGCTGAATTGCCGGTGCCGCAGGGCGAGCGGTCAATGCGGCCGGGCGGCAGGATGGTGGCGCCCTTCAGTTCGCCCGCAGCATTGCGGCCGGTGAACATGGTGTAGGAGATGCCGCGGATCGCCTCGATCTCCGGATGCCGGATATCGAGCTTCTGGTTGATGGCGCGATGTACCGCCGTGCCAGCCTCGACGAGGCGCTTCGCCATATCCGGCCGAATTTCGAGGCCCAGCTGCGCGGCGTCGATCAGCCCATAGAAGATGCCGCCATAGCCGATATCGACCTTCACTTTGCCCAGCCCCTCGACCTCGACCACCACATCGAGATCGTAGGCGAAAGACGGGTTCATGGTCAGCGTCACCCGCTCGCACTTACCGTTGCGGCAGTGCGCGCGCGCCGTGACCAACCCGGAGGCGGTGTCGATCCGCACAATGGTCTCGGGCTCGGTCATCGGCAGCATGCCGGTCTCGAGCAGCACCGTGGTGAGGCAGATCGAGTTCGAGCCGCTCATCGCGTGCGCCTTGTCACCCTGCAGCACGAGGAAGCCGATATCGGCATCCGGCCGGGTGGGCGGAAAGATCAGGTTGGTGCTCATCGCCGCGGCGCCACGCGGCTCGAACACCAGGAAGCGGCGGAGGCTGTCGTCCACCTCGTTGATATGCCGCAGCTTGTCGGCGATGGTCGCGCCGGGCACGTCGATCACCCCACCGGTGACGACGCGGCCGACCTCGCCCTCGGCATGCGCCTCGACCATGGTCACGGTTCTCTGCCAGCGCATCCGTCGCTCCGTCTCTACTCAGCTAGCCCTAGCGCAAAGCACTCGCGCCCCGCAATCAAGTTGTCGACAATCTGCATTCACTGCGGCTCCTTGTAGCGGCCGGACCCGAACGCGCGCCGGTCGGCAAGTCAAGTGGCATCGCGATCTGACAACGCGTGATCCCGGGCGTCGAGCTTTCGACAGTATCGTGAACGGCCGCAAAGTTCTCATTTTGTCCCACGGCCGATTCGATTAGTGTGGCGCGCCTGAAGATGGGAAACGAGATGTCCGAATACGTTATCGCGCCGCCGCCGCAGCCTGCCGTCCCCGTCGCCGGTGGCGGCCTCTATCCGGTGCGCCGCATCTATTGCGTGGGCCGTAACTATGCCGAGCATGCGCGCGAAATGGGCCATGACCCCCATGCGGAACCACCGTTCTTCTTCTCCAAGCCCGCCGATGCGCTGGTGATCAACCGCGCGGATTCGCCCTATCCGCCGCAGACCGACAACTACCACCACGAGATCGAGCTGGTCGCCGCCATCGGCACCGGCGGCAAGAACATCGCCGTCGCCGATGCGATGAGCCACGTCTGGGGCTATGCCGTCGGCATCGACCTCACCCGCCGCGACCTGCAGGCCTGGGCCAAGAAGGGTGCGAAACCCTGGGAAGTGGCAAAGGGCTTCGATCATTCGGCTCCCATCGGCACGCTGGTCCCGGCCAAGGGCATCGCTGCGCCCCTGACAGGTGCTATCGAACTCCGCGTCAACGGCGAAACCCGGCAGTCGGCCGATATCGCCGACATGACCTGGGACGTCGCCCACGTGATCGCCGAATTGTCGAAGTACTTCGAACTCTTCCCCGGCGACCTGATCTTCACCGGCACTCCGGCCGGCGTCTCCGCCGTAGCGAAAGGCGACCTGCTCGAAGGCTCGATCGCAGGCATCGGAACCGTCACGGTGCGCATCGCCTGATGGAGTGGTCGCCGCAACAGGATGAAGCGCTGCAGGCGGTGTCGCGCTGGCTGAAGGAGAAGGACGGCCCACAGGTCTTCCGCCTGTTCGGCTGGGCAGGCACCGGCAAGTCGACGCTCGCCCGCCATCTTGCGCAAGGCGTGAAGTCGGTGAAGTACGCCGCCTTTACCGGCAAGGCGGCGATGGTGATGCGCAAGTATGGCGCCCGCGGTGCCTCGACCATCCACTCGCTGATCTACGCCTTGGTGTCGGAGAAGGACGGCGAGCCGAAATTCGCGCTCGACCCCGAGAGCGAGGCGCTGACCGCCGACCTCATCGTCATCGATGAAGTCTCGATGGTCGACGAGCAGCTCGGCCGCGACCTCCTCAGCTTCGGCACCAAGGTGCTGGTGCTGGGCGATCCGTTCCAGCTCCCGCCGGTGCAGGGTGCCGGCTTCTTCACCGCCGACGAGCCCGACTATATGCTCACCGAAATCCACCGGCAGGCGGCGGACAATCCGATCATCCGCATGTCGATGGAGATCCGCGAGGGCGGCTATCTCGAGCACGGCCGCTACGGCGAAAGCCTCGTCATCCCGCGCTCCGACGTCGACCGCGATGCGGTGATGGAGGCCGACCAGGTGCTGGCCGGCCGCAACAAGACGCGCGTCGCCTACAACGACCGCATCCGCGAGATCAAGAACCTGCCCCGGCACGAACCGGTCTCCGGCGACCGCCTCGTCTGCCTGCGCAACAACCCGATCAAGAAGCTGCTCAACGGCCAGATCTGGACCGCCGCCGAAGTCAAGAAGCGCTCCAACGCCCGCTATTCGATGACGCTCGATCCGGACGAAGTCACCGGCGCCAAGGTGACCCAAGCCAAGGTCGTCACCCACGCCGCATTCTTTTCCGGCGAAGAAGATCAGCTGAGCTGGCCCGAACGCCGCCAGTACGACGAGTTCACCTTTGGCTACTGCCTCACTGTGCACAAAGCCCAGGGCAGCCAGTGGGACAACGTCTACCTGTTCGACGAAAGCTACGTCTTCCGCGAGGACCGGCAACGCTGGCTCTACACCGGCGTCACCCGCGCCAGCGAGAAGATTACTGTCGTCAGCTAGGCTGCTGCGACTTTGCGGTAACACCTTGTCGGTATTTCGTTTCCCGGGTTGCGACCGCTTCTGCTCGGCCGAAGCGATAGCGCCACACCCCGTCCCACGCACCGCCGGAGCGTGTTGCGCCCCCCACCCTTGATCCCTCCCCGCAACGGGGGAGGGAGACAACTGCCGCATCAAAGAAAATCTGCACCCAACTTATCCCCCCACTCCTACACCATGCGATTCTGCCCCCGTCACCCACACGGGCGCGGTCGCGTACGGACGGTCGGTGGGGCGACTTCGGTGCTGGGGGAGCCGTCCCCTGGCGGCCGCGGCTATGGGCACCCGTCCACCGTTTCCGT
>NZ_JBFUGO010000011.1:0-181866 GCF_056402875.1 Devosia sp. P3_B2 | reverse complement strand
GATGTGCTCGGTGACATCAGCGCCAACTACGTGAGCGGCGACGATGGCGACAATCTGCTGGAGAAGGGCGAGACCTGGATCTACACGGCGACCGCCAAGGACCAGACCGGCAATGTCGGCGACGACATCACCAACGTGGTGACGGTGACAGGGACCGATGACGAGGGCACCGAAGCGACCGACGACGACACGGCGACGGTGACGATCACCGACGTCGCGCCCACCATTGCCATCGTCAAAACCGTCGATGCCAATGGGGACAACGTCTTCAACGACAAGGAGACAGTCCAGGCCGGCGGCGACTCGGTCACCTACATGTATCAGGTGACCAACACCAGCACGGCAAACATCGACCCGCTGACGCTGGACGACCTCGTGGACGACATGGGCAGCTTCGCCGACGTCAACCTGATGGTCGACGGCGCCTTGCAGGCCGGCGTGACCCTCGTGAAGTCCGGAGGCGATCAGGACAGCCTGCTCGAAACCGGCGAGACCTGGGCGTTCAAGTACACGACCAATGTCAACATCGCCGCCGGCCAGACTCTCACCAACACGGCCACCGTCAGCGCTGTCGACGACGACGGCTCGACGGCGTCTGCATCCGATACGGCAACGGTCGAGGCTGTTGCCGGCCCGGGTGTCCGCACTCCCGGTTTCTGGGGCAATCTGGGCAAGATGTTCTGGGACGGAACAGCGGGCAACGAGACGAAGTCCGGTTCGAACTTCGCTTCGGGCGAGCTGGTCTACAAGGTGGACTCGAACAACGACGGCGCCAAGGACAACACCGCCGGCCTGTTGATCGGCGACTACAGCAAGGATGGCATCACCAACAATGGTGAGGACACATTCTTCATCTCCCTGGCCGACGCCCTCAAGGTCATCAACTCGTCCACCAAGGACCAGCAAGACACCCGCTTCGTGCTGGCGAGGGACGCTGTCGCGACCTGGCTCAACTACCTGGCCGGCAATCCGATCGGCGATGCCTCGGATCCGAACAGCCCGCACAAGTACCTCGACCAGGCAATCGACTGGCTGCAGGTCACCAATGGTGGCAATGCCGGCTCGAGTTGGGAGAACTGGGGCGGCGGTTCGGCCGTCAAGGCAGGTGGCGGGACCATCTGGAACAACGCGTCCAACACGGAGAACGCCACGGCCGGCAACGAGCTGTCGGGTGATACGATCCACTCCGAGCTCGATTTCTTCAACAATACCGGCATGACGTTCCTGGGCGTGAATACCTTCGTTTATGCCAATGACGGCGGTTGAGTGGGGCAACCGCTAGGAACAAGGCTGACTGCCCGCGCAAGTGGGCAGTCAGCCGGTGAACCGCGATCATGGCAACAAAACCAAAAAGCGATGAGATCCGCCGGGTAATGGCGGCGTGCCGCGGCTACTTCCAGGCCGCCGCCTTGTTCAGCCTCGCAACCAACGTGCTGTACCTAGCTGGCCCGATCTACATGTTGCAGGTCTATGACCGGGTCGTTTCCTCCGGCAGCGTGACGACGCTGGTCATGCTCACCGTCGCGCTGGCCCTGGCCTTCATCGCCCTCGCCGGACTGGACGTGGTTCGCGCTCGCATCCTGACCCGCGCGAGCGTGCGGCTCGACACCATGCTGGCGAGCCGGGTGGTCGCCGCCAGCGTCGACCTGCAGGGGGGCTCGGCATCCAGCAGCCAGCCGCTGCGGGACTTCGACAGCGTTCGCCAGTTCATAACCGGCAGTGGCATCCACGCGATCCTCGACCTGCCGTGGGCGCCCATCTACATCGCGGTCATCTTCTTGCTCCATCCATGGCTCGGCTTCTTCGCCCTGGGATCGGCGCTCGCTCTGATCGCGCTTGCTCTGGTGACCGAATGGCTGGTTCGCGCACCCATGAGCGAATCCAACGCGGCGGCGTCGAGAAACTACGCCTTCACCGAGATGAGCCTGCGCAACTCCGAAGTGGTTCGCGCCATGGGCATGATCGGTGGGCTCCTCAATCGCTGGAGCAGGGATCGCAACAGGGTACTCGACCGCCAGGTGACCGCCAGCGACCGCGCGGCCACCATGCAGAGCTTCGTCAAGTTCGTTCGCCTGTCGATGCAATCGGTAATCCTGGGACTGGGGGCCTATCTCGTCATCGAGCGGCTCGCCACGGCGGGCGTGATGTTCGCCGCCTCAATCCTGCTGAGCCGCGCGCTGCAGCCCGTAGAGCAGACGGTGGGCCAATGGCGCGGCCTCGTTTCTGCGCACGGCGCATGGCAGCGGGTGCGGGACCTGCTGATCGCGTACCCCGGCTCCGAGCGCACCACCGCCCTGCCTCGACCGCAGGGCAGGTTGGCCGTCGAGGGCCTGCTTTACATCCCACAGGGCAGTCCCCGGCCAATCCTGCGCAACGTCACTTTCAGTCTCGAGCCCGGCGAGTCCATCGGCATCATCGGCCCTTCCGGGGCCGGCAAGTCCACTCTGGCGCGCCAAATGGTTGGTGTGCTGCGTCCGAGTGCCGGCGCCGTCCGCCTCGACAGCGCCGATGTCACCACCTGGCTGGCGGGCCAGCACATTGGTTATCTGCCGCAGGACATCGAGCTGTTCTCCGACACCGTTGCCGCAAATATCGGACGTTTCGCCACTGAGGCGGACGACCGGATTGTCGAAGCTGCAAAGCTCGCCGGCGTACATGACATGATCCTGCGCCTGCCCGCTGGCTATGACACCGAGATTGGCGGAGGCGGCGTGGTGCTCTCGGGCGGCTTCCGGCAGCGGGTCGCCCTCGCTCGCGCTGTCTTTGGCAATCCGAGCCTGGTGCTCCTCGACGAGCCCGGCTCCAACCTCGATACCGAGGGGGACCAGGCGCTGGCCGAATGCGTTGCCCAGCTCAAGCGGCGAGGGACGACCGTCGTCATCATCTCGCATCGTGCTGCCTCGCTCGCAACGGTCGACAAGATACTGGTCCTGCGCGATGGCGCCGTGGAGGTGTTCAGCGAACGAAGCGAATTCCTGCGTCGGCTGAACGTGCCAGCGACCACGGCACTGCCCAGGGAAGAGGGGGCTGCCGAGACGGCAGCGACCGGCTGATGTCGCAAGCTTTCGCCAGCCTCCCGCCGCCAGCTGCCATGCGCTCCAATCCGGGGCAAAACAGCGATTCCGCAGCCGGGCCGATCCGGGCGGGGTTTGTCATCCTGACGCTGTTCTTTGGCGGCCTGGGCGGCTGGGCCGCCCTTGCGCCGCTCAACGCAGCGGTGGTCGGCGAGGCGGTCGTCAAGGTCGAAGGCAACAGGAAAAGCGTGCAGCATCCAGATGGCGGCGTCGTCAAGGAACTGCGGTTTCGCGATGGCGACACCGTTGCGGCCGGCGACGTGCTGATCGTCCTCGATGACACGGCCACGCGCGCCGAGCTCGACATCCTGCAGCAGCAGACGATCAATCTGCGGGCCATGCAGTCCCGCCTCCTGGCCGAGCGGGACGCCGCACCGACAATCGCCTTCCCGCCGGAACTCACCGAAGCAACCGCCGGCGCCGCGATGGACAACCAGCAGCGCGAGTTCGAGAGCCGCCGCGCCGCCATTGAGGGCCAGACACGCATACTCGGTGAACGCCGCTCGCAACTGAGCGCACAGATCACCGGCAGCGAGTCACAGGCGCAGGCGCTGCGCGACCAGCTGGACTCGGTAGTGACCGAACGCGCCAAGCTGCAGGAGCTTTACGACAACGGTCTCATCGAGCAGCCGCGCCTGTTGCAGCTCGATCGGACGGCCAAGGGCATCGAGGGACAGATCGCCTCCCTGGAAGCGACGGTCGCATCCAACCTGCGGGCGATCGAGGAGAATGCCCAGCAGGTCTCGCAACTCTCACGCGACCGGCTCGCCGAGGTCACCCAGCAGCTCTCCGAGGTGCAGTCCAAGCTTCTCGATCTCGCTCCTCGCCAGCACGCGGCCGCGACCGCGCTGGCAAGGACGCAGGTGCGTGCCCCCTATGCCGGTCGCATCGTCGATCTTGCCGTCTTCTCGGTAGGTGGGGTGATCGCCGCGGGCGAGCGCCTGCTCGATATCGTACCCGAAGAACGATCGCTGATCGTCGAGGCGAAGATACGCGTCGAGGACATCGCCGACATCGCCCCCGGGATGCGCGCCGAAGTTCACTTCATCTCCTACAAGCAACGGATCACTCCGCTGATCCACGGCAATGTCACCGACATCTCGGCCGACCGGCTGACCGATGCGCGGACCCAGGTGCCGTACTATGTCGCCCGCGTGGCGGTCGATGCGAACGAACTCGCCGAAAGCCCAGAGATTCAGCTCTATCCCGGCATGCCGGCAGCAGTGATGATCACCACCAAGGAGCGCACGGCGCTCGACTATATCGTGGGGCCACTGTTTGCGTCGCTCGACCAGTCATTCCGCGAGCGCTAGCGCGCAACACAAGACGCGCCGGACAAAAAAGGGACGGCAGGAGAGGTTTGATTCTCCTGCCGCCTTGCAATTCTCCTATGTCCTTTCGGACGAATTTGAACTGCAGCACCACAACGCGGCGCGCCCCGGATGGTTCCTGCGTTTTCGACGGGGAACCCGCCCTCACGCCTTAGTGAACCGGTGAGGCTGCGATCGAGGGCACTGCGGTACCGGAAAACCTGGAACGAATGCGGACATCGATCATTGCACTCCGTCATAGGAGCCGCGCCGGTTCCGCGGCCAGGGAGCACGCACCATGTCGCTCACCATCAGCAGTCCGGCCTTCACCGAAGGCGCGACCGTCCCCAGGAAATACACCCGCGACGGCGAGAACCAGTTGCCGCCGCTGACATGGACCGGCGCCCCGGAAAACACGCGCAGTTTCGCCCTCGTTGTCGAGGACCCGGATGCGCCGAGCGGCACCTTCCGCCACTTCGCAGTCTACAACATCCCTGCCAACCAGGATCACCTGCCCGAGAGCATCGATGGCGGAACCGATCACGCCTTGCGCTACGGCCGGAACGATTTCGGCAATGCCGGCTACGACGGACCGGCACCGCCGAAGGGGCACGGGGTGCATCACTATCATTTCCGACTCACCGCGCTCGATGTGCCCACCCTCGCCATTCCTGCCGATTTCGATGCCGAAGCAGTCTGGCGCGAGGCTCGCAAGCACGCCATCGAGGAAGCCGACCTCGTCGGCACCTACGAGCGCTGACATCTGCCGCGCTCTGTCCGATGCGTGGCTGATAATGCAGTTCATCCGGCCGAAAAGCGCAACCTAGCGCCCGCGCAGTCGTTGATTTTCATCAAGTCGGGAGAGCGAAATGGCCCAGTACCAACCTCAGGAACTCGCGAACAAGTTCGGCATCTCGCGCGCCAGGGCCGCAGCGATCATCGGCGAGGCCGGCGATAGCCGGGAACGCGCAGAGACCGGTGCGGAGATGCTTGCCGAGCAGATCGACGACAACCAGGACGATTTCGGCCGCGATCTCAACGATCACGGCAACCGCATCGGCGACAAGGCGACCGTCGACAAAACCGCCGAGGTCCGCCAGAAGCCGCAGCCGCATTCCTAGGCGCCCCGAGTCACCCGCTAGGACGCGACGGCCTTCGTGTTACGCGCCGCTATCGAGGCCGCGATGGCCTGCATCATGGGTTCGTCGACCGTGATGCCGATGGCGCGTAGCGCGAGGACGATAGCGCCCACCGACCCGTCGCCGGCGAGGCGGATGTCGGGGAAGTGCCCGGCGGCCCTGATCACCTCGCCGACTGCTGCGGGTAGCCCCTTGAGATGCGGAATGATGCCGCCGCCGAGCGCGACCGGCCCGGGCATTTGCGGATCGAATATCATCTTGAAGTCGGCGAGCAGGTAGCGTTCGGCCTGGGCGAGCAGCCGATCGGCGACCGCATCGCCACGGTGCGCGATGACCAGCGGAGCGAAGCGTGCCAATTCGATCGGCCTGATCGAGTAGACCGCGTCGATGAACAGCCGCAGTGGCACAGCCCGGCCGTCGGGCGCCTGCTCATCGGACCAGGGAATGTTGAACGCCTCGAGCATGGCGGCCGAAAGGGAGGTCTTTTCACCTCGACCCTCGAGCGCCGCGGCGACGGCAATGGCAGCATGGTGGCCGAGCCAGTACCCCGAGCCGAGATCACCCACCAGCCAGCCCGCTGCGTCGACCACCCCTTCGATGACGCCGCCGCGCAGCCGCACTCCACCGGCGCCCGTACCGCAGACGAGGCAATAGCCATCCGCCGCGGCGGTGACCGAGGCGAACATCGCTGCGAGGTCGGCCCCGAAAACCAGCGGACCACTCAGCCCCAGTCCCCGGAACGCCTCCTCGAGGCGGCTTTGCGCCACGCGGACGCGCGGACCAGCGAGTGCGATCAGGGCCACTGCGATGTCGAATGGGCCGTTCCCCGCATCGGCTACGGCCGCCTCGACGGCCGAAATGATGGCCGACGCCGCCTGTTCCGGCGTGTTCGAAGCCGGGTTACCGCCCAGATTGCGGCCCTGGCCGAGGCAGCGGCCGGTCTCGTCGACAAGTGAGGCGCGCGAGGTTGATCCACCGACATCGATGGCCAGCAAAACCCTGCTCATGGCGTCAACGGCCCGCTTGCAAACGCCAAACTTGCTGGATAAGAATTGTTTTCACTCACTCGCAGGCCTTCTTGAGAGCAATTTTCAGAGCAAGGGTTCGCTAGCATAGATGACCGCCGCCGCAAAGACGTTCAGCGTTCTGGATCGCATCGAGACCTTACAGTCTCAGATGCCGGCGACGATGACCAAAATCGCAGCTGTCCTCGCTGACGATCCGACCGCTCCGCTGAGCCTCTCGATCACCGAACTCGCCGAGCGTGCCGGCACCTCCGCCGCCAGCGTAACTCGGTTCTGCCGGACCATCGGCTATACCGGCTATGCCCAGTTGCGTGTCGCCATCGCCGAGGATGTCGGTCGCGGCGGGGCGCAGGCCGCCTGGATCGCCGACATCGGTCGCTCCTTCGGCCCGCACGATGCCCCCGATGACATCCGGCGGGCGCTGCTCAACACCCACGTGCTGTCGCTGCAGACCACCTCCGGCCTCCTCGACATGCCCACCGCGATGCGCGTGGCCGACACCATCGTGAAGTCGCGCCATGTCGACGTCTATGGCGTCGGCGGCAGCGCGCTGACCGCGCTGGAGACGGAGTCGCGGCTCTATCGCATCGGCATCAACGTTCACGCCTGGGCCGAGGTGCATAACGGGCTGACCAGTGCCGCCATCCTCGACAAGAAATGCGTGGCGATCGGCATTTCCAACACCGGCCGCACCGAAGAGACCATTGAGATGCTGACGCTCGCCAAGACCACGGGCGCCTACGCGGTGGCGATCACCGGCAACCCGGACTCGCCGCTGGCGCGGGTCGCCGACGAGGTGCTGATCGCGGCTTCGCCCGATGGCTACCTGCAGCCCGCCGACCTCTCGGCGCGGCATTGCCAGCTGTTCGTGGTGGACCTGCTCTACCTGCTGATTGCGCAGTCCAACTTCGACCGCACCACGCGGCTTCTCGCCGCCTCTGGCGCTGCCGTTGCACCCCGACGCCGCCCGCTGCGCGGCGCGCCTTCGTTCCGGCCGGCCACGCGCGGCCCGGCCAACCAGTTGTCCTGAAACCGAGTTTATTATGACCGATTTGACGACCCAGTTCCTGCATGAAGTCACGAGCCGCCTCGAGCGCCTGGCGGCGGCCAAGGGGCCGATCGACGACGCGATCGCCCTGATCACCGACGCGGTGGCGGCCGGCGGCGTGGTGCAGGCTTTCGGCACCGGCCACTCGGAGGCCTTTGCGATGGAGATCGCCGGTCGCGCCGGCGGCCTGATCGCCGCCAACCGCATCCCGCTGCGCGCCCTGGTGCTGCGCGGCGGCAGGGACATCTCGATCCTCGGTGGCGCTGCGCTGGAGCGTGACCCCAACGTCGCCGAGAACCTCTTGTCGCTCTACGACATTGACCAGAATGACATCTTCATCATCGCCTCCAACTCGGGCGTCAACGGCTCGATCGTCGGCCTGGCGCTCGCTGCCAAGGCGCGCGGTCACAAGCTGATCGCCGTCACCAGCCTCGAGCACACCAACCGCGTCACGCCCAAGCATCCGAGCGGCAAGCGGCTGAGCGAAGTGGCCGACATCGTCATCGACAACCTGGCACCCTTCGGCGACAGTACCCTGGAACTGGAGGGTGGCATGGGCGTAGGCGCAGTCTCCTCGATCACGGCAGCCTTCATCGCGCAGCGCATCACCATCGGCGTAGCGCAGTCGCTGCAGCAGCGCGGCAAGAAGCCGCCTCTCTACATTTCGGCAAATATCCCCGGGGGCGACGAGCACAACCGCGCCCTCGAAGATCTTTACGGCAAACGGATCCGCGGGGAATCCTGAGGGATTGCGGCTCGTTTGGCGTGAGGCCTAACGACTAAAATACTTGGAGAAGGGAAGGAACTAAATGTTCAAGAAAACTATCGATCGCCGTAGCTTTTTGCTCGGCACGACGGCCCTGGCGGCGGCAGCGCCGTTCGGCGGGCTGCTGGGTTCGACCAGCGCGCTCGCTCAGGATGCCGCCAACCCGTTCGGCCTGGCCGACGGCTCGGCCGTTGACGCCGTGATTTTCAACGGCGGCTACGGCATTGACTATGTCGAGTTCGCTGCCGCCCTCGTGCAGAAGAACCACCCGACCGTCACCGTGAAGGTGTCCCCGTCGACCCAGATCGCTCAGGAACTGCAGCCGCGCTTCCTTGGCGGCAACCCGCCTGACCTGATCGACAACTCCGGCGCTCAGGCCATCGGCTTTGCGGCCATCATCGACCAGCTCGAAGACATGAACTCGGTGCTCGACGCTCCGAGCCTCGAAGGCGTCAAGATCCGCGACACCCTGGTGGGTGGCGTCGAGAAGCCGGGCACCTTCGGCGACAAGTTCATCGCGCTCAACTACGTGATGACCGTCTACGGCATCTGGTATTCGGCTCAGCTGTTCGAAGACAATGGCTGGACCCCGCCGACCACCTGGGCCGAAGCCATCGAGCTCGGCAAGAAGGCCAAGGAAAAGAACCTCTACCTGTTCGGTTGGGGCAAGGAAGCCGCCACCTACTACCGCACGACCGCGGTCGCTTCGGCGATCAAGGCCGGCGGCGACGAGGTGCGTCTCGCCGTCGACAACTTCACTCCGGGCTTCTGGTCGCATCCGGCGTTCCAGTCGGTCTTCACCTCGCTCTATGAGATCATCCAGGGCGGCATGATGAAGCCGGGTGGCGCTGGTACCCAGTTCACCGCTGCCCAGGCGCAGTGGTCGAACGACCAGTCGTTCCTCCTCTACCCCTCGGGCTCGTGGATCGAGAACGAGATGAAGCCGGCGACCAAGGAAGGTTTCCGGATGACCGGTATGCCGGAACTGTCGATCGACGAGAACGACAAGCTGCCCAAGACGGCTCTCCACGCCACGGCGGGCGAGCCCTTCATCATCCCGCTCGGGGCTCTCAACCTTGCCGGTGGCAAGGAACTGCTCCGCACGATGCTCTCGAAGGAAGCCGCGACGAACTTTGCCAAGACCAAGCTCGCTCCGACCATCGTCAAGGACACCGTTCCTGCCGACGGTTTCGGTTCGACCGCTCTGGTCTCGCAGAGCAAGCTCCTGGCCGACGCCGGCAACGACGTCTTCACCTGGAACTCGTTCGATCTCTACGGCACGAACCAGGACGAACTCGTCGTCTGGAACAGCTTCCTCGATGGCAAGCTCGACGTGGCGGCCTTCACCGCTGCGTTGCAGGCGATCACTGACGCCGTGTACAATGATGCCTCTGTCACGAAAGTCGAAGTGAAGTGATGGAAGGCACGATGGCGAGCGCACCGGTCACGACGACAACCCGCCGGTGGAAACTACCAAGCCTCGAGAACAGCGGCTTCGCGCTGGTGTTCCTCGGACTTCCGCTGGCGATCTACGTGATCTTCGTGATCTCGCCATTCGTGCAGGCCTTCTACTACTCGATGACTGATTGGTCAGGCTTCTCGAAGAAGATGAACTTCGTGGGCCTGACCAACTATCTCACCTTGCTGAGCGACCCGGTTTTCACCAAGGCCGTCTACAACTCCATTGTGCTGGTCCTGGTCCTGCCGCCGCTCGTCATCATCCTGTCGGTGACGCTGGCCACGCTGGTGACCATTGGCGGCGTGACCCGCGGGCAAATCCAGGGTCTCAAGCATTCCGGCATCTACCGGGTCATTTCGTTCTTCCCCTACACCGTCCCGGCGATCGTCATCGGCATCCTCTGGGCGCAGATGTATGACCCCTCCAGCGGCCTCTTGAACGGCATTCTGACGGCGCTGGGGTTCGATTTCTTCAAGTCGTTCGCCTGGCTGGGCGACGAGCGGACCGCCATGGGCGCTTCGATCTTCGTCATCGCCTGGTCGATGGTCGGCTTCTACATGGTGCTGTTCATCGCAGCGATCAAAGGCATTCCGGCCGAGGTCTACGAGGCCGCGCGCGTCGATGGGGCAGGGCGCTTCCGCACCGCCATTTCCGTCACCGTGCCGATGATCCGCGACAACATCCGCACCGCCTATGTCTATCTCGGCATCCTCGCGCTCGACGCCTTCGTCTACATGCAGGCGCTGAACCCGTCGGGTGGCCCTGCCAACTCCACCGTCGTCATCTCGCAGCACCTGCTGAACACGGCCTTCAAGAAGGGCAAGTTCGGCTACGCGACGTCGATGGGCGCAACCCTGGCGATCATCACGCTGGTCTTCGCGGCGCTGGTATTCCTCGTCTTCTGGTGGACCGGTCGCCCGCCCAAATCGGAGCCGGTCAGCACTTCGGTCGCGCCGCTGGTTCGCGCAGCTCCCGTCGCGACGCAGGCAAAGCCGATTGGCCAGCTCGAGCATCCGGTGGCGAAGAAGACGATCTGGACGGACAAGACCGTCGCCACGATTTCGCACGTCGCCCTGATCGCCTGGGTCGTCATCATCTGCGCGCCCTTGCTCTGGGTGCTGATGAGCTCGTTCAAGACCACCCAGCAGATCTTCGGGTCGCCCTTCACGCTGCCCACCAGCTTCAACTTCGACAACTACGTGTCGGCGTGGACCACGGCGAGCATCGGTACCTATTTCGTCAACACGGTCATCGTCGTCGGCTGTGCGCTCGCCATCGTCATGCTGCTTGGCTCCATGTGCGCCTATTACCTGGCGCGCTACGAGTTCAAAGGCAGCAAGATCATCTACTACCTGATGCTGGCCGGGCTGACGTTCCCGATCTTCCTCGCCGTGGTGCCACTGTTCCAGACGCTCAGGAGCTTTGGCCTGCTGAACACCTTCCCCGGCCTGATCATCACCTATGTGGCGTTCGCGCTGCCGTTCACGGTGTTCTTCCTCTACGCCTTCTTCCGCACCTTGCCGCAGGAGATTGCCGAGGCGGCGATGATCGATGGCGCCGGTCCGTGGCGCATCTTCTTCACCATCATGCTGCCAATGGCGAAGCCAGGCATCGCGTCGGTGGCGATCTTCAACTTCCTCGGCCTTTGGAACCAGTTCCTGCTGCCGATCGCGCTCAACACCAACACCGCCAACTACGTGCTGAGCCAGGGCATGGCGTCGTTCGCCTCGCAGGCGGGCTACGCGGTCAACTTCGGAGCCCTGTTCGCCGCCGTCGTGATCACCGTGCTGCCGGTGCTGGTGACCTACATCATCTTCCAGCGCCAGCTGCAGGGTTCGGTGCAAACCGGCATGCTGAAATAGCTCAGCCCAAACGCTATTGCGCCGCGCATCCGTGCGCGGCGTGAGGGCTCGGTGGTTAAGCTCGTGCGATCACAGCCGCTTGCATGAGCTGCCCGGCACGAACTTCGGCGCCAGGACGAAGTCCTGAACCGGATCGGCGGCGCCTTCCGGGCTCATGCGATGGAGGATCCGGCGGGCGATGATGCCGCCCAGCTTCATCGTGTCCTGGATCACCATGGTGATCCGCGGGGTGATCACGCTGCTCCACTGCACGTCGTCGATCATCGCCAGCGAAATGTCGTCCGGGCAGTTGAAGCCAAGCTCCTGCATCGCCTGCAGCGCCGCGAGGGACACCGCATTGTTGGCGCCGATGATCGCGGTCGGCCGCTCCGGCTGGATCAAGAGGCGCATTGCGGCCTCATAGCCGGCACCGCGGGTGAACTGGCCATCCACCACGAGATTTGGGTTCACCTCGACGCCGGCGCTCGCCATGGTATCGGTGAAGCCGCGCAGCCGCTCTGAGGCGGTGTGCATGTGCTTTGGGCCGGCGATGAAGGCAATGCGCCGATGGCCAAGCTGCAGCAGGTGCTCGGTGAGCATGGCGCCGGCCAGGTGGTTGTCCGAACCGACGAAATCCCGCTCTATGCCGGCCACCTTCTGGTCGAAGCAGACCGTCGGGATCTTCAGCCCCTGGATGAAATCCACATACTCCCGGTCGTGTCCCGACGGCGCCAGCGCCAGCCCGGCGACCTTGAGGCCGGAGAGATGTTCCACCAGTGCCCGCTCGCGGTCGGGCTTGCCGGACGAGTCCGTGATCAGCACGAAGTGGTTGTGCTCGATGGCATAGTTCTCGAGCTCGCGCCGGATATCGCCGAAGAACGGGTTACCGACATTGCCGACAACGAGGCCGATCAGGCGGCTGCGGCCTCGGGCAAGGCTCTGGGCCAGTGGATCGGCGACATAGCCCACCGCCTCGACGGCCGTGCGTATCCGCTCGAGTGTCTTCTGGCTGACGCGGCCCGGGTTGCTCAGGGCCAGCGAGACGGTCGAGACCGAGACGTCGGCCAGTCTCGCAACATCACGAATTGTGGCCATTGATTTTGTCGAACCGCTTCTATGGCTTAGCGGCACGAGCACCCAGGTGCCCGGCCCGCCCGGGAATGCCCAGATTGGTAGCATTCGCGTGCGGTTCTGCAAGGGAAATCTCAAATTCGGATAGCCGTTCGGAATGGGGTTGACTCCGCCACCATCCCAAATCAAGTTACCGATCGAACCGGTTCGATATGCATTCGATGCGAAGCCGGGATATGGGAGGAAAGATTGAATAGTACTGCGGCAACCAACGGTCGGGTCGGGTCCGAGGGCGGCAAAGCCTGGTTCACGGATGACCGTTTCGGCATGTTCATCCACTTCGGCCTGTACGCGATGGCCGCGCGGCACGAGTGGGTGCAGCACCGTGAGGAGATCCCCGCGGAGGACTACGCCAAGTACTTCGAGAACTTCGACCCCGATCTCTACGATCCGCGCGAATGGGCGCGGCGCGCCCGGGAAGCCGGGATGAAATACGTGGTGCTGACCGCCAAGCACCATGAAGGCTTCTGCCTGTGGGACAGTGCCTTCACCGACTACAAGGCGACCAATACCCCCTATGGCAAGGACCTCCTGAAGGCCTACGTCGAAGCGTTTCGCGCCGAGGGCCTCAAGGTCGGCTTCTACTATTCGCTGATCGACTGGCACCATCCGGAATTCCCGATCGACGGCATCCATCCCATGCGCAATCACCCCGATGCGCTGGAGATCAACAAGAGCCGCGACGTCCGGAAGTACGCAGCCTACATGCGCAACCAGGTCACCGAACTGCTGACCAATTTCGGCGAGATCTCCGTCATCTGGTTCGATTTCAGCTATCCCAAGCGCGAATATCGCGGCATGCCCGGCAAGGGCCGCAACGACTGGGAGAGCGAAGAGCTGATCGCGCTGGTGCGCCAGCTGCAGCCCAGCATCATCGTTGGCGACCGCCTCGACCTGCCGACGGACGGCAACCATCCCAAGGACCTCGCGACCCCCGAGCAGTATACCCCGCGCGTTGCGCCGACCTGGCAGGGCAAGCCCGTCCGCTGGGAAGTCTGCCACACCTTCAGCGGCTCGTGGGGCTACCACCGCGACGAGAGCACCTGGAAGGATCCGGGCCAGCTCATCAACCTCCTGATCGACTCCGTGGCCCTCGGCGGCAACCTCTTGATGAATGTCGGCCCCACCGCCCGCGGCACGTTCGACGTGCGAGCCGAGCAGGCGCTCGGCGTTTATCGCGACTGGATGCGGGTGAACGCCCGTTCGATCTACGGGGCAGGGCCCTCGGACTTCACCCCGCCCAATGGCTGCAAGTTCACGCAGGTTGGCGACCGGCTTTACGTCCACGTGCAGACCTGGCCGTTCCGCCACATCCATATCGATGGGCTGGGCGGCAAGGTGAAGTACGCCCAGTTCCTGCACGATGGCAGCGAGATCCACTGGCTCGACCCAAAGGCCGAGGTGGACTCCAACATCGGCGTCGCCGTCGGCAGCGGCATGCTGACGCTCGAGCTGCCGGTCATCAAGCCGGACGTCGTCGTGCCGGTGATCGAGCTGATCCTCAACACCTGAGGGCCGGCGGATGAGCTTGGAGGAAGAACTGTTCGCCACGATGACCCCGGTCATCGCGGAACTGGCGGAAAGCGGCGACGGCGCGGTGTCGCTCGGCGGATCGCGGGCCAAGCACCGCTCCGACTCGCAGTCGGACTACGACTTCCGGGTCTATGCCGATCGGTTCAAGGGCCCCGAACTGCGCCAGACCAAGGCCTGGAAGCAGTTCGACGAAGTGCTGCAGGGCTGGGAGGCCAAGGGACTGCGCCTCGACGGCGTCTGGGCCCGCAGTTACGCCGGCGTGCAGGCCGACCTCGACGCGTGGATCGCCGGCCGCGGCGCCACCAAGCACTATGAGTGGACGATCTGGGGCTACCACCTGCCCACCGATCTCGCCCACCAACAGATCATCGTCGACCCGCAGGGTATCCTGGCGGGCTGGAAGGCCCAGCTCGCCACCTACCCGGAAGCGCTGCGGGACTCGATCATCACCCAGCACCTCGAGGTGCTGCGCTACTGGGCCGCCGACTACCACTACGCCAGCAAGGTGACCCGGCGCGATCTGGTGTTCCTGGTCGGGCTCACCGGCAAGCTTGTGAATGCGATCAACCAGGTCGTGTTCGCCATCAACCGCACCTACTACCCGGGCGACGGCTGGAATCTGGCCATCGCCAAGGACTTCGCTCGGCTGCCGCCCGATTTCATCGCGCGAATGACGGCCATTCTTGAGCCGGGCGACGACTGGCAGCGCCAGCGTACCGAACTGATCGCCGTCATCGCCGATCTGGAGGTGCTGGTCGCCGAATAGGTCCGCCCCGCACGTCGCCGCGCCAAGTGAGGAGGGCGCCCTCGTGCAGGACCAAGACACACGTGCCTGAACAACCAACGACATCCCGAGGAGGAACTATCGTGAAGCTATCTCTGATCTTGGCAGCCGCCGCTCTGGTGGGCAGCTCGGCCTTCGCACTTGAGGTGCAGGCGCAGGACGCCCCCGTCAATCTCACCTGGCAGATGTGGGGTGACGAAAAGGACACCGCGCTATTCCAGAGCATCGCCGACCTCGTGACTGAGGAATATCCCAACATCAAGGTGACGCCGCAGTTCTCCGGCTGGACCGACTACTGGACCCGCCTGCCGGTGCTGGCCTCGTCCGGCCAGATCGCCGACCTCGTGGCCATGCAGTCGATGCGCATGCCGAGCTTCTATGGCGTCCTCGAGCCGCTCGATCCGTTCATCGCCGCGGACAACTTCGACAAGTCGGTGTTCGAATCTTCGATCATCAGCGGCCTGTCGCAGGATGGCGTGCAGTACGCCCTGCCTTACGACGTCGGCCCGTGGCTGGTGTTCTACAACCGCGACAAGTTCGCCGAGGCCGGGCTCGCCGAGCCCAAGCCCGACTGGACCTTCGACGACTTCAAGGCCGCCGCCGAGAAGCTCACCAGCGGCGACAATTACGGCTATGCGGTGCAGGCATTCGACTTCATTGCCCAGCCGGTCGCCCTTGGGGCCGAGTACTTCAACGATGGCAACCAGTTCGACCTGACCAACCCCGGCTACGCCGCCGCGGTGGGTAAGCTCGTCGACCTCGTAGCGGTGGCCAAGGCCTCGCCGGTCTTTGCCTCTGGCGCCGGCGCCCAGACTGGTAGCGGGCGCTTTGCCGCCGGCAACGCGGCCATGGTGATCGACGGCCCGTGGTCGCTGCTGACCACCCAGGCCTCGGTGGGCTTCAAGGTCGGTGTCGCACCGCTGCCGCGCGGCGAAGGCCCGTCGCGCTACATCACCGCCGGCTCGGGCTGGGGCATCTCGGCCGCCAGCCAGCACAAGGACGAAGCGTATAAGGCGCTCAAGGTGCTGACCGGTCCCAAGGCCGCGGAAATCCTCGCTTCGGCCGGCCGCGCGCTGCCCGGCCGCCTCGCCGAGCAGAAGTTCTGGTACGACGTGGCCGCCAAGGATATCGCCGGCGCACGCGAGACGCTGCAATATTCCTTCGAGCATTCGACCCCGTTCCGCATCAACGAAAGCTGGAACGAGTTCGAGAACCTGATCACCCAGTACATCCCGCTGGCCCTCAACGGTGACAACACCACGGACGCGGTTCTGGCCGATATCCAGAGCCAGCTGCCGTAAGCCCTGGCGCCCGGCCGGTCAGCAGCCGGCCGGGCGCCTCAGCCGTGCATCGGCGCCAACGCGGCGCCGCCAGGGAGGAGGTGCCCATGACGATCATCCAGGATACCGCGGTCGCCGCCAGTGCGCCCGCCGCCCGCCAGCGACGGCGCAGCGGACCGCGCGACGGCCGCACGGCCTTCTTCTTCCTCCTGCCCAGCCTCTTGGGCGTTATCCTCTTTCTCGTCGTGCCGATCATCGCCTCGCTGGCGCTGAGCTTCACCAACTGGAAGCTGCTCGGCAAACCCGCTTTCGTCGGCGTTGCCAACTATGTCCGGCTGTTCACCGCCGACCCGCAGTTCTGGACCGTGCTGCGCAACACCCTGTTCTTCACCGTCGAATACCTGGTGCTGAACATCATCATCTCGGTTGGGCTCGCCACCTGGATCGCGAGCCTCAAGCGAGGGCAACGGTGGTTCCGGGTGGTGTTTTTCCTCCCCACCTTCACGCCCGGAATCGCCGTTGCCATTGTCTGGATGCTGATCTTCGCGCCGGGTGGCTTTTTCGATTTCATCATGAAGTCGCTGTCGCTGGGCGTACCGAACCTTCTGACCGACCAGACGCTCGCCATGCAGGCGGTGATCATCGTCTCGCTCTGGGCCAATGTCGGCTACAACACGGTGCTGTTCAACGCCGCGCTCGACATGGTGCCGCCGAGCTACCTCGAGGCGGCAAAAATCGACGGCGCCAGCGCCTGGGACCGCTTCTGGAAAATCCGCCTGCCGCTGATCTCGCCGACGCTGTTCTTCGGCACGGTGATGACTGCAATCACCTCGCTGCAGGTGTTCGACCAGATCTACGTGATGACCCGCGGCGGTCCGGGCAACGCCACCGCTACGCTGGGCTATGCCATCTACCAGCGCGGCTTCCAGAACTTCCAGATGGGCTACGCCTCTTCGATCGCCTGGGTGATGTTCGCGCTGATCATGGCGCTAACCGCCCTTCAGTTCTGGCTGCAGCGCAAGTGGGTGCACTATGACAACTAAGGCCCGTTCCCGCGCCGCCCTGGCGCTCGATATCCTCAACCATGGCGCGCTCATCCTGGTGGCGCTGCTGTTCCTGTTCCCGTTCTTCTGGATGGTGTCGAACGCGGTGCGCTCCAACGCCGAGGTGCTGGCCATCCCGGTGCGCATCCTGCCGCACGAGTTCCAGTGGGACAATTTCGCCAAGGCCTGGTCGGAGCTGCCCTTTGGCCGGTTCTTCCTCAATTCGATGATCGTCGCCGGCAGCGTCACTGTGATCACCGTGGTGGTCTCGTGCCTTGCCGGCTACGCCTTTGCCCGCCTGAAATTCCCTGGCCGCGATGCCCTGCTGCTGGGCTATGTCGGCACGCTCATGGTGCCCTCGATCATGCTGATCATCCCGCTGTTCCTGATCGTCAACAGCCTCGGGATGGTCAACACCTTCCAGGGCGTCATCCTGCCGGTGGCCTTCGGCACCTTCGGGGCGTTCCTGCTACGCCAGTTCTTCCTCTCGATCCCCGACTCGCTCGAGGAAGCGGCGCTGATCGACGGGGCCTCGCGGCTGCGCATCCTCATCAGCATCATCGTGCCGCTGTCGATGCCGGCCATCGGGCTCCTCTCGCTCTTCACCTTCATCGCCCAGTGGAACAACTTCCTCTGGCCGCTGATCGTGATGACCGGCCAGGAAAACGCGACCCTGCCGGTCGGCCTCACCCACTTCCAGACCCAGCAGGGCACGCAGTGGAACTACATCATGGCGGGCGCCGCCCTCTCCATGCTCCCCGGCATCGTGCTGGCAATCCTGCTGCAGAAGCTGATCTACAACAGCATCGCCCTGAACGCCGGCATGGGCGGGCGGTAGCGCCCGTCCAACCCGCTAGATCGCAAACCTCGCAACAGCGACGCCCTTGGTTGCTGTTTCGAAGCTGACCATGGCGCCGCAAAGCGGCCAGCGGGCCAGGTCTTCCGCGGCAACCCCGACGCTGAGGCTGGTGACGAACAGCGTGTCGAGGTCAGGGCCGCCGAAGCAGGGCATGGTGGGGCGCAGGTTCGGCAGGTCGATCCAGTCGAGCAGCACGCCGTCGGGTGAGAAGCGATTGAGCCGGCCCGCCGAGGCGCCGCCCGACCAGTAGTTGCCGTCAACGTCGCAGGCGCCGCCGTCGGGGCGGCCGGTGGCTTCGTCGAGGTCGAGCCAGCGCCGGCGGTTGGTGGCCGCGCCAGTGGCCGGATCGAAATCGAGGATGTCGACCCAGATGCCACGCGAGTCCGAGTGGTACATGCGCGTCCCGGCCGCATCCCAGGCGAGTCCGTTCGATATTCTAAAACCCTCGGTGATCACCGCCATGCTGCCGTCGGGCGCGAAGCGATAGAGCGTGCCGGCCGGGTTGGCGTCGCCGCTCGCATCCATCGAGCCAACCCAGAACGCGCCATCCGGGCCGACCTTGCCGTCGTTGAGCCGCATCTCTGGCTTGGCGTGCGTAACCGACGCGAGCGCCTGCCGGCTGCCGTCGCGCGGGTCGAACAGGATCACCGTGTCGCGCAGTGCGACGATGAGTTGCCCCGATTGGCAGAGCCCCAGCGCACCCACCGGCTCGCCCATCTCCCAGCGCTGCCGCGCGCCGGTGAGCGGATCGATCCGATGGATGATGCCGGGATTGATGTCCACCCAGTAGAGCAGCCCGGTCCGATCGTCCCACAGCGGGCTCTCGCCGATCTCGCAGCGATCGGCGGCGACGGTGCTGATAGCCGGTGCGCTCATTCGTGGCTGTCCTGCGCGAGGCTCCACTCGCGATAGCGCCGGCGTCCACCCTCGAGGTGCTGCCGCATGGCCAGACGCGCCTCGTCGGGCTTCCGATCGCTGATGGCGTCGAAGATGCGCTGGTGCTCGGCGCGGATCACGTCGAGGAACTCGGACTTGCTCTTGTCGTTGGAGAAACTGGCCCCCAGCGCGCGGCGCGGGATCAGCCGCTCGCCCATCTCGTCGACGAACAGGCGGAAGCGCTTGTTGTTGGTGGCGTCGGCGATAGCGCGATGGAAGGCGCGGTCGGCGTCGGTGGCGAGCGTATTGTCGCTGAGGTGGCGGTTGAACTGGGTCATCGCCTGCTCCATGCGCAGGAGGTTCACTTCCGTCCGGCGCTCGGCGGCGAGGCCAGCCGCCTCGACCTCGACGCTGATGCGGAACTCGAGGAAGTCGAGCACGTCGCCGATCTCCTCGGGCGCTGCCATCAGCATGGAGAGGCCGCCGGCAGGCAATGGTGGCTTGCTGACGTAGACGCCGCTGCCGCGCAACGAGCGCAGCCGGCCCTCGGCCTTGAGGCTCGCGATCGCCTCGCGCACCACGGTGCGGCTGACCGAGAACTGCTCGCACAGCCGGTCGGCCGGCGGCAGCTTGTCGCCGGGCTTCAGGTCGGTGGTTTCGATCAGCCGCAGCAGGTCGAGCTTGACCCGGTCGGTGAGGTGTATCGCTGGGCTGGATGACATTGTCGTTCTGGCGCCGTTTATCCGTCGTTCAGAGGCCATTCATAGGCGTGGCAAACCGGCGGCGAAAGAGGGGCGATGCTTTAGTCCCGGTTGCCCACATGATGAAACTATCATACTGCTTTGAAGAAGTCATATTTTTGGAGGGAAAGAATGTACGTAGGCACACAACTTGGCGGAGACCAGTTCGCCAAGGTCGGGGATCGCTACCTCGGGCAGCTGGCGCAGCTCGGCGTCCGGCATGTCTGCATCGACCCGGTTGGCGACCCGTGGCAGTGGAATCGCGACATCCTGATGCGCCACGCCGAGCATGTCTCGAAGTTCGGCCTCGTGCTCGATATGGTGCAGCTGCCGCTGCCGTCCTCGGGCATCGAACGCAATCACCAGGCGCCGGGGATTGTGCTCGGCAAGCCCGGCGAACGCGATCGCGAAATCGACGGCATCTGCAAGATCATCGAGGCGCTGGCCGAGGCAGGCATCGGCGCCGCGAAGTACAATTTCAACGTGCTGGGTATCCCGCGCACCGAGTCCGAGACCGGCCGCGGCGGGCAGAAGCTCTCGACCTGGCGTGCCGACCAGGCGACCGATGGCGACACACTGACCATCGCCGGCAAGGTCTCCGCCGACGAGTTCTGGGAGCGCATCGAGTACTTCCTCGAGCGCGTTGTCCCGGTCGCTACCGCCAACAAGGTGCGCCTCGCCTGCCATCCGCACGACCCGATGACGCCGCCCGGCTATCGAGGTTTCGAGACGCGCGTGCTCTCGAGCGTCGAGGGCCTGATGCGGTTCGTCCAGACCTGCGAGAGCCCCTATCACGGTCTCAATTTCTGCCAGGGCACCGTGGCCGAAGGCATGGAAAATCCGCGCGCCGAAATCGGCGAAGTGATCCGCTGGTTCGGCAGCCGGAAGAAGATCTTCAATGTGCATTTCCGCAACATCAAGGGCGGCCGCTACTCGTTCACCGAGGAGTTCCCGGACAATGGCGACATGGACATGCCGGCGGCGCTCAAGATCTACCACGAGGTCGGCTATGACGGCATGATCATGCCCGACCACGTGCCACACATCGATGCCGACAACTCGATGGAAACCGCCTTCGCGTTCTGCTTCGGCTACATCATCGGCCTGTTTCAGGCGAACGGCTGGGACCCCTACGGCGCCTGAGGTTTTCGCCTAAATGCAAAGGCCCGGATCGCGAGATCCGGGCCTTTTCGCCTCGGGCAGGGAGAGTGCCGTCAGGCGTTGGCTGGAATCAGATCCGCGAGGATCTTGCGCTCACTCGCATCGAGTTCGGTCAGCGGGGTGCGCACCTTGCCGGCGGAGCGGCCGACGAGCTCTGCACCGGCCTTGATCATCGAGACGGCGTAGCCGCGCTTACGGTCGCGCAACTCGATCAGCGGCAGGTAGAAGCTCTTCATTAGCCCGTCGATCACCTGCGTGTCGCGCTGCCGCACCGCGTTATAGAAGCGCAGCGCCAGCTCGGGCACGAAGTTGAACACCGCCGACGAATATGTGGTGACGCCCATCTCGAGATAGGGCTGCGCGAACACCTCGGCGGTGGGCAGGCCTCCGATATGGACGACGCGATCGCCGAGCCGGTGGGCGACGCGCTGCATCAACTGCAAGTCGCCGATGCCGTCCTTGTAGCCGATGAAATTCGGGCAGGCTTCAGCCAGCTTCTCAAGCCCGGCGGGTGACAGCCGCGTGTTGTCTCGCGCGTAATAGATGACGCCGAGTCCGACGGCATTACATATCGCCTGCATGTGGGCGATGACGCCCTCTTCTTCGGCGAACATCAGGTAGTGCGGCAGCACCAGGATGCCGGCGGCACCCGCCGCCTCGGCGCGCTTCGCCAGATCCACTGCCATCCTCGTGCCATAGCCGACGCCGGCCAGCACCGGCACATCGGCAGCGCTGTTCTCGACCGCCGTGCGGATCACCGCGTCGTACTCGTCATAGCCGATGGAAAAGAACTCACCCGTGCCGCCCGCCGCAAACAGTCCCGCGGCGCCATAGGACGAGAGCCACTGCAGACGCTTGGCGTATGAGGCCGCATCGAACTCGCCATCGGCGCCAAAATCGGTCACCGGGAAGGAAAGCAGCCCCGAGCCGATCTTCGATTTGATCTCGTCAAAAGTCACCAGGCGTCTCCATGGCGGTCAGAGAATTAGTACTATTTCTTTCTGCTACCACCCCAAAAACCCCGCTGTCAACGCAATCAAGGGTATGTCATCCACGCTCCACGTCAAAGAAGTATGATTTATCGTTGACAGCGCCATTGCAGTCATACCACATTGCCACCACCGACGCTGAAGGAGAACGCTCCCGGCGTTCGGAAGCAATTCTCACGGGAGGGTGAATTGAAGCATTTCCTTATGGCTTCGCTGGCCGGGGTATCGATGCTGGCATTGGCCGGCGCTGCGCTGGCAGCCGATTACAAACAGGCGCCGATGCTCGACGCGGCCGTTGCCGACGGCACGCTGGCGCCGGTAGCCGAACGTGTCGGCGCCGCGCCGCGCGTCATTACGCCGGTAAGCGAAATCGGCCAGTATGGCGGCACATTCCGCGGCGGCATGGTGGGCGGCAATGACCGCAACATGCTCTTCACCTACTTCGGCTACGAGCCGCTGCTGGCCTGGGACGCCGAGTGGACGGGCGAGGTCGTGCCCAACATCGCCAGCGCCTACAGCGTCAGCGAGGACAGCAAGTCCTTCACCTTCACGCTGCGCGAGGGGATGAAGTGGTCGGACGGTACGCCGTTCACCGCCGATGACGTGGCGTTTTTCATCCAGGACGTGCTGCCGGACGCGAAGCTGTTCCCGACCAAGCCGGGCTGGCTGACGGTCGAGGGCGAGCTGCCGACGATCTCCGTCGCCTCGCCGACGGAGTTCACGCTGTCGTGGACCAAGCCGAACGGCCTCTTCGTCCTCAACGCGGCCAGCGTCTACGGCGTGCAGCTGACGCTCTTGAGCAAGGCCTATTGCAGCCAGTTCCTGCCCAAGTACAACGCGGATGCCGATGCCCAGGCCAAGGCGGCAGGCGTCGCCGACTGGGCCGAGCAGATGGTCAACATGTGCGGCGTCGGCATCGAGAACATCCAGCGCTGGCGCAATCCGGATCGCCCGACGATCGAGGCGTGGCGGATCACTGAGCCATACGTTGCCGGCGCCACCCGCGTCGCGCTCGAGCGCAACCCGTATTACTGGAAGGTCGACACCGCCGGTAACCAGCTGCCCTATATCGACGGGCTCTCGATGTCGGTGAATGCCGAAGCGCAGACGCTGCTGCTCAGCGTGCTGGCCGGTGAGATCGACTACGAAGTTCGCCACACCGCCAACACCACCAACCTGCCGGTGCTGTCGGAGGGCCAGGAGGCCGGCAACTTCCGCCTCAGCCCGCGCGAGTCCCGCGTTGGTAATGCGCTGACCATCTCGGTCAACCTCAACTCGCACGATGCGGTGAAGGCGCCGATCTTCTCGAACAAGGACTTCCGTATCGCGCTGTCGCATGCGCTCGACCGCCAGGCGATCATCGATACGGTCTACCTGGGGCAGGGCACGCCGCGGCAGGTCGCGCCGCTTGAGGGCACGCCGTTCTACAACGAGAAGCTGGCGACCCAGTATCTCGAGTTCAACCCGGACGAAGCCAACCGCCTCCTCGACTCGATCGGGCTCGATAAGCGCGGCGCCAACGGCCTGCGCCTTGCACCAGATGGCAGCCCGCTGGTGGTGAACGTCGCCGCGGTGACTGCGCTCGGCAACATGGCCGACGTCGCGGAACTCCTGGTGCAGTACTGGCAGGCGGTCGGGGTCGATGCCCGCTTCACCGCCATGGATCGCACCCGCTTCTACGAGGAAAAGACCGCCAGCCAGCACGACATCGTGGTGTGGGGCGCAACCTCGGGCGGCATCGACGTCTACATCGATCCGCGCGACTACTTCCCGTTCTCCACGGAGTCGAATTTCGCCGTCGACTGGGCCAAGTTCTACATCAAGGACGGTGGGGTCGAGCCGCCGGATTACGTGAAGCAGCAGTGGTCGCTCTACGACCAGATCAAGGCCACGTCGAACGTCGACGAACAGGCGAAGCTGGTGAGCCAGCTGCTCGATATCAGTGCCGAGCAGTTCTACCAGATCGGCGTCAGCTCGGCGATCCAGGGCTTCTCCGTGGTATCGAACAAGCTCGGCAACGTGCCGGACGATACCCCCACTGGCTGGATCCATCCGGACCCGGGTACGCTGAATACCGAGCAGTTCTACTTCAAGCAGTAGTCACCGAACGCGCGATCTGGCGGAGTCCATCCGCCGGATCGCCCAACGCACGGGCGGTTCATGCTCCTCTACATCCTCAAGCGAATAGCCGGTATGATCCCGGCGATGGTGGCGATCTCGATCCTCGCGTTCACCGTCATCCAACTGCCCCCGGGCGACTACGTCTCAACCTATGCCGCGCAGATCGCGCAGTCGGGCGAGACCGTCGACAGCGCCGTGCTCAACAGCCTCCGCGAGCGCTACGGGCTCGGTGAGAATGTCGTGGTGCAGTACTTCAAGTGGATCGGCGGCATCGTCACCCGCGGCGATTTCGGCGACAGCTTCGAGTGGAACCAGCCGGTCACCGAGCTGATCTGGGGCCGTATGGGGATGACGGCGCTGATCTCGGTGCTGACGCTGATGTTGATGTGGGCCTTCTCGCTGCCCATCGGCATCTATTCGGCGGTGCGGCAGTACTCGGTCACCGACTATGTGGCGACCGCCTTCGCCTTCCTTGCCATGGCGACTCCCAATTTCCTCCTCGCCATCGTTCTGCTCTATGCCACCACCATGTGGTTCGGCGTCTCGGTCGGCGGCCTGTTCTCGCCGGCCTTCGAGAACGCGCCGTTCTCGCTGGCCAAGGTGTGGGACTTCATTACCCACGCCTGGATCCCGATCTTCGTCCTCGGCACGGCGGGTACTGCCTCGCTGATCCGCGTGATGCGGGCGAACCTCCTCGACGAACTGCACAAGCCCTATGTGGAGGCGGCCCGCTCCAAGGGCTTGCCCGAGGGACGGCTCATCCTGACCTATCCGGTGCGGGTAGCGCTCAACCCGTTCATCTCCACCGTCGGCTGGGTGCTGCCGGCGCTGATCTCGGGAGAGCTGGTGGTCTCTACCGTGCTGAACCTCCCCACCGCCGGCCCGCTGCTCCTGCAGGCGCTGAAGAGCCAAGACATGTACCTCGCAGGCGCCTTCATCCTGTTGAGCGGAGGCCTGGTACTCATCGGCACGCTGGTCTCCGACATCCTGCTCGCCATCTCCGACCCCAGGATCCGGCTGTCATGAGCGCGCCCACCGAAGCCACCGACATCGAAGCCGGTCTGCTCGATCAGCAGCTCACAGCCGGGCGCTTGCAGGCCGCCGGCCAGTGGACCCTGTTCTGGCACAAGTTCCGCAAGCACAAGCTGGCGCTGCTCTCGCTGTTTATCGTCGGGCTAATCTACTTCGTCGCGCTGTTCGCCGAGTTCCTCGCGCCGCAGGACCCGGCCAAGTTCGATCCGCGCTTCACTTACGTGCCGCCACAGACCATCGGCTGGTTCGTCGATGACGGCGCCGGCGGCTCGCGCTTCCAGCCGCATGTCACCGGCTTCGACATCAAGGTCGATGCCAAGAGCTTCCGACGTGTCTTTACCCCGAAGCCGAGCGAGATAATCCCCATCGGGCTGTTCGTCCGCGGCCAGAGCTACAAAATGTGGGGGCTATTCGACGCGGATCTCCACCTGATCGGGCCGCTCGAGAAGGGCAAGCCGTTCTTCCTCGCCGGTGGCGATCGGTTGGGTCGTGACCTGCTCAGCCGCACCATCCACGGCACGCGCATCTCGATGTCGATCGGCCTTGTCGGGGTCAGCCTATCGCTGGTCATCGGCATGATCCTCGGCGGCATTTCGGGCTATCGCGGCGGCACGGTCGATCGCGTGATCCAGCGCGTCATCGAGTTCATCCGCTCGGTACCGACCATTCCACTGTGGCTCGGGTTGGCGGCCGCCATGCCGAAGGACTGGCCGCCGCTGCAGGTGTATTTCTCGATCCTCGTCATCCTGTCGCTGATCGGCTGGACCGAGATTGCCCGCGTGGTGCGCGGCCGCTTCCTCAGCCTTCGCACCGACGATTTCGTCATTGCGGCGCGGCTCGATGGGGTCCGCGAGTTCCGGCTGATCATGCGTCACATGATGCCGAGCCTCTACTCGCACATCATCGCCGCCGTCACCCTCGCCATCCCGCACATGATCCTTGCGGAAACCGCGCTCAGCTTCCTCGGCCTCGGGCTGCAGCCGCCGATCGTCAGCTGGGGCGTGCTGTTGCAGGACACGCAAAACCTCCGCGCCATCACCCAGGCGCCGTGGCTGTTCGTCCCCGGCATCTGCGTGGTGGTGGCGGTGCTGTCGCTCAACTTCCTCGGAGACGGCGTCCGCGACGCTGCTGATCCCTATGCCAAGTAACGACACGCCCAACGCCAAACCGGTCCTCGTCGTCAAGGATCTCGCCGTCGAGTTCCCGGTGCACAAATCCGTGGTGCATGCGGTGCGGGGCGTCAGCTTCAGCCTGTCCCGCGGAGAAACGTTGTGCCTCGTCGGCGAAAGCGGCTCGGGCAAGAGCGTCACCGCCCGCGCCATCCTGCAACTCGTCGCCGCGCCCGGCCGCATCACCGCCGGAGAAATCCTGCTCGATACCGGCAGTGGCGAGGTCGACATCGTCAAGCTCGGCGCGCTCGGCCGCGGCATCCGCGAGGTGCGGGGCCGGCGCATCGCCATGATCTTCCAGGAGCCGATGTCGAGCCTGTCGCCGGTTCACACCATCGGCCACCAGATCATCGAAGCCATCCTCCTGCACGAAAAGATCAGCAAGGAGGAGGCCCGCAAGCGCGCCGCTGCGCTACTCGATCGCGTACGCATCCCCAATCCGGAAGCGGCGCTCGACCGCTACTCGTTCGAGTTCTCTGGCGGCATGCGGCAGCGCGCGATGATCGCCATGGCGCTCTCCTGCAACCCGGAAATCCTCATCGCCGACGAGCCGACCACGGCGCTCGACGTCACCACCCAGGCCGAAATCCTGTCGCTGCTGCGCGAGTTGCAGCGCGACCGCGGCATGGCCGTGCTGTTCATCACCCACGACATGGGCGTCGTCGCTCAGATCGCCGACCGCGTCATGGTGATGTTCAAGGGCGAGATGGTGGAGCAGGCCGACGTGTTCGACCTGTTCGAACGCCCGCAGCAGCCCTACACCAAGGCGCTGCTCGGCTCCGTGCTGAAGCTCGAAACGCCGGCGCCCCGTCCGCCGCGTCCGGCCGAGGAATCGCCGATCGCCGAAATCAGCGACCTGTCGCTGCATTTCCCGCTCAACCTCGGCATCCTCGGCAAGCCGACGGCGTATCTCAAGGCCATCGACGGCGTCAGCCTCACCATCAACAAGGGCGAGACGGTCGGCGTCGTCGGTGAGAGCGGCTCCGGCAAGACCACGCTGGGGCGCACGCTGCTGCGCATCTACACGCCGACCGGCGGGCAGGTGAACTACTGGCGGGGCGACGGCGTCGAGGTGGATATCGCGCGGCTGTCGAAGCGCGAGATGAAGTCGCTCTACAGCGAAGTGCGCATGGTGTTCCAGGACCCGCATTCCTCGCTCAACCCGCGAATGACGGTCTACCAGATCATCTCCGAGCCGCTGCGCACCAACACGGCGATGACCGAGCGCGAGATGCGCGACCGCGTGGCGGAACTGCTGATGCGCGTCGGGCTGCCGGCCGATGGCGGCGAACGCTATCCGCATGCCTTCTCCGGCGGGCAGCGGCAGCGCATCTCCATCGCCCGCGCCATCGCCCTGCGTCCACGCCTGATCATAGCCGACGAACCGACCTCGGCGCTCGACGTCTCGCTACGCCACCAGGTGCTCGACCTGATGCGCGGGCTGCAGGACGAGTACGGCCTCTCCTACCTGTTCATCAGCCACGACATCTCGGTGATCCGCTATTTCTGCGACCGCGTCGCGGTGATGAAGAACGGCAAGATCGTCGAGATCGGCGACGTGGCACAGATTTGCGAGCGGCCTGAGCATCCCTATACTCAGACTCTGATCCGCGCCGTTCTCCGCCCCGATCCGCGCCTGCGGCTCTCGGCTCCCGCCTGAGGAAACCCATGCCGCAAATCCTGTTGACTGGAGCCGCCGGCAGGCTCGGCACACACTTCCGGTCGAGATTTGCAGAAGCGGGCAGGGCGTTCCTCGCCACCGACATCCTAGCCCCGGCGGACGGCGGGGCCGTGGTCATCGCCGATCTGGCCGATCGTGCGGCGGTCGACGACCTGATGCGTCAGGACATCTCGGCGGTGGTGCACCTGGGCGGGATGTCCAAGGAAGCGCCGTGGCACCAGATACTCGATACCAACATTGTCGGCACCTACAACATCTTCGACGCCGCCCGCAAAGCCGGCGTGAAGCGCGTCGTCTACGCCTCGTCCTACCACGTGCTGGGCATGCACCCCGCAACCGAGGTGCCGCTCGATATCCACTCCGAGCTCCGACCTGACACGCTCTACGCCGTCAGCAAGCTGTTCGGCGAGAACCTCGGCCGGCTCTATCACGACAAGTTCGGCATCGGCTGCATGAGCATCCGTATCTGCGCCGCCAACCCGTCCAACACGCAGCGCGACCTGAAGCTCTTCGTCCACCGGGACGATCTGGTGAGCCTCGTCACCACTGCCCTCGACGCCCGCGACCTCGGCTATCGCACCGTCTTCGCCATCTCAGACAACGAGGGCGCCTGGTATCTCAACGATCCGGACCAGACCCTCGGCTGGCGTCCACAGCACTCAGCCAGCGAACAGCCGTTGCCCGAAGGCAAGACCGAGTGGCCCCAGCCGGACCCGGTCGTCACCCGCCTGCAGGGCGCCACCTTTGCCAACTGGGGCCATTTCGACGACTGACGGCTAGCCCTTGAGTCCGGTATGCGCGAGCCCTTCGATGAACTGGCGCTGCGCGAAAATGAAGACGATCAGCACCGGTAACGCGGTCAACGTCGCCGCCGCCAGCTGAATGTTCCACATCGGTCCCTGGTACACATCGACATACTGGGTCAGCGCTTGCGGCAGCGTGAAGTTGCCCGGCGAGGTCAGGAACACGATCGGCTCGAGATAGAGGTTCCACGAATGGAGGAAGGTGAAGATGGCGACCGCCGCCAGCGCCGGCTTCGCCAGCGGCAGCGCGATCTGCCAGAAGATGCCGAACCGCCCGAGCCCATCGACCCGCGCCGCTTCTTCCAGCTCCACCGGCAGCGCGATGAAGAACTGCCGCATCACGAATGTCGCGAACACGCTCGGCGCCCCGAAGATCGGCACGAGGATCAGCGGCCAGTGCGTATTCACCATCCCCCATTTGAGGAACATCTGGAACAGCGGCACGATGGTCACTTCGCTCGGGATCAAGAGCCCCAGCAGCACCACCATGAACAGCACGTTCGCGCCCGGAAACTTGATGCGCGCGAAGGCATAGCCGGCGAGCGACGACACCAGCATCGTGCCAATCGTGACGATCGCCGCGATGTAGCAGGAGTTCCAGTATTGCTGCGCGAAGGGCTGCAGCCGGAACACCTCGGAATAGGTCGACCAGTCGAAGCTGCGCGGGATGATCTCCGGCGGGAACGCGAAGATGTCCGAGATCGGCTTCACCGAGCTCGTCACCATCCACCAGGTCGGAAACACGAACGGGATGGCGAGCACGCAGAGCAGACCATACAGCGCGACGCGGACCCGCGGTGAGAGGTCAGTTTTCATAGAAGACGATCCGTTTGCGCATCTGCCACTGCGCGAAGGTCAGCACCGCGACGATCAGGAACAGGACGATGGAGATGGTGGCGCCGTAGCCGAAGCGATGGAACTGGAACGCCTGCTGGTAGAGGTAGTAGACCAGCACCGTCGTCGACATCCCCGGCCCGCCCTGCGTGAGCACCGCGATCTGCGCGAACACCTGTAGCGAGCCCACGATGGTGATGATCATGGTGAGCAGCACGGTCGGCGAGATCAGCGGCAGCGTGATCGAATGGAACTGCGTCCACCGGCCTGCGCCGTCGATCCGTGCGGCTTCGTAGAGCTCGCGCGGTACGCCCTGCAGGGCCGCAAGGAACAGCACCATGTTGAGGCCGACATTCTTGAACACCTGCACCACGATGACCGAGAGCATCGCGGTGGGCGGCGAACGCAGCCAGTTGGGGCCCTCGATACCGATAACCTGCAGCAACCCGTTGATGCCGCCATTGGCCTGAAGCAGGAAGCTCCAGACGATGGTCCAGGCGACCAGCGACACCACCACCGGCGAAAAGAAGATCGTCCGGAATACGGTGATCCCCTTGAGTTTCTGGTTCACCAGCACAGCTAACAGCAACGCCAGGCTCAGGTTGAACACCACCAGTCCGGCCGAAAAGATCGCCGTCGCGGTCAGCACCTCCGGCAGCGCCGGATCCGCCGCGAGCTTCTGGTAGTTCGCGTCGTTGACGAAGCGGAAGGTCCCGGCCAGCACGTTCCACTCGTGCAGCGAATACCAGAACACCAGCGCCAGCGGGATCAGCACGAAAACGACGATGCCGATCAGCTGCGGGGCGATGAACAGGTACCCGGCCAGCCTGTCCCGCCGGTCCGTCGTCCAGAACGGCCGCTTGCTCGTTCGGTCAGCTGTGGGCGCGGCGAAGGGCATGAGAAATCCTTGAAGGTGGCGAGGGCGCGGACGCCCTCGCCGGATAGGTTAGAGCATCGGTTGGATGCGGTCGCAGACCGACTTCAGCACGGCCGGGACGTCTGCTTCCGGCACCCACAGGGCATCAAGTGCCGCGCGGGCCGTCTGTTGGATCTCGGCGAAACCGGCATGACCGGGCTTCACTTTGCCGGTCGAGATGCCCTTGATCACCACGGCCTCGATCTGCTCGGCAGAGAGCTTCGGATTAGCGGCGCCCAGCACTTCGGCGGTCAGCAGGCTCGCCCGCGGCGGCGGGAAGAACTGTGCGAGCTTCTTGGCGTTCTCCGGGCTGGTGAAGAAGGCGAGGAAGTCGGCCGCCACCTGCGGGTTCTTGCCCGAGGCGAAGACCCCGATACCGGCCTGGCCGATCACCGCGTACTCACCTGCCGGACCAGCCGGGAGCGGCACGAGATCCCAGCTGAACGGGTTCTCCTTGGGCAGCAGCGAGGCGCGGCTGATCTGGGTGATGGTCATCGCCGCGTCGCCGGCAAAGAAGTCGGCGGTGACGCCAGGGCCGGGGATTGCCTTGTCGGTGAAGATGGCCTTGTGGATGAACGTCATCGCATCGACCATCGGCTGCTCGGTGAACGTGCAGGTCTTGCCGTCGGCGCTCCAGGGTGAGGCGCCCCAGCCGTTCCAGATGGCGGCCAGGTTGTCCCAGACTTTGTAGTCGAAATCGCGGACGATCAGCCCCTGCTTGCCCGCCGCGGAGACCGCCGTGTTGATAGCCTCGGCATTGTCCCAGGTCCACTCGCCCGCCGCGATCAGCTCGGCCGGTGTCTTCTGGCCGGTGGCCTTGATGACGTCGTTGTTGACGAACATGCCGAACGGCGAGGTGGAGAACGGGTATGCGTAGATCTCGCCGCCGGCCGTCCACAGTGCCAGCGCGCTTTCGGTCACATCGGCGAGGTTGTAGTCCGCCGCCCCCTCGAACGTTGCTTTCAGCGGCGACAGTGCCCCCGAACTGACGAAGTCGCCCGCGGTGGTCTCGAGGATCCACGCCAGATCCGGCGCATTGCCGCCGGCGATCTGCGTGGTCAGCGTCGTCGTGTAGCCGTCGAACGGCAGCGAGTCGAAGGTGATGTTCACCCCCGGATGCGCCGCCTCATACTCATCGGCAATGCCGTTGAAGAGCGCCAGGTGTGCCTCGTTGGCACTCCAGATCGCCATGCGCAGTTCCTGCGCCATTGCCGGTGCGGCAAGGGCGGAAAGGGCGGTAGTCGTCATCGCCAGTCCGGCGAGAATGGTCCTCAGTCTCATCATGTTCCTCCTTGTGCAGTCTCGGTGCGGTTCTTGGGTGTGAGGTTCCGCTAGTAGCCGCGCACGTCCGGCCAGCGGGTTTCGATCCCCTCGAGGGCGAGGCGGGCCTGGAAATCGCCCAGCTTCGCGTCGTCGGCCTGCACCTGATGCGGCGTCAGCCCCTCGTTGAGGCAATGTGCGGCGAGCAGTCCGGCGGCCTCGCCGATGTTCCATTCGATCGGGTGCAGCCGGTAGCAGCCGTTGGTGATGTGCGTGGTGCCGATGTTCTTGCTGGCCGGCAGCAGGTTGGTCATCCGCTGCGGCAGTAGTGCGCCGAGCGGGATCTCGAACGGGCACGAGGCGACGTCGATATAGTTGTCGCCGCCGGTCGAAGGGTGGAGATCGAGCCGGTACATGCCGATGCCGACGCTGTCGCGATAGTTCACCGCGCCCTGTTCGCCGCGCGTCGCATAGCTGAGGTCCTGCTCGACAATCGTGGTCACCGCCCGGATACGCCGGCTCTCGCGGATATAGGGCGCCATCGCCAGTCCGTGGCTGGTGCCGGTGACATCGCCGCGCAGCCGCAGGCCCGGGAAACCCTGGCCGCCATCCTCGCGCGGCGCCTCGGTCTGCAGCCAGTAGAACACCGACATCGAGAGCTCGGCCGCCTCGGCGAGCCGTGTCTGGTACACGTCCTCCGGCACGTCGATGATCGGCGCCTCGAAATAGTCGAGCATCGGCCAGTTCACGAGGCAGATGTCGGATTGGTAGGCACCGAGCACGAAGTTGCCCCGCGCCGCGATACGCCGGAACGTCCAGAGGTTGCCGTCGCCCGGGTTCTTGCGCTGGTCCGCGTCGACCAGCGTCGGATCGTCGTCCGGGTTCGGTGTGAAGCTGCGCACGGTCGGCAGGAGCGTGCGCGGATGCGGTGCGCGGAAGCCGATCAGCGGCCCGCCCCAGAAGCTTGGGGTCAGCGCCCGCCATTTCTCATAATTCTTCGGCTTGTCGATCCGCTGGTCGCCGTCGACATGGTCGATGGCAAAGCAGATCGACACCGCCTGCTGGTTGTCCGGCTGCGCCACATCAGGCGCCGACGGCTCGCCCGTTTTCGCCTGCGACTCGAAGCCGTTGACGTACTCCGTGCCGGTCATCGGCAGCAGATCGCCAAGCTCCGTCGCATCGATGATGTACTTCGCCGACACCACGATCCGCTCGCCGCTGTCGCGATGCCTGAGCGTCACGGCGCGCACCCGGTCGCCGTCGGTCTCCGCCGATACCGGCTTGTAAGGCTGCAGCACGGTGAGCTTGCCGCCGCCGCGATAGGGCATCAGCATCGCTTCCATCACTGCCAATCCCACCCGCGGCTCGTGGCAAAGCCGCGACACAAACCCGCCGCCGGGGTTGAGGTCGCCCCAGGCGCGGCTCTTTTCGGTCAGCGGAAAATGGTCGCGATAGTACTGGCGGATGCCGTTGCGCAGCGCGCGATAGCTGCGGGTGATACCGAACTGTTCGACCCAGCTGTGCTCGTCGGGCGGCACGGCCTGGCTGGTCATCTGCCCGCCGATCCAGTCGTATTCCTCCGTCATCACCACGGTGCGCCCGCCGCGCAGTGCCCCGAGCGCCGCCGCAACGCCGCCGAGGCCGCCGCCGATGATCGCGATATCTGCCGAAAACTCTTTCACTTGAAATCCGCCGCTAGGTTGGGAGTGCCGAGGGTTTCCCCTTCGACCGGTTCGCAGGCGAGCAGCACTTGCCCGCCCTCGGAATTGGCTTCGATCCGCTCGGCCAGCATCTGCGTCGCGCGCCGCGCCATCTCTTCGCGCGGGATCGAGAAAGTAGTGAACCGCGTGCCGGACTGGACGGGCCGGATATGGCTGCCGAGCACCACGATCGAGAGATCGCCCGGCACCGACAGCATCTGTGAGCGCGCCGCCGCCTCGACCACCACCGCGTCGGCCAGCTCGGTGAAGAACACCACGGTAGCGCCGGACTTGCGGATCGCCTCGAGTACCGGCAAGGCAGGGCCGCCCACTTCGGTAATGTGCAGAGCCAACTCGGCGTCCCCGAGCGCGGCGGTGAACCCGGCCCAGCGATCGACCGAGGACTCCGCGCCCTTGCCCGGGCCGACATAGGCCAGCCGTGTGTGTCCCTTGGCCTTGGCCCGGCGCACCATCTCCGCCGTGCCGGTGACATAGTCGGCGCCGACATAGGGCACCGGCGCACCAACGGGATCGCGGCGGCCCACGGCGACGAACGGATAGTCGCCTTGTACCAGCCGCTTCAGCTCAGCGCGGTCGAACTCACGCCCGAGGATCAGGCAGCCGTCGGCGAGGCGTAGCCGGTTGTTTTCGTGGAAGATCTTGCGCTTGCCACGCTGGCTCGGTGCCCCCGTGAGCAGCAGCAGGTCGTAGCCAAGCGTCTGCGCCGCTTCCTCGATGCCGAACAGGAACGGCGCGAAGAAGTCAGCCTGCGCACTGGGGAAAGCTGGCTCATAGGTGAAGACGCCGAGGATGCGGTTGAGGCCCTTGGCCATGCGGCGCGCGATCGGATCGGCGACATAGCCGGTCTCGCGGATCGCCTTCTGCACCCGCTCGCGCGTCTCGTCGGGAATGCGCCCTTCGGCCGCCTTGGCGTCGTTGAGCACCAGGGAAACCGTGGCCTGGCTGACCCCGGCAAGCCGGGCAATATCCCGCTGCGTAAGCCGTCCGCCCTTGGCCAACCGATCCTCCCAGATCCCGCTAATACGTATTAGCTGTTAATGCGTATTAGCAGCGATGACCAAGCGGAGTCAACCGGCAGGCTCCGGCTCCGGCTGGACGGGGAATAGCTTGAGGGTCAGGCGGCGGCGATCAGCGCCTTGGTGTAGTCCGCGGCGATGGCGCCGGAGCGGAGCTGCTCGCGCGTCAGGGTCTCGACCGGCTGGGCGTTGCGCATCACCATCAGCCGCTCACACATGTAGCTGATGACCGCGAGGTCGTGGCTGACGATCACGAAGGTGAGGCCAAGCTCTTTCCGTAACCGGTTGAGCAGGTTGAGGATTTCGGCCTGGATCGAAACGTCGAGCGCGGATGTCGGCTCGTCCAGCAGCAGCACTTTCGGGCTCAGCGCCAGGGCGCGGGCGATGGCGACGCGCTGACGCTGGCCGCCGCTCAGTTCATGCGGGAAGCGGAACTGGAACTTGGCGCCGAGGCCGATCAGCTCCAGAAGCTCCGCCGTACGGCGCTCCGGGTTCGCTATCCCATTGATTTTCATGGGTTCTGCGATCTGCTGGCCGATGACGTAGCGCGGATGCAGCGAGGAGTAGGGGTCCTGAAACACCATCTGGACCACCTTAGCGAGTTGTTTTCGCGGGGTTTTCCGGACGTCGAGGCCGTCGACCGTGATGCTGCCGGTCCAGTTGGCGTTGAGGCCCATGATGGTGCGGAGGATCGTCGATTTGCCCGAGCCGGACTCGCCGACGAGGCCGAAGCTTTCGCCGGAATCGACTAGAAATCCAGTGTTTCGAACGGCCAAAGTGCCGCTGAAGTCTACACTTAGATCATGAACTTCCAGCATGCTTCAGGCCTCCGCCCAACTTGCGTCGCGATTGAGCACGGGCAGCGGTTCAAGCGTGCCGTCGATGGCGGGCAGACACGAAAGTAATCCACGCGTGTACGGGTGGGTGGCCTCGTGCAGGCGGTTGGCTTCGATGCTCTCGACGATGCGGCCCGCGTACATGACGATCACCCGGTCGCAGAACTTCGACACGAGGTTGAGGTCGTGGCTGATGAAGATCAGGCCCATACCGCGACGGGTCACCAGTTCGTCGAGGATGGACAGCACTTGGGTTCGCACCGTCACGTCGAGCGCCGAGGTGGGCTCGTCGGCGATCAGCAGGTCCGGCTCGCGCACCACCATCATGCCGATCATGACGCGCTGGCCCATGCCGCCCGAGAGTTCGTGCGGGTAGAGCTTGTACACCCGCTCCGGCTCGCGGATGTGCACCGCCTCGAGGATGCCGAGCGCCTTCTTCTTCGCCTCGCCGCCGGAGATGCGGCGATCGCCGATACGGATGGCCTCGACGATCTGCTTGCCGACGGTCATCACCGGGTTCAGCGAGAATTTCGGATCCTGCAGGATCATCCCCATGCGGCCACCACGCAGCGACCGGCGAAGCTTCGGGCTGGCCGACTTCAAGTCGATGCCGTCGAACATCATCTTGTCGACGCTGATCCGCGCATAAGGCGGCAGCACGCCAAGCAGGGCACGGCCGGTGAGGCTCTTGCCCGAGCCGCTCTCGCCGACGATGCCAAGCTTCTCGCGGCCGAGCGACAGCGAGACACCGCGCACCGCATCGTTGTAGCCGCCCTCGTCATTGCGGAAGGCGATGTGGAGGTTCTCGATCTCGACGAGGTTGCTCATTTACGCTGCCTCAGGTGCGGGTCGAGCAGGTCGCGCATCGCGTCGCCGAGCAGGTTGAAGCCGAGCGACACGGTAAAGATCGCGATGCCCGGCACCGTCGCCACCCACCACTGGTCGAAGATGAACTTGCGGCCGGTGGAGATCATCGCGCCCCACTCCGGCAGCGGTGGCTGCGCGCCGAGCCCGATGAAGCCGAGGCCGGCGGCGGTGAGGATGATGCCCGCCATGTCGAAGGTCATGCGCACGATCACCGAGCTGAGGCACATCGGAATGACGTGGAACACGATGATGCGGAACTCGCTGGCGCCGGCGAGGCGCACGGCGTTGACGTAGTCCGAGTTGCGCACCACCAGCGCTTCGGCACGCGCGAGGCGCGCGTACGGCGGCCAGGCGGTGAGCGTGATGGCGAGCGCCGCGTTGGTGATGCCGGGCCCGAGCGCCGCGACGAACGCCAGCGCCAGGAGCAGCTTGGGGATGGCGAGGAACACGTCGGTGACGCGCATGAAAATCACGTCGACCCAGCCGCCGACCGTGCCGGAGACCGCGCCGATGATCAGCCCGATCGGCGCCGAAGTGACGATGACCAGCGCCACGATCAAGAGCGTCAGCCGCGAGCCGTAGATCACGCGCGAGTAGATGTCGCGGCCGAGCTCATCGGCACCAAGCCAGAAGGTGGCGCTGGGGGCGGCAAGCCTGTCGCCGAGGCTTGGCAGATACGGGTCGTGCGTCGCCAGCAGCGGCGCGAACGCGGCGCAGAGCAGCAGAAGCACGACAATGACCAGCCCGACCACGCCGAGCGGGTTGCGCATGAAGCGGCGGGTGAAGATCTTGAATTCGGCCCAGCGGGCGGCGCGCACCGCGCGCTTCGGATCGTCGACCAGATCGGGGGTGACGCTCATTTCGCGAACTCCCGCGAGCGCGGATCGAGTGCGCGGTACAGCACGTCGCTCAGCATGTTGAGAAGGACGAACACCACGCCGACCAAGAGTGTGCCACCCAGCACGGCGTTCATGTCGGCTGCGAACAGCGACGAGTAGATGTAGTTGCCGATGCCCGGCCACGAAAAGATCGTCTCGATCAGCACCGAGCCCTCGAGCAGTCCGCCATAGGAGAGCGCGATGACGGTGACGAGCGGGATAGCCGCATTGCGCAGCGCATGCCCGGCGACGGCGCGGAACTCGCTGGCGCCCTTCAGCCGTGCCGTCAGCACGTACTCGCGGCTCAACTGGTCGAGCATAACCGAGCGCGTCATGCGCGAGATATAGGCGAGGCTGTAATAGCCGAGCAGCAGCGCCGGCAGCGTCATGTGGCTGATGGCGTTGAGGAAGATCTCCCACTCACCGGCGATGGCGCTGTCGATCAGGATCGACCCGGTGATCCGGTCGACCACCCCGACATAGAACACATCGAGCTGGCCCGGGCCCGACACCCAGCCGAGCAGGTAATAGAAGACGAACAGCCCGACCAGTCCGAGCCAGAACACCGGCACCGAATAGCCGACGAGGCCGACGACGCGCAGCACGTGGTCCGGCCACTTCTCGTGCCAATAGGCCGAGGCGACGCCCATCGGCACGCCGAGCAGCACGCCGATGATCAGGCCGATGGTCGACAGTTCAAGCGTTGCCGGGAAGAAGTTCATGAGGTCGGTCAGAACCGGCCGTGAGGTCGAGAACGAGGTACCGAAGTCGCCGCGCAGGAGCTTGCCCAGATAGTCCCAGAACTGCGCCCAGATCGGCTTGTCGAGGCCGAGCTCGAGATAGACCTTCTGGTAAACTTCCGGCGTCGCTTTCTCGCCCACAATCGAGAGCACCGGATCGATCGGCAGCACCCGGCCGATGAAGAAGGTGAGAGCAGCAAGGCCGACGAGCGTAATCGCCACCGTGATCAGCCATGAGCCGATGTCGATGAAGAGGCGGAGGGAGCGGTTCATGCGGAGCACCCACGTACCGGGCTCATGTTCTCAGCAGTCGAATTCAAATGGGATCTCCAAGGCCAGTGGCCTCAGGTGGAAGAGGCCGGCGGCGGACCGCCGGCCCTTGTGAGTTATTCCTTCGTCACGCCGCCATAGCGGTCGTCCGAGAACGTGATGCCGAGCACCACGCCCTTGACGTTCGAACGCATGGCAACCTTGCGGCTGTCCTGGAACATGAACACGAACGGCGAGGTGTCGGTGTGCAGGCGCTGGGCTTCGTCGTAGAGCGCCTTGCGCTTTTCGACGTCCTGCTCCTGCACGGCCTGGTTCACGAGCTCAGAGACCTTGCCCGAGTCCCAGCCGAAGCGATCGGCGAGGTTGCCCTTCTGGCCATCCGGATCCGACGGATCATGATTGCCGAAGGCCTTGGCGTTCGAGTGCGGATCGGGATAGTCCGGGCCCCACAGGCCGAACCAGATGTCGAGATCGTGCGAGCGATAGCGATCGAGCCACGGGCCGCCGTCCACCACCTGCAGGTCGAGATCGACGCCGATCTGCGACAGCGTGGCCTGCACGGCCTGGGCGTAGTCCGGGTAGGGCGGCACGTTCCAGACAACGGTCGCGAGCTTGATCGGCGTAGCAACGCCGGACTCGGCGATCAGCGCCTTGGCCTTCTCGATGTTGAGCGAGTAGGGGTTGTAGTTGATGCCACCGCCCAGGAACCCGTCCGGGATCATGGTCTGGTGCACCTTGATGGTGCCCTTGCCGATGGTATCGGCGATGCCCTGGTAGTCGACGGCCCATTTGATGGCTTCGACAACCTTCGGATTGCTCAGCGCCGGGTTACGCACGTTGAGGCCGAAATAGTACATCGTCGAGGACACGCCCTCGAGCACCTGCACGTCGGGGTTCGCCGACACGGCGCCGATATCGTCCGGGCCGAGCTTGTTGGCGATGTCGATGTCGCCCTTCTCGAGCGCGAGACGCTGCGTCGCCGACTCCGGCATGTGCTGCAGGAAGACGCGGTCGACGCCCGGGGCGGTGCCCCAGTAGTTCTCATTGCGGCTGAGCAGGATGGAAACCTTCGGATCCCACTTGGTCAGCACGTACGGGCCCGAGCCGGCCGAATTCTCGGACTTCAGCCAGGCGTTGCCGTAGTCGTTGGAACCGTCTTCCTTGGTCCCCTCGTGCTGCTTGACGATAGCTGAGTCGACGATGCCGCCGGTGAAGGACGACAACACGTAGAGCACGAAACTCGGGGCGTACTTCTGGTCGACGACGAGCTGCAGGGTCTGCGGGTCGATCGCCTTGATGTTGTCCTTCACGTTGTCCTTGTTCAGGCCGAACTGCGTGAGGATGAACGAAATGCGGCTGTCGAGCAGGATGACGCGCTGCAGCGAGTATTCGGCGTCGGCGGCCGTCACCGGATTGCCCGAGGCGAACTTGGCCTTCGGGTTCATCTTGAAGGTGAAGGTCTTGCCGTCTTCCGACACCGACCAGCTCTCGGCGAGGACGCCGTTGATCTTGGTCGGATCGGCCGGATCGAAGCTGACCAGCGGCTGGTAGATCTGCTGGCTGGCAAGCACGCCGCCGACTTCCGACACTTCGGCCGGATCGAGCGTGATGATGTCGTCGATCGCGTCGGCGATGACGAGGGTATTCTTTGGTGTTTCGGCGATCGCTCCGGACGCGGTCATCACCGCGCCGACGGCAACCGCCATAAGCGTCTTGAACAAACGCATGACAGTCTCCCTGGTTGAAATCTTGAGGCTCCGGCTGATGAGGCCGGTTGTCGTCGTAGTCGTCATCTCTCGCTGATCTCCTGGGTCAGTTTACTGATCCCGCCTGGGTCAAATTACTGATCCCCTGGAAGGTGAAGGTCAGCGCAGCGATGGGTAGAAGGGTGTTGATGGCGGCGAGTGCCGCCTGGGTGAAAATGCCGGCATCGCCGAGCAGCGCCACGACGCCGCGCGTCTCGCCGGCAATCACGATCGGGAAGCACGAGCAGGCGCCATAGCCCATGGCGACGAGGCCATCCGTCTCGGGCAGAAAAGCGGCCATGCCGGCGACGCTGTCGCCGATGAGGGGCTTCATCTGCTTGAGGACAGTGTTATTCCAGACGTCGTCGCCCACCGGGTCGACATTGCCGACGGGAAAATCCACCGGGTTCGAGGTGCCGATCCGGTGCGTGACGCTCTTGTCCGGCGCCGTCGCGATGAAGGTCGCGGTGCGGACGCCGGGGATGGCGGTGAACAGCTCCGACAGCACGGCAAACAGCTGCGTCGGACCAGCCGCGAGGGCCGTACCGAGCTTCTTCGCGATCATCGGGTCGACAACGCTCATTCGGGGAACAGCCTCATCGTCCCCACCCAGAGTTCGAGCGCCGTGCCGGTGCCGATATTGGTGCCGCGATGCGGCTTGCGGCTGTCGAAGTGCAGCGTATCGCCGGGGCCGAGGCGATATTCGATGCCATCGACCTCGTAGAGCATCTCGCCTGAGACGAGATAGACGAAGTCCTCGCCCTCGTGGCTCATCATCTCCGAGGCATGGCCGGGCGGCACGTGCGACAGGCAGGCGTTGAGCTTGGCATCGGGGAAGCCGCGCTCGAGGAACTCATAGAAGCGCGAGGTGCCGCCGACCTTGTAGGTCTGCCGCTTGCCGGAATGGCTGACCACGCTGTGCTTGCGCGCCGGGGCGGAGGACACGAACATGTCCACCGTGGTTTCGAGCGCCTTGGCCACGTTGTAGAGCGAGGCCAGCGACGGCGTGGAGATGCCGCGTTCGATCTGCGAGATGAAGCCGACCGTCAGCGAAGCCTCTTCGGCCACCTGCTGCTGTGTCTTGCCCAGTTCCTTGCGACGGTCGCGCAGGCGCTGGCCGAGGCTGGGGTCGATCGGAGTAACCGTCTCGGCCGGATCGGAACGTTTTTCGAACTTCAAGACTGGCACGGGCGCCCTCGCGATTTTAGTGACACTAAAGAAGCGCGCGCCCGAGTCAATCCCGGCAGAAAAAGGTCGGCTATCGGGATCGCTAGCTCTGTCTCAGCTCCCACTCGATGGTGCGGCGCAACGCTTGTTCCTCGGGAACGATTTCACTGTAGCCCAGTTCCGCCCGGATACGAGCGGAATCCAGCGTTAATGGGTAGCTGAGATCACTGGAATCCGCACGATCGGCCAGCGCTCCGCCGGCCTCGGCGTCGACCAGCACGATTTCGCTGTCGATACCCATCACCGTCAGGATGGTGCGGGCCCAGTCGGCCTGCGTGCGCACGAACGGCTGCGCGGCGTTGTAGATCCGGCCGGCCGCCTCGGGCAGGGTGGCCGCCAGCGCCAGTGCCTCCGCCACATCGTCGATATAGGCATAGGAGTTGAGCCAGGCTGCACCCCGCCGGTCGAGGCGGAAGGGCTCGCCCGCCTTGGCGCCCTTGATGGCCCAGCCGAAGCGATGCTGCTTGTCGTCCGGCCCAAAGATCATCGGCAGCCGCATCACCGTTGCCTGCGGCGCCCCGTGCGCGAGTGCGAACTCCTCGATCGGGATCTTGTCGTAGTCCTCGAACAGGTCGTCCTCGACCCCCTGGGGCCGGCGCGAATTGCCGCGATAGGGGTAGCGCAGGGAGCGTAGCGGCGAGTCTTCAGTGGCCGGCTCCGGCCGGATTGCCGGGCTCTCCTTTTTCAAGAGGCCGCCATAGTTCGAGTAGACGTCGGTCGAGCTGACCATGATGTAGCGCGCCCCGGCCTTGGCCGTCGCCTCGATCACCGGCTGCGTGTTGCGCAGGCTGATAGTGAAGATGTCGATGACAGAGGTGACGCCGTTGGCCTGCAGCAGCTTGGCCAGCGCCTCGCCGTCCGTCCGGTCGGCCTTCTCGAATTTCACCCCGTCGGCTAGCGCCACCGGGCTCTGCCCGCGCGCCACGACCAGTACTTCGTGTCCGCGCTCCCTAAGCCGCTTCGCCGTAGCGGTGCCGAGAAATCCCGTGCCCCCGATGATTGCGATGGTCATGCCGCCGACTCCTTTTTTCGTCAAAGAGCCGGGAGATTGTTCGACAGGGGAGGGGCCGCGCAACCCCGAATGTCCCGGACGGGACATCCTGCCTGACCTAGTTCAGCAGCCGCCCGTGGTGTCGCAGCACCAGCCCGACCGCGCCCATGCAGGCGCCGTTGTCCGAGAACTGGCTGGGCCGGAGGATGGTGCGGGCCATGTCGGGAACGTCCCCATGCTTGACCAGCGTGTAGCGCTCAAAGCTCTCGGCCAGGGGCCGCATCAGGATGTCGCCGGCCATCGCCAGCCGGCCGCTGACCACCACCAGCGTCGGATTGAACACCGAACCGATCAGCCCGAGACCGTGCCCGCCGGCTTCCCCCGCCCGCGCGATCAGCCCGCGACAGGTGGCGTCGCCGGCAACGGCCAGGTCCACCACGTCGGTGAGGCGCATCGAGCGCCCGAAATGCCGTTCGGCCTCGGCCAGCGGCTCGCGGAAGCTGGCATAGACCTCGATGCAGCCGCGATTGCCGCAGCGGCAGAGCGGGCCGTGCGGATCGAGCACCACGTGCCCGAATTCACCGGCACCGCCGGCGATGCCCCGCAGCACCCGGCCGCCCGAGACGATGGCGCCGCCGACCCCGAGATCGAGCGTATAGACCACGAAATCGTCGTGTCCCTGCGCCGCGCCCCAGGTCATTTCGGCGATGGCCGAGCAGTTGGATTCGTTGTCGCAGAAGATCGGCACGCCTTCGAAGATCGGGCCGAACAGCTCGCGCATGTCGACGCCGGCCCAGGTCGGCATGCCGCCGGCGCGCAGCACCTTGCCGGTCACTGGATTGACGGGACCGCCCACCGCGATGCCCACTCCGAGCAGCCCGTCGCGACCCTGCCACTGGCCCTCGTAGGCCTCGGCGATCAGCTGCCGGACGTGCTGGATCGCCGTTTCCGGCGAATAATCCAGCTCGAGATTGGCCGAACGGTCCGACAGCACGCTGTGGGAAACGTCGGCGAGGATCACCTGGATTTCCGTCTGCCCGATGAGGATGCCGATGCAGGTGCCGGCCCGCGGATTGAGCGTCAGCGCCGTTGCCGGCCGGCCGACGCCGCCCGCCGACTCGCTGCCGACCTCGACCACCATCTTCGTGCGACGAAGCTCGGTGAGGGCTGTGGAAACGGTCGATTTGGCTAACCCGGTCAACCGGGCAATCTGTGTTGCGCTTAGCGCGCCGCGCTCGCTCAGGGTGCGCACGATACGGCCGGACGGCGTGCCTAAAGCACTGTCAGCCAGTAGAGATTTGAGCTCGATCCGGTTCACGCTCTCCCCTCCCCAAGCGCGTTGACAAGCCGAATAAGTTCACCATAGAACTAATACGACGGTGCGCAGGAGGATGTGCACCGCCGGGAGAAAAGCGCAAGTAGCCACAGAGGTCGGCCATAAGAGCCGGGTGGGAGACGGGCGCTTTCAAGGGAGAGAGACACAAATGAACTTCAGGACCAAGGTCGCGGTTTCCGCGGCCACGCTGCTTACGGCTGCGCTGCTCTCGGGCACCGCAATGGCCGCCCCCAAGGTGCTCATGCTGCACCAGTGGGCATCCGGCAACGACGCTGCCTCCATTGCCAAGCTCGGTGAGATGTTCACTGCTGCCGGCGGCACCTGGGAGCAGACGGCCATCGCCGGTCACACCGCCAACACGCTGGCAAAGCTCCGCGCCGACGTGGTTGCCGGCAACGCCCCCGCTGCCGTGCAGCTGAAGGGCCCGGAAATCGCCGAGTGGAACGCCACCGGCGGCACCGCCGACATGGACGAGCTCGCCAAGGCCGAGAACTGGGATGCGGTCGTTGCGCCCGAACTGCTGCCGGTGATGAAGCCGGAAGGCAAGTGGGTCGCGGCCCCGATGAACATCCACCGGATCAACTGGATCTGGGGCAACAAGGCCGCCATGGAAGCTTCCGGCGTGACCGAACTGCCCAAGACCTGGGCTGACTTCAACGCCGCCTGCGACAAGGCTGTCGCCGCCGGCAAGGTCTGCCTCGCGCACCTTTCTGCCGACTGGACCGACGCCACCACCTTCGAGACCATCGTCTACGGCCAGGACCTGGAACTCTACAAGAAGGCCTTTGTCGAGGCCGACGTCGACGCCCTCCGCTCGCCTGGCATGATCAAGGCGTTCGACCAGATGCGCCTGATGGTTTCGAAGTACATGGACCCGGCCATCGCCGGCCGTGACTACGACACCGCCTCCAACATGATGGTCAACGGCGACGCGCTGTTCTTCATCATGGGTGACTGGGAACTGGGTGCGATCAAGTCGGTGGGCCATGAGCCCGGCGGCGACATCCTGTGCGGCCAGTCCCCGACCGATTGGGCCGGTGACGGCTTCATCCTGAACTCGGACTCGGTGGTGTTCTTCAAGCAGAAGGACCCCGACTACCAGGAAGGCCAGAAGCTGCTCGCCAGCCTGATCCTGTCGCCGGAATTCCAGAAGGTGTTCAACATCACCAAGGGCTCGATCCCGGCTCGCCTCGATGTCGACCTGAAGGACGGCTTCAACGTCTGCCAGCAGCAGAGCCAGGCTTCGCTCAAGGCTTCGATCGAAGGCGGCACGCTGGTCCGTTCGATGGCCCACAACATGACTGTGCTCCAGAAGTATCGCGGCGCGATGATGGACACGATCACCGAGTTCGTGAACACGCCTGAGATGACGTCGGAAGAAGCCGCCAACCTTATGGCCGACGCCGTCGAAGCTCAGATGTAACTAACCTCCCAGGACGGCCGGCCGCGGTGCTTCTAGCCCGCGGCCGGCACCCTTGGCGGCAGGTTGGGAGGGAAGTCAGTTGGCTATTGCAGGTCAGTCCGTTTCGGCTGGCACGAGTATGTGGGACCGCATCAAAAAGTGGACTCCCGTCTTCGTCATCGCGCCGTCTATCGTTGCATCTTTCGTCTACGTCTTCGTCTTTGCGGGCTGGACCTTTTACATCTCGCTGAGTGACTCGACCCTGCTTCCCAGCTACGGCTTCAAGGGCTTTGAGAACTACGTCTCGCTCTGGACCAACCGCCGCTGGAGCGTCGCCTACAACAACCTGCTGTTCTTCTCGCTCTTTTACGTCACCATCTCGATGGCATTCGGCTTGCTGCTGGCCATCCTGATCGACCAGCGGATCCGCGCCGAGTCATTCTGGCGCACGATTTTCCTCTACCCGCTCGCCGTCAGCTTCATCGCCACCGGTACCGTGTGGCAATGGCTCTACAATCCCTCGAGCGGCATCCAGTTCCTGGTCAACGCGATGGGCTGGACCGACTTCCAGTTCGCGCTGACCACCGACCGCAAGAACGCCATCTGGGCGATCATCATCACCGGTATCTGGGGGTCTGCGGGCTTCTCGATGGCCCTCTTCCTCGCCGGCTTGAGGTCGGTCGACCCCGACATCATCAAGGCTGCGCAGATCGATGGCGCAAGCTGGTTCCGCACCTATCGCAAGGTGATCCTGCCAACGATTGGGCCGATCTTCATCGCCGTCGCGGTGGTGCTGCTGCAGTTCGCCATCAAGACCTTTGACCTCGCCGTCGCCCTCACCAACTCGGGCCCGGGCATCTCCACCACCTTCCCGGCCACCTATGTCTACGACTTCATGTTCCAACGTGGAGAGATCGGGCAGGGCGCTGCCGCGGCAATGATGGTGTTGGCCGCCCTGGCCATCGTGCTGGTCCCGTACTCGATCTACCTGGTCTGGCGCCAGCGCAGGGAGGCGAACAATGGCTGACGCTGTTTTTGGTGCGGCCGCGGTTGAAGACCGCGAGGCGGGAATCGCCAGCCGCCGGCGCCTGATCTCCAGGCTCATTGTCTACGGTCTGCTGGGTCTGATCTCGATCGTTTACATCGTCCCGCTGGCGGTGGTGGTCCTGAACTCATTCCGGACCAACGCCGAGATTGGTGCCAACGGCCTCATCTCGCTGCCCAACAGCTTCCGGCTCGATGCTTGGCCACAGGCTTGGAGCGACTTCTGTATCGGCGGCCAGTGCAATGGCGTTGCCCGCTACTTCTGGAACTCGGTGGCGATGGTCGTGCCTGCGACCATCATCTCGACCGCCCTCGGCGCGATCAACGGCTACGTCCTTTCGAAGTGGAAGTTCCCAGGCTCTGAGATCGTCTTTGGCTTCATGCTGCTCGGCGTGTTCATGCCCGGACAGATCGCCCTGTTGCCGTGGGCGTTTACCCTCGGCCAGCTCGGGCTTTCAAACTCGGTCTACGGCCTGGTCCTCGTCCACTGCATCCAGGGGCTGTCGTTCACGACGCTGTTCTTCCGCAACTACTACGTGTCCATTCCGGACGACCTGCTGAAGGCGGCGCGGATCGACGGCGCGGGTTTCTGGCGCATCTTCTGGAAGATCATCATCCCGCTGTCGCCGCCGATCATGATCGTCACCGTGATCTGGCAGTTCACCGGCATCTGGAACGAATACCTGTTCGGCGTGGTGCTCAATTCGGGTTCCAACCAGCCCATCACCGCGGCGCTGGTCGCGCTCTCCATGAGCGGCACCACCGTCCGTACCTACGACGTGATGAGTGCGGCCGTGCTGATCGGCGCGCTGCCGCCTCTACTCGTCTATTTCTTCGGCGGAAAATACTTCGTCCGCGGACTTACCCAGGGAGCAATCAAATAAATGGCATCCTTGACCATCAGGAACCTGCGTAAGAGCTTCGGCGCCGTCGAAGTGCTGAAGGGTGTCGACCTCGAGGCCAATACCGGCGAGTTCATCGCACTCGTCGGTCCCTCGGGCTGCGGCAAGTCGACCTTGCTCGCCATGATCGCCGGCCTCGAGACGGTGACCTCGGGCGAAATCTATATCGGCGACCGGCTGGTGAACTCGGTGCAGCCCAAGGATCGCGACATCGCCATGGTGTTCCAGTCCTACGCGCTCTACCCCACCATGACCGTCAAGGAGAACATGGCCTTCGGCATGGAAAGCCGGGGCGTGCCCAAGCCGGAGCAGGAGCAGACCATCGCCCGCGTGGCGGCGCTGCTCCAGATCGAGCCGTTCCTCAAGCGCAAGCCCGGCCAGCTTTCGGGCGGCCAGCGCCAGCGCGTCGCCATGGGCCGCGCGCTCGTGCGCGATCCGGCGCTCTTCCTGTTCGACGAGCCGCTCAGCAACCTCGATGCCAAGCTCCGCGTCGACATGCGCACCGAGATCAAGAAGCTGCACCAGCGCATCGGCAAGACCACCATCTACGTCACGCACGACCAGGTGGAGGCCATGACGCTCGCCTCGCGCATTGCCGTGATGCACCAGGGTGAAGTGCAGCAGTTCGACGAGCCCGACACCATCTACAACCGTCCCGCCAACATCTTCGTCGCCGGCTTCATGGGCTCGCCCTCGATGAACTTCATCAGCGCCGAGATCAGCAGCAATGCCGGTGTTCCCTCCGTCACCTTCCCGCTCGCCGATGGCGGCGTCGCCAACCTGCCGCTGCATAATGGCGTGGCACAGCGCGCCACCGACAAGAAGGTGGTGCTGGGTATCCGTCCGGAGCACCTGAGCCGGCAGAGCGCCAACACCACCAACAAGCCGGGCATCGCGACGATGAGCGCCCCGGTGGAAGTGGTGGAGCCGACAGGCGCCGAGACCATGGCCGTGCTGAGGTTCGGCGATCGCGAGGTCGTCGGCCGCTTCAGCCCAGACGAAGCGCCCAAGACCGGCGAGAACATGCCGCTTGCCGTCGACATGACGCGCGCCTGCCTGTTCGATCCGGCGACGCAGCGGCTGATCTAGTTATCGCAGATGGCCCGGAGCGCGCCGACCCCCACCCCTGTCCCCTCCCCCTCAGAAGGGGGAGGGAGACGAAAGCTCTAGCCTTAGTGGCAGCGTTTCCCTCCCCCTGTTCGGGGGAGGGGACAGGGGTGGGGGCGGCACGCGCGAATGTTCAAAGAGTAGGTTCTGAGAAATTACCGAGTTTGCCAATTATCCCAGCCTTGCCGGGCGGGTCGTGTTCGTCACCGGCGGGGCCTCGGGGATCGGTGCCGATGTCGTCCGCGCCTTTACCCGCTGCGGCGCCAAGGTGGCGTTCGTCGATATCCTCGAAGCCGAGGGCAGGGAACTGGTGGCGGAGACCGGCGCCACCTTCCTCGTCTGCGACATCACCGACATCCCCGGGCTGCGCGCCGCCATCGATGTGGTCAAGCATCGGCTCGGGCCGATCGGCGTCTTGGTCAACAATGCTGCCAATGACGACCGCCACGCCATCGACGACGTCACCGAGGAATACTGGGACCGCTCGACCGATATCAACCTGAAGCCGCAGTTCTTTGCGGCGCAGGCGGTGCGCTCGCATATGCAGGAGCTGGGTGGCGGCTCGATCATCAATTTCTCCTCGATCGCCTGGCGCGGCGGCGCCGACAACATGCCGGTCTATGCGACGGCCAAGGCCGCCGTGGTGGGCCTGACCCGCGCGCTTGGCCGCGGCTTCGGCAAGGACAATATCCGCGTCAACGCCATCGAGCCGGGCGCCGTGATCACCGAGCGGCAGCGGCGGCTGTGGTTCACCAACCAGGAATCGATCGACGCCGTGGTGTCGCGCCAGGCGCTGAAGCACGTGCTCCTCGGCGACGAGATCGCCCGCATGGTGCTGTTCCTCGCCTCCGACGACAGCCGCATGATCACCAAGCAATCCATCACCGTGGATGGGGGGTTGCGATAATACGAATTGATAGAGACGGCCCCCTCCCGGCCTCCCCCATAAAGGGGGAGGTGAAGAGTCGAGCTTGTAGCCTTGGCCTCAGTCATTCTTGAAGCAATTGCGGTGATCCGATGAAACTCACGACCGGCCTCAACCCCTATGGCCTCACCTATTATCTCGGCCTGCAGGGTGCGGGTACGCCGCGCCACAACCCCGACGGCGCCGGCCTCGAAGGCTTCATCAAGCTGACCGAGGAACTGGGCGGCAAGGCCATCGAGCTGTGGGAAGGCTGGCTGAAGGACATGTCCGAAGCCGAGCTCGCAGCGCTGAAGCAGCGGCTCGATACCCTCGGCTGGAAGCGCGTGCTGAGCTCGGGGCTGCAGCATGGCGACATGGACCTGCTGATCCGCTGCGCCAAGGCGCTCGACGCCCAGTTCATCCGCGTCGCGCTGACCCCGATCCTCTGCGGCGATCGCGCCGCCGCCGGCCCGAAGTGGCATGAGCTGGTCGCATCGGTGCACGAGAAGCTCCAGGCCGCCGTGCCCAAGCTGACCGCTGCGGGCGTCGTGCTGCTGATCGAGAACCACCAGGATTTCACCAGCCGCGAGCTGGTCAATTTCTGCGACGAGTACGGCCCGAACGTCCGCATCGTCTTCGACATGGCCAACACCTTCCCGGTGGCGGAGTCGCCGCTTGATTTCACCCGGGTGATCGCGCCTTACGTGCGCCACTGCCACGTCAAGGACTACCGTGCCGTGATGGAGCCCGATGGCTTCCGCCTCGTGCGCTGCCCCTCGGGTGACGGCGCCGTGCCGCACAAGGAAATGTTCGACATCCTCGCCGAGCACAATGACGAGATGATCGCCTGCATCGAGATCGGCGCGCTGGACGACCGGCACGTCAAGCTGCTGACGCCAGAGTGGTGGCACGGCTATGCGCCCAAGCAGGCCGAGGACCTCGCCGCGTGCCTGCTCGCCGTGCAGAAGAACCGGTTCGAGCCGGGCGAAGAATGGCGCACCCCGTGGCAGCGCAATGCCGACCACGAATTGATCGATTACGAGCTTGGGCAGTACCGGAAGAGCGCCGCGAACCTCAAAGCGCTTGGACTTATGTGATTGGAGGCCGTTGTGGCAGGTAAAGATCTTTCAGGAAAAATCGCTTTTGTAACCGGCTCGGGCCGCGGCCTCGGCAGCGTCATGGCGCGGAAGCTCGCGGCGCGCGGCGCCGATGTGGTGGTGCATGACCTGACGTGGGACGCCGCCGCCAAGTACGGTGAGGCGGACAACCTCGGCGCCATGATCAAGACCATCGAGGGTCTGGGCGTGCGCTCGATGGGCGTCACCGGCAATATCGGCGATCGCGACGCGGTGGCCAATATGAAGAAGGAGATCGAGGAGAAGTTCGGCCCGGTCGAAATCCTCGTCAACTGCGCCGGCGGCGATATCGGTGCCGCGGGCGGCAAGCCGGTGCCCAACAACATCCTCGGCATCACCTATGACGACCTGATCACGCTGACCAACAACAACCTGATCGGCACCATGCTGGTGACCCAGGCCTTCGTGCCGCAGATGGTCGAGCGCCAGCACGGCATCGTCGTCAACATTGCCTCGGTGGCGGCGCATATCGGCGTCTCGGGCGGCGGCATCTACGCCACCCTCAAGGCCGCCGTGACCCACTACACCCGCTGCCTCGCCGACGAAGTCCGCGAGCATGGCGTGCGCGTCAACGTGGTGAGCCCGGGGCCGGCCAAGACCGCCCGCTTCCAGGCCACCCGCACGGTCGACCCGGACAAGATGAACTCCAACAAGGTCTCGATGGACCGCTACGCGGAGCCGGAGGAAATCGCCGACGCGGTGGTGTTCCTGTGCTCGCCGGAGGCGAAGTTCATCCACGGGCAGCTGCTGCGCGTGGATGGCGGGCTGCAGCTTTACGCGGGGTGATTTGGCGGGACGCCGCAAGCTTTCGCCAGAGAGGGGGTGCGGAGCCACTGTGCCCACCAAGATCCCCTCTCTTGCGATTTCTAGGACTTAGCGAAGGGCTAAGCCCAAGAAATCGCTTTCTCTCCTGCAAGGGGAGAGATGAAGAGGCGTAAGATTTGGGGTTGCGGTGCCTCGGCTTGCGCCGCTACCGCTTTGGGATCTGTAACCCGGAGCGCCCATGCCCACTCTTGGCCTTGCCATTGCCGCCGCTGCGGCGCTCATTTCGTTCCTGACCGCTTGGTACGTGATGAGCCGTGCCGCTCGGCTCGGGCTGATGCAGGAGCCGAACGGACGCTCTTCGCATGTGAAGGCGACCCCCGGTGGTGGCGGCGTCGGCATCGTCGCGGGCGGTACCATTGCCGGGCTGCTGGTCGCACTTCTGGTGCCGTTCCTCGGCGTACCGGTGATCATGGCCGGCATCCTCCTCGCCTTCATCGGCTATTCCGACGACAAGCGCCCGATCGCGGCGCGCTGGCGGCTCGGCGCGCAGGTGCTGCTGATGGGCGCGGTCGTCGCCGTGCTACCGCTCGACCAGCTCGGTCTGCCGGTGCCGGAATCCGTGCTGCTGGTGATCCTCGCCCTTGGCGGTGCACTGTGGATCAACCTCTTCAACTTCATGGACGGCATCGATGGCCTCGCCGCCTCCGAAGCCATCTTCGTTCTCACCGGCGCCGCGCTGCTGGCTTACCTGTTCGAGCCCGGCATCATCGACGATCCGCGGCTCTGGTGGATGCTAGGCCTCGCCGCCGCCTGTCTCGGCTTCCTGCTCCTCAACTGGCCGCCCGCGAAGGTCTTCATGGGCGACGCCGGCAGCACCTATCTCGGGCTGATGACCGCATTCTTCGCCTTCACTACCATGCTCAGCTTCTGGCTCAGCCTCTGGCAGTGGCTGATCCTTGCCGGCCTGTTCCTCGCCGACAGCCTGACCACGCTGGTTCGCCGCATGCTCCGCCGCGAGCGTTTCTGGGAGGGCCACAAGCGCCATGCCTACCAGGCGCTGCAACGCCGCTTCGGCTCGCACCTCAAGGCGACGTTGCTCTATGTCGGTATCAATGTCGTGGTGCTGCTGCCGCTCTCTTGGCTGGCCGGCGCATATCGCGAGTGGGGCTTTGCCATCGCCGCGCTGACTTATGTCGCGCTGGTCGCCGCGGCGCTGTGGGCCGGGGCAGGGGCGCCGCTACAGGAGCAGGCTGAGGAAGAAGGCGCCGGCGCCTAGGATGGCCAGCGACGCGGCGGTCGCCGCGAATAGCATGTTCCGCGCATAGTCCGCGTGTCGCGCCAACTCGTAGCGGGTCGTGGCGCGGACGTCGAAATGTTCGAATTCCTGGTCGAGCATGATGCGAGCCCCTCAGCTGCAGGACAGAGGGTGCGCGCATGCCGGGCGCCCGGCCAGCGCTATGCAAAATCATGCTTAATTAGCTTCAAATGCCTTGTAGTTCCGCCCCGCTCGCGCAACCGTGTGCTTGCCCGTGACACAACGCCACGCGGCTGCCACGATTATCGCGCTCTTGCCGCCGCTTCGCTCTGGAACTCGCTGATGACGCTTCTGCGCTGCGGACTTCTCCTTCTCGCCACCCTGACATTGCTGAGCGCCTGTTCCTCGATCGTGCCGCCGGCCAAGGGGCCGAGCGGCAGCAGCATGACCAGCATCACGCCGATCCAGCTGTCGCAGGGCAATATCCTCTCCGCCATCAACGGCACCCGCGCCGCCAACGGCAAGCCGCCGCTGCGCTACAACGTCAAGCTCGAATCCGCCGCCCGCTCGCAAGCCAACCTGATGGCCGCCAAGGATACGCTGTCGCACGACCTCGGCGTCACCCTGCGCCAGCGCGTCACCACCGCCGGCTATGACGGCGCCGTGGGCGAAAACGTCGCCGGCGGCCAGTCGACGCTCGACCAGGCGATCAGCGGCTGGCTGGCGAGCCCGGCACACCGGGACACGCTGCTATCGAGCAAGTTCCAGGAATTCGGACTGGCGGTGGCGACGGTGCCAGCGAACCGCACGAGCAAGTACCGGACCTATTGGGCGTTCATCGCCGGCGGGCCGTTCGAGGCCTGGCACTGAGGGCTACACTCTAGCGCGGTGCGAAAAGCCGCCCGAACGTCGGCTTTCCAAGCGGACGTCCGCAGCTGACCGCTTCTGGCCCGAAGCGGCGCAGCCGAAGCTGCCTTTTTAGTCGCCCCCTCCGGTGACGCGCGCGAGCGGCTGTCGGTGCCAACCCGTGATTGTCGGATTTTTGCAATCTCCTCGCGGCCCCTCCTCGTAGCCTCATCCCATCAAACAACGCGTGGAGATGAGAGATGAACCGCCGTCAGTTTTCCCAGGCCCTCGCAGCCTCAGCCCTGCTCGCCGGCTTTACCGGCAAATCCGCCCTTTCACAGGAGACTTCGATCATGACGAACCCCGCCGCTTTTGAAATCGCTATCCCGGAATCGCAGCTCGCCGACCTCAAGTATCGGCTCCAGCACACCCGCTGGCCCGATCAGCCGGCCGATGCAGGCTGGGCCATCGGCACCAACCTCGAGTACCTCAAGGGCCTCACCGGCTATTGGATCAACGGCTACGATTGGCGGAAGGCCGAGGCGAGCCTCAATGCGCTCGGGAACTTCAAGGTCAATCTGGACGGCATCGACATCCATTTCGTCCACCGCCCCTCGGCGAACCCGAACGCGGTTCCCCTCCTGCTGCTCCATGGCTGGCCGGACTCGTTCTACCGCTACCACCGGGTGATCGAGTCCCTGACCAAGGACTTCCACGTCGTCGTGCCCTCCATTCCCGGCACCGGGTTTTCGGGCAGGACGGCGCTGCCGATGGATCAGGTCGCCGATCTCTTCGCCCACCTCATGACCGAGACGCTGGGGTACAAGAAGTTCATCGCGGCTGGCGGCGATGGCGGCTCGATCATTTCGATGTCGCTGTCCCAGCGTCATCCGGAGGTGCTGCTCGGCTACCATGTGACCGACGTCGGCTATCCGGACCAGACCACCGACTTTTCGGTCCTGACCCCGCCGGAGCAGGCCTATGCCGGCGCGATCCAGCAGTGGTTCTTCGCCCACGGGGCGTTCAACCTGGTGCATGCGACCAAGCCGCAGAGCCTAGCCTTCGCGATGAACGACTCGCCGGTGGGTCTCGCGGCCTGGATCCTGAGCTTCATGGCCGGAATGGGCGTCGGCGACGAGGCGGATGCGCGGTTCGGCCGCGACGAGCTGATCACCAACATCATGATCTACTGGCTGACCGAGACGGCAGCGTCATCGTTCCGGATCTACAGCCAGAACGCGATGCAGCCGCCGACCATCAAGGGTACGAATACCGGCGTCCCGGTGGCGGTGGCGACCGAGGTTCCCATCCCGGGTGGCGTGCGCCTGCCGCGCGAATGGGCGGATCGCCAGACCGCGGGCAACGTGGTCCAGTTCCATGACATGGAGAAGGCCGGGCACTTCGCAGCCTGGGAGGACCCCGAGTTCTTCGTCGGCGACCTCCGCGAGTTCGCAGCGCTACTCAAGAGCTGATCGCAACAACAAGCTTGCGCAAGGGCGCCGGTCGACTTTCGGCCGGCGCTCAAGGCTTGAGCGCTCCGCCAAGGCGGTCTCTCATCGGTAACGCATTTCGGGTCGCGCGCCACGACGAGGGGAAGCCTCCCTTCACCCGCTCAGGGCCTCGCTGAGTGCACGATTACGCACCGTGGCGAAGCCCATCCTTGCCAAGTGAGCAGTGCCGGACCAGTCTAGCGTCAAAGCGTTCAGCGGGTGGGGGCCTGTTTTTTGGTCGGGCAACGGGGAGAGGGCCTCAAGTCATGATTGCAGAAGATAAGGTTGTTGCAGGCGAACCGGACGCGACTGGTCGGTCGGGGCTTTTCAGTCGCCGGTCGTTCATGTTCGGCTCCATCGCCGGTCTCGGCGCGTTGGCGCTTGCCGGTTGCGCCCCGTCCGGCCTCATGAGCCTGGCGGAAGCGGAAAAGGTCTACGGGCCGGTGCCCGATGAGCGGTTCCCCATCCCCGCGGTCAACGTCAACAAGGTCAACCCGAAGTACTTTCGCCGGACGGTGCGTTACGCCAGCAAGGAGGCGGTCGGAACGATCATCGTCGATCCCCGCAACCACTACGTGTACCGCATTGAAGGCGATGGTAACGCCACCCGCTATGGCGTCAGTGTTGGTCGCGCGGGCTTCCTGTGGAGCGGCGACGCCTATATCGGGCGCAAGGCCGAATGGCCCATCTGGACGCCGCCCCAGGAGATGATCAAGCGACAGCCGGAGGCGGCCAAATATGCCGGTGGCATGGCGCCGGGCCTCGACAATCCGCTCGGCGCCCGGGTGCTCTATCTCTATCAGAACGGCGTCTACACCCTCTACACGCTCTATAGCACAAGCCGTCCCGAAACGATTGGCAAGGGCATCTCAAGCGGCTGTATCGGCCTGCTCACCCAGGACATGTTCGACCTCTACTCGAAGACGCCGGTCAATACGAAGGTGGTCGTTCTGAAGGCATAGGTGGTGGGTCGGCCGCGCCAGCCCTCACTCACGTACTAGCGTCCGCCGCACCGCATCGCGCCAGCCCTTCAGCTTCCGCGTCCGCAGCGCCTCATCCATCCGCGGCTGGAACTGCCGGTCGAGCGCCCAGCGCTCCGCGAACCCCTTCTGGTCCGGCCACACCCCGGCCTTCCAGCCCGCCAGCCATGCGGCACCCAGCGCCGTCGTCTCCAAGATCGTCGGCCGGTCGACCGGTGTGTTCAGGATGTCGGCGAGGAACTGCATGGTGAAATCCGAGCCCACCATGCCGCCATCGACCCGCAGCACGGTGTCGTTGGCACCCTTCCAGTCCTTGCGCATCGCGTCGATCAGGTCGCGCGTCTGGTAGCTGACGGATTCGAGTGCCGCCTGCGCCAGCTCCGCCGGCCCGGTATTGCGCGTCAGCCCGGTGAGCGAGCCGCGCGCTGCCGAATCCCACCACGGCGCCCCCAGCCCGACGAAGGCTGGCACCAGGTAGACATTCTGCGTCGGGTCGGCCTTCGATGCGAGCGCGCTCGCATCGGACGATTTCTCGAAGATCTTCAGCATGTCGCGCATCCACTGCACCGATGCGCCGGCGATGAAGATGGCGCCCTCGAGCGCATAGGTGGTCTCGCCGTTGAGCCGGTAGGCGATGGTGGTGAGCAGCCGGTTCTTCGAGCGCACCATGTCGCTGCCGGTGTTGAGCAGCGCGAAGCATCCAGTGCCGTAGGTGGATTTCATCATTCCCGGCTGGAAGCAGGCCTGCCCGATGGTCGCCGCCTGCTGGTCGCCGGCCGCGCCATAGATCGGGATCGAAACGCCGAACACCTCGGGGTCGGTCATGCCGAAATCGTCGGCATTGTCCTTCACCTCCGGCAGGATGGCGCGCGGGATGCGGAACAGCTTAAGCAGCTCGTCGTCCCATTCGCCGGTCTTGATGTTGAGCAGCAGGGTGCGGGAGGCGTTGCTCACGTCGGTGGCGTGGCTCCTGCCGCCGGTCAGCCGCCAGATCAGGTAGCAATCCACCGTGCCGAAGGCGAGTTCGCCCCTCTCAGCCCGCTTCCGTGCGCCTGGCACATTGTCGAGGATCCAGGCGAGCTTGGTGGCGCTGAAATACGGGTCGAGCAGCAGGCCAGTCTTCTTGCTGACCAGCTTCTCATGTCCGTCCTTCTTCAGCTTCTCGCACTGCTTCATCGTCCGGCGGTCCTGCCAGACGATGGCATTGTGGATGGCCTTGCCGGTCTTGCGGTCCCAGACGATGGTGGTCTCGCGCTGGTTGGTGATGCCGATCGCCGCGATCTCCGACGGCTTGATATTGGCCTTCTTGATCGCCGTCTTGGTGCTCCACAGCGCCGTGGCCCAGATCTCCTCGGGCACGTGCTCGACCCAGCCATCCTGCGGGAAATGCTGGGTGAACTCCATCTTGCCCAGCCCGACGATCTTCTGCCGATCGTCGAAGATGATCGCCCGGCTCGACGTCGTGCCCTGGTCGATCGCGAGGATGTTCCCGCTCATTGTCTCGTCCCCATTCCAGCGAGGCGTTCAGCCATGTATTTGGCCAGTGCCGCCTTCTCGTGTTCCCTGAACTTTAGCCCCTGCTTCGAGCGACGCCATAGCACGTCGTCAGCCGTCCGCGCCCACTCCCGATCCATCAGGTAATCGACCTCGCGCGCATAAAGCGTCGTGCCGAAATGCTCCCCGAGTTCCGCGGTGGTCTGTGCATCGCCCAGCACCTCCGCCGCAAGCGTGCCGTAGGCTCGCACCAGACGCCGGATGAACGCCGCATCGAGGTTCTTCTTCTTTGCCGCGAGCTTCCGCACCTCGGCGTCGAACGCCGTAGGCGGAAAGTCGCCGCCCGGCAGGTGTGCCCCCCTGGTCCAGCGCGATCCCTTCTTGCCGATGAGCCCGTCGATCTTGTCGACCACCTGCTCGCTGAGCCGCCGGTGCGTCGTGAGCTTACCGCCGAAAATGTTGATCAGCGGCCCGTTGCCGGCCTCGCCCTCGGTCTTCAGCACATAGTCGCGCGTGGCCTCCTGCGCGGCGCTGGCGCCATCGTCGAACAGCGGCCGTACGCCCGAATAGGTCCAGACGATCTCGTCGCGGGTCACCGGCCGGATGAAGTATTCGCTGGCCGCGGCGCAGAGATAATCGATCTCCTCGTCGCTGATCTTCACGCCAGTCGGATCGCCCTCGTAATCCATGTCGGTGGTGCCGATCAGCGTGTAGTCGCCCTCGTAGGGAATGGCGAAGAAGATCCGGCCGTCAGCGTTCTGGAAGAAGTAGCAGCGGTCGTGGTCGAACAGCTTTTTCACCACGATGTGGCTGCCCTTCACGAGCCGCACGTGATGGGCCTCGTTACGCCCCACCGCCTCTCGGATTACCTTATCGACCCAAGGGCCGGCCGCGTTGACCAGCAGCCGCGCGTGGGCGGTGCTCCGCTTACCGCCCGGGCCTTCCATCTCGATGGTCCACAGCCCGTTCTCGCGTCGCGCCGACACGACCCGCGTCTGCGTCAGCACCGTTGCGCCCTTGTCGGCCGCATCGCGGGCGTTGAGTGCCACCAGCCGGGCGTCGTCCACCCAGCCGTCCGAATATTCGAACGCCACGGTATGCCCCGGCTTCAGCGGCCGGCCGGCTGGATCCTTGGTCAGGTCCAGCGTCTTGGTCGCCGGCAACAGCTTCCGGCCGCCGAGATGGTCGTAGACGAACAGCCCGAGCCGCAGCAGCCATGCCGGCCGCAGGTTCTTCTCGTAGGGGAGAACGAAGCGCAGCGGCCAGATGATGTGCGGCGCCGAGGACCACAGCACTTCGCGCTCGATCAGCGACTCGCGCACCAGCCGGAACTCGTAGTGCTCGAGATAGCGCAGGCCGCCATGCACCAGCTTGGTTGCGGCCGACGAGGTGCCCGAGGCGAGATCGTGCATCTCCGCCAGCATCACCGAGTGCCCACGGCCCACCGCGTCGCGGGCAATGCCGGTGCCATTCACCCCGCCGCCGATGACGAACACGTCGACCGCGTCGCTCGCTGCTGCGTCGTTCATTGATTCACTAGTCCTTCGCTTGCGATTTGGAGTTCCACGCCGGCCGCCGCGCAGATCGCGGCGATGGCGGGGGAGGGTGGTTGGTCGGTGACGAACACATCGATCTGCTCGAGATGGCCGATCCGCACCGGCGCAGTGCGTTCGAACTTCATCGCGTCGGCGACGAGGATGGTCTTGCGCGCCGTTTCGATGATAGCCTGCGCCACCTTCACCTCGCGAAAATCGAAATCCAGCAGCGTGCCGTCGGCATCGATCGCCGAGGCGCCGATCACCGCGTAATCGACCCGGAACTGCCGGATGAAATCCACCGCCGCCTCGCCCACGACGCCCCCATCGGCATGCCGCACCACGCCCCCTGCGATCACCACTTCGGCGCTCGGCACCTCGCGCAGGATATTGGCGGCGTTGATGTTATTGGTCACCACCATCAAGCCCGTGTGACGGCGCAGCGCCATCGCCACCTGCTCGGTCGTGGTGCCGATATTGAGGATGAGCGACGACTGGTCGGGGATCATCGCCGCGGCGGCAAGGCCGATCCGGCGCTTGCTCTCGGCCGCAAGGAGCCGGCGCGCCTCGTAGGCGTAGTTCGAGACGCCCGAGGGGTAGGCGGCGCCGCCGTGTAGCCGATTGAGGAGCTTACGGTCGCAAAGCTCGTTGAGGTCCTTGCGGATGGTCTGCGGCGTGACCGCGAACTGCAGCGCCAATGCCTCGACATCCACCCGCCCGTGCTGCCGGGCGAGTGCCATGATGTCATCCTGCCGCTGCGTCAGCGCGTCCACGTCGTCCCCCAGGTGCGGGTTCGCTTATACGCGGGCGAAGTTCGTTTCTATAGCGAAATGTTCGGGTGAGGTTCACTTCGGGTGACGGGGCGGAATGAAAAACCCCGCCGCCCAGATGGGCGACGGGGTGAGAATCGCGTGTTGCGTTGATCAGAACTGGAAGTTCAGGCCGCCCTTCACGATGTGCGCGGCGACACCGTACTCGCCGCTGAAGAGAGTGGAGTCGAAACCGCCGAGATCCACATAGTTGTATTCGGCCTTGGCCGTAATCTCGTCTGTGAGCGCGAACTCGACGCCAGCGCCCGCGGTCCAGCCGAACGACCAACTGGACTCGTCATACGCGCCGGGGCCAGCCGCTATCCCCGATATTCCAAGTTCACCAAAGGCCGCGCCCGCTTCCACGTAGAACAAGGCGCGGTCGGCGGCGATACCGGCTCGCGCGGTCAGCGTACCCAGCCAAGTAAGGTCGAAGTCGCCAATGAAGGGAGCGAAGCCCTGATAATCACCGGAGATGTTGGTCCAGGCAATGTCACCTTCGACGCCGAGGACGAACTGGTCCATCTGCCAATTGGCACCGGCTTCAACGCCAAGCAGCCAGCCTTCCACGTCTCCACCAAAGGCGAAGGGGAAATTTTCGATGGCGCCCTCGCCCCATCCATAGCCGCCGATGACACCGACATAGCCGCCGGACCAGTCGTAGGCGGCCGCTGCCGCCTCCGCGATCTCGGGTTCGACGATGAGATCAGCCGCCTGCACGGCGGAAACAAACGCCGTAGAGGCGAGAACTGCTGCGAGCAAGTACTTCATTGCAAGGTCCCAAACCAAAGAAATCTTGCTAACAATATCCGAGTCTGCCGTTACTGTCTGTGGCTTCCTGGCAACGTTGTGGCGACATCATGGCGTCATCTTGGACGCCTCAGTCAGGTCATTGACCCCCGCCCGCATCCCGTGCATCAGGAACCACCCCTCCCGACCGGCCGCCCATGCTCGCCATTCTCAACGTCATTCTGCCGGTCTTCGCCATCCTCGCGCTCGGCTATGGCGCCGTGCGGCTGCGCCTGTTCCCGTCCGAGGGCGTGCGTGGGCTGGTGGTGTTCGTGAACAACTTCGCGACCCCGTGCCTGCTGTTCAACGCCATGCTGCATTCGGACTTTTCGACGACCTTCAACTGGGGCGTCATCGTGCCGTTCTATGTCGGCGCGGTCACCGTATTCGTCATCGGTATTGTGTTGTCGGCCAAGCTCTTCCGCAACAAGCCGGGCGAAGCCGTCGCCTCGGGCTTTTCGGCCATGTTCACCAATACCGTGCTGGTCGGCATCCCCGTGGTGCAGCGCGCTTACGGGCAGGAAGCGCTCACCACCGCCTTCTCGATCATCGCCTTCCACGCCCCGGTGCTGATCACCGCCGGCATGCTGACCATGGAGCTCTTGCGCCGCGATGGCGCGCCGCTGCTGAAGACGCTCGGCGTGGCTCTGATGCGCATCGTCGCCAATCCGCTGCTCTGGGGCATCGCGCTCGGCGCCGCCGCCAACCTGCTGAACGTCAAGCTGATCGAGCCGGCCGAAGCCTTCATCGCCATGATGGCCGCCGCCGTCACCCCCGCCGCGCTGTTCGGCCTCGGCGGCGCGCTGAACGACTACAAGCTCAGTGACAGCTGGGGCCAGTCGCTCACCATGTCGCTGCTGAAGCTGCTCGTGCAGCCGGCCATCGCCTGGGTGATCATGGTGCCGATCCTCCACATCGACCACGACCTCGCCCGCTACGGCGTGCTGCTCGCCGCCATGCCCGCCGGCATCAACGTCTACGTCTTCGCCACCTACTACAACCGCTCGGTCCACATCGCCGCCAACAGCATTCTGATCTCGACAGTGCTGTCGATTCTGACGGTCAGCGGCTGGCTGTATGTGCTGGGGCTGTAGGGGGCGGCCTGTCGCAAGGAGAGTCAGGTGTATCACTCACCAGGACGGCTCTGCTTCTGCCTCACAGACGACCAAGTGGCTGAGATTTGCGTCCAGCGCGTCGCCCCCGAACAAAACGATGATCTTGCGGGGTGATGAAGTCTGCGCGTTCGCCGGAGTGACGGACATTGTGGAGATAACCTTGCGTGATCGGCCTTTGTAAACCAGTTCGACCTCAGCGCGGTACGTCGTTCCGTCGACCAGTGGAAGGTTGTCGTCGACGGGCGCGCTGAACAGATCAGCAAGCATCCTACTTTGCGTGATCTTGATGGTTCCGCTGGAGGCGGCCAGCGTGAAGCAGTCTGGAGGGGCTGCGACTGCAGGTACGGACGCGACCACCAGTGCGAAAGCCACGACGCCCAAGCGTGTGATAACGGCCCGGACCATGGGCTACTGCGCCGCCTCGACGCTCATTGCCAGCACCTGCGGCTCGCCAACTGCCGGGATCGAGCGGATCGCCATGGTCGAGACCGCGTCGAGCCCCACGGCGACACGGACGTGCCGGTCGGTGGGGCAAAGCACCAGCATCGCGTCGAACCCGATCCAGCCCAGCCCGTCGTCGAACGCTTCGGCCCAGGCATGCAGCGTCGCCGGCGCTTCGTCGGAATGGAGATATCCGGTGACATAGCGCGCCGGGATATCGAGTGCCCGCGCCGCGCCGATGAAGGCGTGCGCGTAGTCGGCTGCCGGCGGCCGCATCCCCGGATGCTCGGCTGCGCCCTGCGATTGGCTCTGGCTTTGCCCGTCCTGGGTCTGGCTCTGCTCGGATCCGCCCACCACCTCTGCCACCCGCGCCATCAGTCCGTGCAGCAGCGCGATGCGGTCCTGCCCGGTCTTGGGCAGCGTGCGGAACTTGCTCGTGATCGCCCCCGCCGCCTTGGTCGCTGGCGTTGGGCGGCGATAGAGCGCCGGCGGAATGTCGCCCTGCACCCGGCCGATTACCCCGTTGCGGTCCACTGTGTCGACCACGCCCGCCACATTGATCACCAGCTCGGCCTCGGGCTTGATCTGGCTCACCAACTGCGCCTTGTTGCCGAACGCGTCGACGAACTTCGCCGCCGCGGCAAAGCCGGGCATCTCGATGTTCCACTCGCGCACCGTCTGCGTCGGCCCGGTCGAGGGCGTCAGCAGCAGGTGCTGCACGCTGCGGTTGATGCCGGGGCCGAGCGCCAGGCTCATGGAATGTCGGATCGCGATCTTCATCAGTAGAAGTTGTAGCTTTCGGCGAGGGCGTCCGTCATCCGGTTGTTCCGGTCGATGAACTCCGTCAGGAACTCGTGGAGGCCATTTTCGAAGATCTGGTCGACGCTGGCGTTCATCAGCAGCGCCGTCACCGCGTCCGCGGCATCGTGCCCCGCAGTGCGCTCGCCATAGATCTCCTCGAGCATGTCGATGGTGCGGTTGATCCACTGCACGCAGAAGATCAGTGAGCGCGGCATCTCGGGCCTGAGGATCAGGTAGTCGGCAATGTTCCAGGCCTTGTAGCGGTCGTGGTAGACGTGCCGGTAGCTGCGATGCGCCGATGCTGCGCGGAGGATCATCGTCCACTGCTGGATATCGACATCGCCGCCCACCATCGTGGCGCGCGGCAGCAGCACGTAATACTTCATGTCGAGGATACGCGCCGTATTGTCGGCCCGCTCGACGAAGTTGCCGATCTGCGAAAAGGCGTAGCCTGCGTCGCGGAGGAACGTCGAGAGCAGGGCGCCGCGATAGCGATGGCTCACCTGCTTCACCCAGAACAGCAGCTCCTGGAGCTTCGCGCCCGAGATATCCCGCGGCCGAATGGCTGAATATTCCAGCCACGCGGCGTTGATCGATTCCCACATTTCGGTGGTCAGTGCCGTGCGCACCGAGCGCGCATTGGTGCGCGCCGCGAGCAGGCACGATCTCACCGAGGAATAGTTCTCCTCGTCGAACAGCATATAGTGGGCGACGCTCGCGACATCGGCCTGCTTGTGCTTCTTGTTGAAGCCCTCGTCTGCCTCGGCCGCCTGCATCATCGAGACCAGGTGCTCCGAGGCCCCGCCCTCGCGCCGCGAGGTGAGGCTCATGCGATAGCCCACCTCGAACATCCGGGCCATGTTTTCGGCCCGCTCGATATAGCGGCTGAGCCAGAAGAGGTTTTGTGCGGTGCGTCCGAGCATGGTCAGTCCTCCAGCACCCAGGTGTCCTTGGTGCCGCCGCCCTGCGACGAATTCACCACCAGCGATCCCTTCTTCAGCGCCACGCGGGTGAGCCCGCCCGGCGTGATCCGGATGTCGTCGCCGCAGAGGACGTAAGGACGGAGGTCGACATGCCTCGGCGCGATGCCCTTCTCCACAAAGGTCGGGCAGGTCGAAAGCGCCAGCGTTGGCTGGACGATATAGTTGTCGGGCCGGGCGAGAATTTTCTTCCGGAACTCCTCGCGCATCGCCTTGGTCGAGGCCGGGCCTACCAGCATGCCGTAGCCGCCCGAGCCGTGCACCTCCTTCACCACCAGCTCCTCGAGATGCTCGAGCACATAGGCCCGCTCGTCGTCATTGGTGCAGTTGTAGGTGGGGACGTTCTTAAGCAGCGCCTTCTCGCCGAGATAGAACTCGATGATCTCCGGCACGTAGACGTACACCGCCTTGTCGTCGGCGATGCCGGTGCCCGGCGCGTTGACCAGCGTCACGTTGCCGGCGCGATAGGCATCGAACAGCCCCGGTACGCCCAGCATTGAATCCGGCCGGAAGGTCAGCGGGTCGAGGAAGTCGTCGTCGATGCGGCGGTAGATCACGTCGACCCGCTCGGGGCCTTTGGTGGTCCGCATGTAGACCTTGCCGCCATCGACGAACAGGTCCTGCCCTTCGCAGAGCTCGGCGCCCATCTGGTCGGCGAGGAACGAGTGCTCGAAATAGGCCGAGTTGTGGATGCCCGGCGTCAGCACCACGAGGTTGGGCGAGCCATGGATGCCGCCCGGCGCCACGCTCTCCATCGTCCGCCGCAGCGTCTCCGGATAGGTCTCGACCGGCGCCACCTTGTAGCGCTGGAACAGTTCCGGGGCGAGTTGCAGCATCGCCTCGCGGTTCTCCAGCATGTAGCTGACGCCCGAGGGGGTGCGGAGGTTGTCCTCTAGCACGTAGAAATCGTCGGGCCCGGTTCGCACGATGTCGACGCCGATGATGTGCGAATAGACCCCGCGCGCCGGATCGAGCCCCATCATCTCTGGGCAGAACGCCGAGTTGTTGAGGATCAGCTTTTCCGGCACCCGCCCGGCCTTCAAGATCTCCTGGCGGTGGTAGATGTCGTAGAGGAAGGCGTTGAGCGCCCGCACCCGCTGCTCGATGCCCTTCGACAGCCGCCGCCATTCCATCGCTGAAATGATGCGCGGGATGATGTCGAACGGGATGAGCTTTTCAGTGCCCTGGTCGCTGCCATAGACAGCGAAGGTGATGCCCAGCCGGCGAAACAGGCTCTCGGCGTCAGCCGACATCAGGCCCAGTGCTTGTGGCGGCTGCTCTTTCAGCCACTCTTCCAGGATGTGGTAGGGCGCGCGGACAGAGGCATCCGCATTGGTCATTTCGTCAAACGGCGTTGCGGACATCAACTCCCAAGGGCTTACGGCCTATCCCACTCGCGACTCATTGGTACACGTTTACTGAAGGGCCACAAGCCGGGTTCGATGGCCAAGGCGCTGGAATGACAGGGCGGTGCGGGAAGATTACCCCCCACTCTGTCCCTCCCCCGCAAAGGGGGAGGAGACCAAAACACCAGCACTAGTGTGAGCGTCTCCCTCCCCCTTGCGGGGAGGGGACAGGGGGAGGGGGTATTCTTTCCGCACCGGCTCATCGGCCTCCGGACCCATCCCACCAACGTCGCCTTCACCCCCGCGAAAAACTACCATACAACCGTCGCCCAAAGAGGGATGGACTGATGCCGGAAGAGATTCTCCAGACACATAAGCTGCTCGATCGCTGCGAACAGGCGCTGGCGGCGCGCTACACCGTGCACAAGCTGCATGAGGCGGCCGACAAGGACGGGTTGATCAAGGAAATCTCGCCGCGCATCCGCGCCATCGCTGGCGGCAACGTCGATGGCGCGCTGATGGACAGGCTCCCCAAGCTCGAGATCATTGCCAATTTCGGCGTCGGCTACGACTCGATCGACACCAAGGCGGCAAAGCAGCGCAACATCCGCGTCACCAACACCCCGAACGTCCTCAACGACGCCGTGGCTGAACTCACCCTCGGGCTGATGATCGGCCTCGCGCGCCGCATTCCGCAGGGCGACCAGTTCGTGCGCCAGGGCAAGTGGCCGAAAGGCGGCTTCCCGCTGCTCACCGAGCTCAACGGCAAGACCGTCGGCATTCTCGGGCTGGGCCGCATCGGCAAGGAAATCGCCACCCGCTGCCAGGCCATGAAGATGCGCGTCGTCTACCACGGCCGCTCCCGCCAGCACGACGAGCCCTACATTTTCTACGACAAGCTCGTCGACATGGCCCGCGACAGCGACTGGCTGGTGATCATTGCCCCAGGCGGCAAGGGCACCGAAAAGATCGTCTCGCGCGAAGTGCTCGAAGCGCTCGGCCCCGAGGGCTTCATCGTCAACATGGCCCGCGGCACGCTCATCGACGAAGCCGCCATGCTTGAGCTCCTGACATCGAAGAAGCTAGGCGGCGCCGCGCTCGACGTGTTCGAGAAGGAGCCGCAGGTGCCCGAGGGCTTCTTCAGCCTCGATAATGTCGTCCTCTCGCCCCATCAAGGCAGCGCCACGCACCAGACGCGCAACAAGATGGGCGATCTGGTGGTTGCCAACATCGTCGCGCATTTCGCCGGCGAACCTCTCCCGAGCGCGGTGGTCTGAACATGCTGATTGATCTCAAGAACAAAGTTGCCATCGTCACGGGCGCCGGCCGCGGCATTGGTCGCGTCATCGCCAAGACCCTCGCCGCCGAGGGTGTCACCGTCGCCATCGTCGATGCCCGTCAGGACCTGCTGGACGACGCAGCGATGGAGTGGACCGAGGCCGGCTGGCCTGGACTTCGCATCCTCTGCGACGTGCGCGAGGCAGCGCAGGTCACCGCCGCGGTGGGCGCCGTCGACAAGGCTTTCGGCCGCGTCGATATCCTCGTCAACAATGCCGGCGTCGCCGGCGGAGCCCGGGTCGACAAGCTGCCCGAGGAGGTCTGGGACCGCAACTTCGACATCAACACCAAGGGCACGTTCCTGGTGTGCCAGGCGGTGGCTCCGATCATGCAGCGCCAGAATTCCGGCCGCATCCTCAACGCCGCGTCGTTCGCCGCCATCATCCCCTCGATCGGCAGTGCCGCTTATGCGGCGTCCAAGTCCGCGGTGGTGCAGTTCACCCGCGTGCTCGCCGGCGAACTCGGCCCCTTCAACGTCACGGTGAACTCCTACGCACCGGGCATGATCCCCACCGACATGAACGGTTTCGCGGGCCTCCCCGACGCCCGCCAGCAGCGCCTGCTCGACACCCTGACGCTTCGCCGCTGGGGCGACCCGCAGGACGTCGCCAACCTCATCTGCTTCCTCGCCTCCGACCTCGCCGGCTACATCACCGGCGCCTCGATCGACGTCTCGGGTGGCAAGTATGCCACGCAGATGCCGTCGGTGGCATACGAGGGCTGAGCGGCTGAAGGCGGGACGGTTCGTTTCAGCCGACCTGGGCTGGCGGCCAGCCGCAATTAGGCAACGGCTTCGACGGCCACGGGATCTGGGCGGATGATCACCGTATCTGCGATCGGAAACAGTTCGTCTCCCGGCATACCGACCCGGCGGGCGTGCTCGCGGATCGATTCCGGATCGCGTGCCTCGTAGATGCAGACGGTGCCGAGTCTGCCGTCTGGCTCCTTAATCACATAGCTGCGTATCCAGCGGACGCGATCGGGCATCTCATCGTTGCCGATTCTGGTCGACTTGGCGGCGGCTGCCTGTAGCTCGCCGGCATTGGCCCACGCGCTACGGCGGCGGATAGCATAAAGGTCCATGACGTCCTCCTCGAAGTTTGCCGCGGTCAAATCGCGCAGCACCGGACCAGGCTACGCCACGTCCGCGAGGCGGATTGTCATGAGTTCTTGCGACAAGCGGCGAAATAGTCGCGCTGGTTCAACCCAGCGGCCGCGCCACGCTCAGCATGGCCCGCACTAATGCGGGCTGAGAGCGAACTCCGGTTCGGTCGTACATGCGTTGCAGGTGGGTGCGTGCCGTGTTGACGCTGACCTCGAGCAGCTTGGCTGCCGTGACGATGTCATGGCCGCCAATGATCAGCTTTGCGAGCCGCAATTGGGCAGGGGTGATGCCGTAGACCAGCGATGCGGCCGTCAGACGCTCCTCCGTCATGGGCCGGTCGTTGATCGAGACGAGCACCAGGCCGCTTTCCCCGATAACCCAGCATACGTTGACCGCGGTACCGAGGCCGCCGCTGAGCACGATCGGCACAGCTGCCCGCTCAGGATAGAGTTCGTCATCGAGGTGCGCTGCCCAGCGGACGGCCGCCTTCAGAAGCTGGTCCGCAGCCCGATCGACGGCGCGCAGGCGACCGGCTCGTTTTTCGATCACTTCGCTCGTGCCGAGTTCGGATTCCGCGGCGGCGTTCATCCACATGATGCGTGCCTGCTCATCCACCCTGACAACCGCGGAACTGAGATGGTCCATCGAACGCTGCAAAAAGAACAGGCAGGCGATCTTCCATTCGCCGTCATGCTTTTCGAGGATTCGCATCTCATGGGTGAGACCTGGCACGTCCATGCCGTCGCCGGTACTCGGAGCATGCTGGTCGAAAGTCGCCCACGCCACGTCGCCGCCAACTCGGACGACGAGCTTTTTGCGGCGCACCGCCGCCGTGGACTCATTGCGAGCAGGGTTGGCCATCATCAACCGTCGCATACGGGCCGCATGGTCGTCCCATCCGTCGCGCACCGTTATGCCGCCGCGAGCCGCCCACCAGCCCCAGCGGCGAACATAGTCATCATGCACCCAGAACTGAGCCCAGGCGTCGAAGTCTTTGTTCCAGAACGCCGCCGTTTCAGACTCAATCAGGTGAATGATCGCGGCCCGATCCGTCTCTGACGCCTCTTTCATACCGGTCCCTCCGGTGGACAAGCATCATAGCACGGCACGGCCGGGCCGGGACTGCTGCCGGACCGCAGGGCGCAAGCGCGTTGACCTCTGAAGCAGAGCGGTATTTGCTACATGGTGACTTCCGTCAGGGAGCGCGCCGATGGAAATAGTCGATCTGTTGAAGCAGACGCCGCTCTTCAGCGAGATGAACGAAGCGGACCTCGAGGAACTGATCCCGTCCACGCGCGTCGAGACCTATGAGCCGGGGCGTGTGATCCTACGGGAGGGACGCGTCGGCGCGGCCTTCTTCCTCATCGTTTCCGGCAGCGTTGAAGTCATCAAGGCTCTAGGCAAGCCGGAGGAAAAGGTCGTCAATAAGCTGGGGGCCGGCGATTTCTTCGGCGAGATCGCGAACATGAAGCATTCGACGCGCGTGGCGAGCGTGAGGGCGCTCACCGACACGCAGTGCCTGATGATTCAACGGCTGCACCTTGATTCCTACATCGAGCGATTTCCCGTCGTCCTCGCCAAGGTTGAACAAGCGGTCGCCGTCCGCGGCAGCGACTGAGGCTCGCCCCGCACCTCCCGGGCATACTCCGTCGGCGCCCGGCCGACGATCTTTTTGAAATCATTGGTGAAATTCGCCTGGTACCTCGGCTTCGTACAACGTGCCCTCCGGCAGTTCCCAGCTCAACCGACGTCAGTGTGAGCGTCCCCTTGCGGGGGGAGGGACAGGGTGGGGGGATTCTTCCCGAACCAGCCTATCCTGCCGGCATCTCCCCTACCGCCAAACCGCCAGCAACGCCCCCATCAGCACCAGGGCGATCAGGTTGTTGCCGAGGTTGATGGCGATCAGCCTCAGCGAGCGGTTCTCATATCCCCACAGCGACACCATCAGTGTCGCCATGAAACCGAGCCACACCCAGAAGCCGGCCAGCGCGCCGTTGAGCCAATCGGTGATGCCGGCGCCGACGATGATGTTGGCCAGCGCGAACGACATGATCAGCGAGGCGATGACGTCCACCACCATCGCCTTGCCCAGTCCCGCCCGCATCGACTCCGGCGTCACCCCGGTCACCGCCTGCCAGGGCTTCAGGAACAGCGGCGGCGAATACCACGCAAATCCCACCGCCATGCGGATGATCGCGGCGACAAGCACGGCCAACCAGTTGATCGGAAGCATTTTTCGAACTCCCCACGGCGCCCCTCGCGCCGGGCTAAATTCTACTGCCGAAGCAAATCGCCCCGCAATTGCCGGGGAACCCATATGTCCTTTAAGCGATTGCCTTTCCGGCGGCCGCTCGCGACAGTGCTGGCCACGTTACGGCGGAGACTTCAATGACGGAATGGTGGCGCGGCGCGGTGATCTATCAGGTCTATCCGCGGTCGTTTCAGGACAGCAACGGCGACGGCATCGGCGACCTGCCGGGCATCATGCGACGGCTCGATCACATCGCCAGCCTCGGCGTCGATTGCATCTGGCTTTCGCCGATCAACCAGTCGCCGCAGCGCGACATGGGCTACGACGTCTCCGACTACAAGGATGTCGACCGCCTGTTCGGCAGCCTCGAAGACTTCGACGACCTGATCAAGCGCGCCCACGCGCTCGGCCTCAAGGTGATCATCGACCAGGTGCTGTCCCACTCGTCCGACCAGCACCCGTGGTTCCGCGAGAGCAAGCTCAACCGCACCAACACCAAGGCGGATTGGTACGTCTGGGCCGACCCCAAGCGCGACGGCTCGCCGCCGAACAACTGGCCGAGCGTCTTCGGCGGCCGCGCCTGGGAGTGGAACCCCAGCCGCGGGCAGTACTACTTCCACAATTTCCTGATCGAGCAGCCCGACCTCAACTTCCACAATCCGGATGTGCAGGATGCGGTGCTCGACGTCATGCGCTTCTGGCTCGAGCGCGGCGTCGACGGCTTCCGCCTCGACACCGTGAACTACTATTTCCAGGACAAGCAGCTCCGCAGCAATCCGCCCGCTCGCCGACCCAAGCACCTGCCTTACGCGGTCAATCCCTACGACATGCAGGACCACAAGTTCGGCAAGAGCCAGCCCGAGAACGTCGCGTTCCTGAAGCGGGTGCGGAAGCTGCTCGACCAGTACCCAGGCACCACCACGGTCGGCGAGGTGGGCGACAGCCATCGCGGCCTGCAACTGATGGAGGAATACACCTCCGGCGGCGACAAGCTGCACATGGCCTACACCTTCGACATGCTCGGGCCGGAGTTCACCGCCGAGCACTTCCGCACCAAGATGGCGAAGTTCTTTGCCGGAGCGCCGAACGGCTGGCCGTGCTGGAGCTTTTCGAACCACGACGTCAACCGCCACATGACCCGCTGGGCGCCGTACTCGGCGAACCCCGCTGATCTCGCCCGCCAGGCCGCCGCGATGCTGCTGAGCTTCAAAGGCTCCGTCTGCCTCTACCAGGGCGAGGAACTCGGCTTGCCCGAGGCCGACATCCTGTTCGAGGAACTCACCGATCCGCCCGGCATCCGTTTCTGGCCCGAATACAAGGGCCGCGACGGCGCCCGCACGCCCATGCCGTGGGAGGAGGGCGAGGCGCCGAACGGCTTTTCGAACGTGAAGCCGTGGCTGCCGGTGAAACCGAACCACTCGGCCCTCAACGTCGCTAGCCAGAACGCCGACCCCGACTCGACGCTCAACTTCTACCGAAAGGCGCTGGCCTTCCGCCGCAGCCACCCGGTTTTCGCCACCGGCGACATCGACTTCTTCAAGGTCGCCGAGCCGCTACTGGCCTTCCGCCGCACCGGCAAGGACGGCGCCATCACCTGCCTGTTCAACCTCTCGGCCGACCCGATCAATGCGACGCTGGATGGCGGCGAGGGGCTGGAGCCGCTGGAGCTGTCGCATGGCGCCGAACGGCGAAAGGGCAAGCTCAAGCTCGCGGCGAACGGGTTTGCTTTCTTCGGGACAGGCGAGATGAAAGTGGCGTTTGGGGGCAGAAGGAAGAAGGGCTGATCCAATCTCTCAGTCGGTGCCTTCTCCCCTTGTGGGAGAAGGTGCCAGAAGGGCGGATGAGGGGTCTCTCTCCGCGCACTCAATCGCTCGTCGCTTCGCGCCGATCGTGCAACCTCCGGTTACGGACCTCTCATCCGGCCTGTCGGCCACCTTCTCCCACAAGGGGAGAAGGCGCTCCCCTGAGGCATCGGGGGCCAGACGCAGAAGCCGGGAGCCCCCTCAGTCCACCTGTTCCCACGTATCGGGATCATAATAATCGCTGTGCCACGACCCGTCCGGGTACTGCACGAAGGCCTCGATGCAGCCGTCCGACGCCTTGCTGACCGAGCGGGCGATGACGCCGCGCTTGCGCAGTTCCATCATGGCGATGTCGTGGTCGAAGCTGTCGCCGCCCTTCTTGCCGCCGATCGAGAAGCCGAACTCCACCGTCAGCCCCGGCCGGCTGCCGTTCAGGTCGCAGTTCTCGCGTGCCAGTGCCGGGGTAACGGCCGCAACGGCGCAGGCAAGGGTGGCAATGATCAGCTGGCGCAACATCTGTTTCTCCATGAATGGCAGGCGCTTAGCCGCTGATTTTGGCAATTGCATGCCTAGGGTAGGTCTTTCTCGCGCACCAGCATCGCCACTACCGGGATGGCGAAGGTGAGCAGCAGCAGCCGGCTCACATGATGCGCCGCGATGAACGCCGTGTCGAACCCGAGCGCAATACCCAGCGCCCCCATGCCCTCGAGCGCCCCCGGCGACAGCCCCAGCCAGATCTGCCCGAACGGCATGTCGACGAACGGCGCCACGGCGAACGTCACCAGCGTGCAGATGCCCACGGTCAGCGCCGTGCCGGCCAACCCGCCGATCGCCGCCTGCTTGAACTCGTCGCGGGTGATGCCGTTGAAGCGCGAGCCGATCAGCGCGCCGATCAGGATGAACGTGCCGATCAGCACCGGCAGCGGCACCGCGCCCTCGAACCAGCCAGCGAACTTGGCGGTGATCGACGCCGCCATGGCGCCAAGCGCATAGCCGGCCGGGATCCTGAGCCTGGTGAAAATGAAGCCGGTAATGGCACACCCGACCGCCATGAGCGCCAGCGTGTCGTACCCCATCGGCGCCGCTCCCGGCCCGCCGCTATGCTGCCCGAGCGGCAGGAATAGCGCGCCGATCGGCACGCAGATCGTCAGCATCAGGATGCGGATCACCTGGATGATGATGATCTGCCGCGTATCGCCGACCCCCGCCGCGGCGATTGCCATCACGAAGCTCAGGTGCCCGGGGAACGAGCTGAGATAGGCGGTGCCGCGGTCGAGCCCGAAGAGCTTGCGCAGCAGATAGCCGGTGAGCGAGATGATCAGGATCAGCTCCACCACCAGCGCCGCCAGCGTCACCGGCCACTGCACCATCAGCGCCAGCGAATCGCGCGCTACGCTCGCGCCCATCGACAGCCCGGTGAACACGAATGCCGCGTCGCGCAGCCAGTTGGGCAGCATCACCTTGGCGCCCAGCAGCGCCGCGATCGCCACCGCCAGGGCCCCGCCCATAAGCCACGCGCCGGGCAGGCCGAGCGCCGCCGCGACGCCTCCGCCGGCTGCAGAGATCAGCAATGTCACGAACGTCCGGCGGGCAACCGTGCCAGCGGCAAGGGGGGCGGTCATATGGCGTGGGGAATCGAGATGGCTAGGACGCTAACTATCCACGAGTCGGCGGGGTGGGGAAAGCGATCCATTCGGAGGTAGGTGCGGACCCCACCCCTGTCCCGTCACCCCTGCGACGTGCCCTCGACCAGCTTCACCCAGTAGCTCACCCCCGCCGGAATGATCTCGTCGTTGAAGTCGTAGGTGTCGCTGTGCAGTTGCGAGGTTGGCCCGTTGCCGAGGAAGATGAAGGCCCCCGGCCGCGCCTGCAGCATATATGAGAAGTCCTCGCCGCCCATCGTCGGGTCGACGCCGGTGTTCACATTGTCGGCCCCGGCCACCGCGCCTGCCACCTCGGCGGCATAGGCGGTCTGGTCGGCCGCGTTCACCGTCACCGGATAGCCGCGCCGGTAGGTCACCTCGGCCTTGGCGCCAAAGGTCGCGGCGAGCTGCTGGCTCACCGATTTCAGCCGCGCTTCCATCAGGTCGCGCACCGCCTCGTCGAGCGTCCGCACCGTGCCGGTCAGTTGCACGCTCTGCGGGATGATGTTGAACGCCTCGCCGGCCCGCATCATGGTGACCGACAGCACCGCGGAACGCATCGGGTCGACGTTGCGCGAGACGATCGTCTGCAACGCGACAATCAGCTGCGCCGCGATCATCACTGGATCGACAGTGTTCTGCGGAAACGCCGCGTGGCCGCCCTGGCCCTCGACTGTGATCTTGAACTCGTCGCTCGCCGCCATGATGCCACCGGTGCGGATGGCGAAATGGCCGGCAGGCGTCCCCGGCATGTTGTGCATGCCATAGACCTCTTCGATGCCGAAGCGGTCCATCATCCCCTCCTGCACCATCATCCGGCCACCGGCGCCACCCTCTTCGGCCGGCTGGAAGATCACCACCGCGTTGCCGTCGAAATTGCGCGTCTCGGCGAGATATTTCGCCGCGCCCAGCAGCATCGCGGTGTGCCCGTCATGCCCGCAGGCATGCATGCGGCCCGATGTCCCGCTTGCATAGGGCTTATCGGTCCGCTCGGCGATCGGCAGCGCATCCATGTCGGCGCGCAGCCCGATGGTCTTGCCCGGTCCACGCCCCTTGATCACCCCGACCACACCGGTTTTCGCGATCCCGGTCACCACTTCGTCGACGCCGAACGAGCGCAACAGCTCGGCAACTTTCCCCGAGGTGCGGGGCAGGTCGTACAGAAGTTCGGGGTGAACGTGGAAGTCGCGGCGCCATTCGGCGACCTCGTCGGCGAATTCCGCGATACGGTTGATAACGGGCATGAAGAACCTGAACGCTAGTAAGGCGACAATGTGCGGGGACGAGGGTAGGGGCGTCAACCCGGCAGACGTCGCAAGGGCGCAATCGTCTGCCATAGGCACTGAGTTCCAAAGACACCCCCACCCCTGTCCCCTCTCCGCAAGGGGGACGGAGACGCCCGCACTGGCGTCGGTGTTTTGGTCTCCCTCCCCCTTGCGGGGAGGGGACAGGGGCGGGGGTACTCTTCCCGCACCGGCCTATCGGCGCAGAGGCACGCCATTCTCCCCAACCCCCTCCCTAGTAGTCAGAAATTCCCCGCCCGAACTTGCCCCTCCCCGCCATATTTGCCAAACACCCGGCAACACCGGAGGAACCGATGAAAATCCTCGTTGCCGTCAAGCGCGTTGTCGATCACGCGGTGCGTGTCCGCGTCCGCCCCGATGGGTCGGGCGTCGAGACCGAGAACGTGCGCATGTCGATGAACCCCTTCGACAAGCACGCCGTCGAGGCCGCCGTGCAACTTGCGGAAGCCGGGCACGCGACTGAAATCGTCGTCGTCTCCATCGGCCCCAAGCAGAGCAACGACGTCATCCTCACCGCCCTCGCCATGGGCGCTCATCGCGGTCTCCTGATCGAGGCTGATGGCCGGGTTGAAACCCTCGCGGTGGCGAAGCTGCTCAAGGCCGTCGTCGCGGAGGAAAAGCCCGATCTGGTGCTGCTCGGCAAGCAAGCCGTGGATGACGATTCCAACCAAGTCGGCCAAATGCTCGCCGGCCTGCTCGACTGGCCGCAGGCGACCTTCGCCTCCGAGATCAAGGTCGTGGGCGATGGTCTTGAAGTCACCCGCGAGGTCGACTACGGCCGCGCCACGGTGGGCGTCTCGCTCCCCGCCATCGTCACCGCCGATCTCCGCCTCAACACGCCGCGCAACGCCGCGCTGCCCATGGTGATGAAGGCGCGCTCGAAGCCGCTGGCGGTGCGCCCCGCCGCCGAGTTCGGCGTCGATCTTACGCCGCGCCTGAAGCTCGAAAAGGTCAGCCCGCCTGCCGAGCGGGTCGCCGGCCGCAAGATCGCTGACACTGCCGCGCTGACTGCCGCCATCAAGTCCGAATTGTCCGAGCTGGAGGCGCTCTGATGGCCGTACTGGTTCTCGCCGAACACGACCTCGGCACGCTCTCCGCCGCCACCGCCCGCATCGTCGCCGCCGCCGAAAAGCTCGGCCCGGTCGATGTTCTGGTGGCAGGGCAGGGGGTCTCCGCCGTTGCTGCCGAAGCGGCCAAGCTCGCCGGCGTCGAAAAGGTCCTCGTCGCCGATAGCGCGACGCTTGCCAGCCTCTCGCCCGAGGCCGTCGCCGCACTGCTCGCTCGCCTCGCCGAGCCCTACAGCCACATCGCAGCTGCCGCTGCCTCGACCGGCCGCGACGCCATCCCGCGCCTCGCCGCCAAGCTCGACCTTATGCCGGTCACCGACGTCGTCGCCATCCACGGCCCGACCCGCTTCGATCGTCCGATCTACGCCGGCAACGCCATCGAGACCGTCTCGTCCGGCCAAGCCAAGCACCTCCTCACCATCCGCGCCTCGGCCTTCCGCCCCGCCGCCTCGGGCAATAGCGCCCCGATCCACGCGGTCGACACCGATGTCGCCGCAGTCGCCCGTTTCATCGCCGCGCACCGCACCGAGAGCGACCTGCCCGACCTCTCGACCGCCCAGATCGTCGTCGCGGGCGGTGTCTCCTTCGGCTCGGCGGAAAAGTTCGCGCTGGTTTCCGATCTTGCGAAGGTGCTCGGCGCCGCCGTAGGCGCCACTCGCGCGGCGGTCGATGCCGGCTACGCCCCCAACGACTGGCAGGTCGGCCAGACTGGCAAGATCATCGCCCCCGACCTCTACATCGCTATCGGCATCTCGGGCGCCCTGCAGCACCTCGCCGGCATCCAGGGCGCCAAGAAGATCATCGCCATCAACAAGGACCCCGAGGCGCCGCTGATGAAGATCGCGGACATCGCGCTGGTCGGGGACCTGTTCGAGGTGGTGCCGCAGTTGATTGCGGGGTTGAAACGCTGACGAACAGGCCGGTGCGGGGAACATACCCCCACCCCTGTCCCCTCCCCGCAAGGGGGAGGGAGACCAAAACACCGGCGCCGGTGTGAGCGTCACCTCCCCCCTTGCGGGGGAGGGACAGGGTGGGGGGTACTCTTCCCGCTCAGACCATCCGCCCCGTTGCAATTCCCCCGCTACCGCCTATAAACACCCCGCCCTCGTTTTCCCCGGACATGACTGATGTTTGAGACCCTCAAGAAGGCCACGCTCGACAAGATTTTCGTGCTGATGGCCGAGTATGCCGCCGATCCCCGCGATGGAAAGATCGATCTCGGCGTCGGCGTCTACAAAGATCCCAAGGGTGTCACGCCCGTCATGTCGTCGGTGAAAAAGGCCGAGCAGCGCATCCTCGATAGCGCCAAGACCAAAACCTACAAGGGTGTGGTCGGCAACAAGGAATTCTCCGCCGCCATCGTCGATCTGGCGCTGGGTGGTGTCGTCGACAACAAGCGTATTCGCTGCGTCAACGGCGCCGGCGGCACCGGCGCGCTGTCGATCCTGATGAACGTCCTCGGCCGCGCCCGGCCGAAGGGCCGCATCTTCATTTCCGATCCGAGCTGGCCGAACCACTGGCCGATGGCGGAACTCGCCGGCCTGACGCCGGTCTACTACCCCTATTTCGACCACAAGACCCGCGTCGTCGATTTCCCGGCGATGCTCGCCGCGCTCGACAAGTTGAACTCCGACGACATCGTGCTGCTGCATGGTTGCTGCCATAACCCGACCGGCGCCAGCCTCACCAACGCGCAGTGGGATCAGGTGGTCGAGAGCCTGAAGCGCACCGGCGCCTTCCCGCTGGTCGATCTCGCCTATCTCGGCTTCGGCGATGGCCTCGAGGCCGACTCCTATGGTGTGCGCAAGGTCGTGTCCTCGGTGCCCGAGTCGATGGTCGCCTTCTCGGCGTCGAAGAACTTCGGCCTCTACCGCGAGCGTGCCGGCGTCGCCATCGCCATTGCCAAGGACAGCGATAGCGCCGATGTCGTCTCCAGCCAGATGCAGAATGTCATCCGCGCCACCATCAGCCAGACCCCCGACCATGGTGCGGAAATCGTCCGCGTCATCCTCGAGGACAAGGAACTGCGCGCCGAGTGGGAAGCCGAACTGACCGAGATGCGGGAACGCATGAAGCGCCTGCGCGTCAAACTCGCCGACGCCATCCGCCAGCGGTCCAACAGCAAGGACTTCGATTTCATCGCCGAGCACACCGGCATGTTCTCGCTGCTCGGGCTGCCCGAGGATGTCGTCACCAAGCTCAAGCTCGACGACGGCATCTACATGATCAACGACAGTCGCATCAACGTCGCGGGAATCCCCGAGGATCGCATCGGCGAGTTGGCCGACAAGATGCTCGCCGCTATTCGCTGAAGACCTGCCGCGGCCTTGCTCCGCGCCGGAAATTGACTACCTATTAGGCAGACAAATAACGCTGTTTCCTGGAGGAAACCCAATGAAGTTCTTCGTCGATACCGCCGAGATCAAGGACATCCGCGATCTCTATGAAACCGGCCTTCTGGACGGGGTGACGACGAATCCCTCGCTGATCGCCAAGTCCGGCCGCCAGTTCAAGGACGTGATCAAGGAGATCTGCTCGATTGTCCCCGGCCCGGTCTCGGCCGAAGTCGCCGCCACCGACTATGACGGCATGATCGCCGAGGGCCATGTGCTGGCCAAGCTCGCCGAGAACGTCGTCGTGAAGGTCCCGCTGACCATCGATGGCCTCAAGGCCACCAAGACCTTCTCCAAGGAAGGCATCAAGACCAACGTCACGCTCTGCTTCTCGCCCAACCAGGCGCTGCTCGCAGCCAAGGTCGGCGCCACCTACATCTCGCCGTTCATCGGCCGCCTCGATGACATCAACGCCGATGGCGTCGAGCTGATCGAGAACATTCGCACGATCTACGACAACTACTCCTTCGCCACCGAGATCCTCGCGGCCTCGATCCGTACCCCGAACCACATCACCGAAGTGGCCCTCGCCGGTGCCGACGTCGCCACCATCCCGCCGGCGGTGATCTACAAGCTCGCCGACCACCCGCTGACCAAGTCGGGGCTCGAGGCGTTCGTGAAGGATTGGAAGAGCACGGGCCAGTCGATCCTCTAGGATCGACGGTGCAAACGGGCAGGGCACTGGCAGTCGCAGTGCCTTCTCCCCTTGCGGGAGAAGGTGCCCGAAGGGCGGATGAGGGGTATCTCTCCGCGCACTCGGACCGCTCCTCGTTTGCACTCGGATCGGCGACACTGTGTGTCGCGACCCCTCATCCGGCCTTCGGCCAGCTTCTCCCGCAAGGGGAGAAGGCCACCGCTGAAAGCCCGGAGCACTTGCATGGCCAATGAACTCATCGCGACCGCCGTCCGCAACGCCCTTGCCTCCGTGGAAATCCCCGGCGGCGGCGAACTCGCGGGCTATGGCGGGCTGAGCGAGATCATCGTCACCACCGGCGCCGTGGCCTTCGCCATCTCCGTCGCCCCGGGCATGGAGGCCGCCTTCGGTCCCGCCCGCGAGGCGGCTCAGCATGCCGCCGAGAAGGTCGCCGAGGGACGCAAGGTCATGGTGTCCTTGACCTCTGACCGCGCCCAGGCCGCCACCGGCCAGGCCAAGGCACAGGGCCGCCCCGGTCCGCCGCCGCGCGAAGCCGTGCCCGGCGTCCGCCACATCGTCGCCGTCGGCTCGGGCAAGGGCGGCGTCGGCAAGTCCACCGTAGCGGTCAACCTGGCGCTCGGCTTTGCCGCCGAGGGGCTCCGCACCGGCATCCTCGATGCCGATCTCTACGGCCCCTCGATTCCAAAACTCCTCGGCCTCGAAGGCAAGCCCGCGGTCCGCGACGACGGCATCTTCGCCCCGCACGAAGCCTATGGCCTCCGCGCCATGTCGATCGGCTCGATGCTCACCGCCAACCAGGCGGTGGTGTGGCGCGGCCCGATGGCCACCTCCGCGCTGCGCCAGCTGCTACGCGAGAGCGATTGGGGCGGCCTCGATGTACTCGTCGTCGACCTGCCGCCCGGCACCGGCGACATCCAGATTTCGCTGGTGCAGCAGGTGCCGCTGCTCGGCGCGGTCATCGTCTCCACCCCGCAGGACCTGGCGCTGATCGATGCCAAGAAGGCGATGGACATGCTGCTGCGCACCGGCGTGCCGATCCTCGGCCTCATCGAGAACATGAGCTACTTCGTCGCCCCGGACACCGGCAACCGCTACGACATCTTCGGCCACGGCGGCGCCAGAGCTGCCGCCGACACCTTCGATATTCCGTTCCTCGGCGAAATCCCGCTGGTGATGTCGATCCGTGAAAGCTCCGACGCCGGCAAGCCCGTCGTCGCCACAGACCCCGACGGTCCCGAGGGCCAGGCCTTCCGCGGTATCGTCCGCAACATCCTCGCCGCCAACCCGCAGCTCAGGCCTTGAGCCATGCTGTCGATCCGGCTCGCCACCGCAGCTGAGATCGACGCAGTGATCGGCATCGCACCCGCCGGCACCGAGCGCCGCGAAGCCATCGCGGAGTGGGTCCACGCCGGCGAAACCTACATCGCCTGGCGCGACGGTTTCGCCGCCGGCTACGTCGTCCTCACCCGCAGCTTCTTCCGCTCCCCATTCATCGAAATGCTGGTGGTTTCGCCCACCGCCCGCCGACAGGGCATCGGCCGCGCCCTGATCGAGCACTGCATCGCGCTCACCCCGCCCGATCTCAAGCTCTGGACCTCGACCAACGAGTCCAACAGCCCGATGCGCAACCTCCTGCCGCAACTCGATTTCACCCAGGCTGGTATGGTCGAACACCTCGATCCCGGCGACCCCGAGCTGATCTTCCTGCGCTGGCCGCAAGCTCACCCCTGATTGAGAAGCCGGTGCGGGACGATACCACGATGAGAGAGGCGCTCACCCTCCCCATGGTGACACATCCCCTCCGCGCTGTTATGCAATCGATTACATTGATCCGCTATGTCGAGAATCGGCCCTGCGGGACGACCACAACGAGCGCTGAAGCGCCGCCCTGTTGAGGAGAGACTTCTTGTTTTCGATTTCGCGTGACGAACTCGGCCCGAACTTCACTTTCGGCGCCGCCACCGCTGCCTACCAGATCGAGGGCGGCCAGACAGATGGCCGCGGCACCTCCATCTGGGACACCTTCTCGGCCACCCCCGGCAACGTGAAGAACCTCGATAGCGGCGCCATCGCCTGCGACCACTACAACCGCTGGCCCGGCGACCTCGACCTGATCCGAGACGGCGGCTTCGACGCCTACCGCTTCTCCTTCGCCTGGCCGCGCCTGATCCCCGAGGGCATCGGCGCCGTGAACCAGCAGGGCCTCGATTTCTACGATCGCCTCATCGATGGCATGCTCGAACGCGGCATCAAGCCCTACGCCACGCTCTACCACTGGGACCTCCCCAGCACCCTGCAGGACAAGGGCGGTTGGATGAACCGCGACATCGCCAGCTGGTTCGCCGAGTACGCTGCGCTGGTCGGCCACCACTTCGGCGATCGCCTGCACGCCACCGCCACCATCAACGAGCCGTGGTGCGTCGCCTTCCTCAGCCACATGCTCGGCATCCACGCCCCCGGCTATCGCGACCTCCGCGCCGCTGCCCGTGCCATGCACCACGTGCTGTTCGCCCACGGCACCGCGATCGACGCGCTGCGCGGCGAAGGCGTGAAGAACCTCGGCATCGTGCTCAACCTCGAAAAGGCCGAAGCCGCCTCCGACAAGCCCGAGGACCTCGAGGCGCAGAACCTCGGCGACGCCACCTTCAACCGCTGGTACCTCGATGGCGTGTTCAAGGGCCGCTACCCGGAGGAACTGACCAGCCGCCTCGCGCCCTACCTGCCGGTGGGTTTCGAGAAGGACATGGAAGTCGTCTCCCGCCCGCTCGATTGGCTGGGCATCAACTACTACACGCGCGGCATCTACGCGGCCGGCCCCAAGGGCCTGTTCGGCGCCGAACGCCGCTCCGGCGATCTCGAGCGCAGCGATCTCGGCTGGGAAATCTACCCCAAGGGCCTCGAAGACCTGCTGGTGCGCGTCAACCGCGACTACACCAAGCTGCCGCTCTACGTCACCGAGACTGGCATGAGCGAGACGAACGACGAGCGCCGGGTGAAGTTCTACGACGATCACCTGCGCGCCGTCGCCAACGCGCAGGGGCAGGGCGCCGACGTCAGGGGCTTCTTCGCCTGGTCATTGCTCGACAACTACGAGTGGGCCGAAGGCTACACCTCGCGTTTCGGCATCGTTCACGTCGACTACGAGACCCAGGTACGGACACCCAAGGGCAGCTACCGGGCCTTCCAGGGCATGCTGCACAACACGCGCTGATCTAGAGGCGCCGCACTCTCAGTGATCCTCCCCCGCGTGGCGGGGGAGGGGAACCACCCGAAGGGTGGCGGAGGGGGCGGACAAAGCCGCGGCGCTATTAGTCGGCGCCTCGTAATCATGAGCACAGCAAGGGTTGCCGACTTGCCCGAGAATTGAGTTGCGATCTACCTTTGCTACTGGCGAACTGCCCAAGACGGCTCAAGATAGAGAACTGACCTGGCAATGAAGTATCAGATCGATCCGGCCTTCTTGTGGGTCCCCTGGGTCGTGATCGCGTGCTTCTTGGTTGGCTTCGCCCTAGCCGGATGGGGCCTCCTGCGGTTTCAGGGGATGTTACCGCCCGATCAGGGGGCGTGGACCATTGAGAGACGGAAGGAGGCAGCGTGGGCCCTGTTGGGCCGCGTGCTGGGCGGGGATGCGGCCTTAAGAACGGAGCGCACGCTCCTCTACTGGGGATTCGGCCTCATGTTTGGTTCCGTGGTTATCGGGATGATGGTCCTCTTCCTCGTGTCATCGCCGATTGGATAGTCGAACCAAGCGCCCCCTACATCGCCGGCGCCGGCTGCGCCGCATACGTCACCGCGTGCTTCCCATCCACCCAGGCGTAACTCGCCCAGCATGCGTCCTCAGCGGCGGCCTTCGGGCAGTTGCTGGCGTCCACCCACACCTTGGCAACCGTTCCGGCCTCCGACTGCACCAGCGTCGGCATGCCGCCCATTGCCTCGATCGGCTCGGCGAACCCATCCCGAGACACCGCGATATCGATCTGGCATCCGCCATTGCCGCAGAACGCCGTCGCAGCGGTGCTGCACTGCAGGTTCTGCGGGTTGAGCAGATAGTCGGCAATCCCGTCACCATCGAGGTCGGTGCTCATCATCAGCGGCCGGTTGGCCCCGGCGGCCAGCGAGCCGCCAAGCTTGGTGCATTGGTCGGCATAGCCGGCAATGATCGTCTCGATGCCCGGAGGCACGGGAACGGTCACCGGCGGGGTGTTGTTCTGCAGGTCGAAGAACTGCTTCATCGACACCTCGATGCTCTCCCTCAGCGTCGCGATGCGCGCCGTGTAGACCTTGCGCAGGCAGGTGAGATCGGCGCCGCATTTGCCGCGCTCGGCGAGGAATGCCTCGGCATCGTCGTGCCGCGCCCCGCTCGATCCCATCAGCATCGGCACCCTGTCGTAGGCAAAGAACAATCCGGCCATCTCGCTGTCGAGCGCCGAGGTTACGCCATCCTGGCACACCGCCTTCTCGTCGGGCGCCGTCGCCTTGCTGCAATCGAAGCTCGCCGCCTGTGCCGGTGCGGCAACGAGCAGCAGAAACACCATCCCCATCAGGCCCAGAAATGCGCGCATAATTTCACCTGCCGAATGTAAGTTATTCGAGATACTAACGTTTTCAGCCGCCACCGGCGACGCAACTCTCCGTGCGTCCTCAACGAAGCCTGAAGCGCCGGCTACGGCGCTTGCCATCACGACCGGCATTGGCCAAGAAGCTCAGCGTCAATCCTGACCACCCTGCGGTGTCGAATGCATGTCTATGTGATCAATCTGGCGCGCCGCCCCGACCGCAGGGCGTTCATGCAGGAACAGGCCGATCGGCTGGGGCTGGAGTTCGACTATATCGACGCGGTGGACGCGCAGTCGGCCTCCGAGGATTTCGACGAGATCGAAGTCCGCGGCGGTCCCCATGGCCGCATCTCAAAGGGCGATCTCGCCTGCACGCTCAGTCACCGCAAGTTCTGGCGGCTCTTCCTCGAGAGCGGGGCGCCCCATGCCGTCGTGCTCGAGGACGACGCGATCCTCTCCGACGATTGCGGGCAGTTCTTCGCTGACGGCAGCTGGATCCCGCCGGGCGCCGATGTGGTGAAGCTCGAGCGCTACGGCCGGCTCCGCCCGATGTTCATGGATCGCGACCCCCTGCCGGCTCACGGCCGGCGCGTCGGCCGCTTCTACGGCAAGTGCGCCGGGACCGCCGGCTATGTCGTCTCGGTCGCCGGCGCCCGCATGCTGCTCGCCGCCACCGCCTCCGTGGATGATCCGATCGACCAGATGATGTTCAATCCCGGCCGCTCGAAGCTGTTCGACCGCCTCGCGCCGTACATCCTGGAGCCCGCCATCTGCGAGCAGGAGCAGGTCGCCGTCCCCTCCGATATCCGCGGCAAGCGCCAGTCGAGCCGCAGCGGTCTGCAGGGGGCGATCAACGAACTGCGCGCCGTCCCGCGCCAGCTCGCCCACGCGCTGAGCCTCATCCCGCCGCTACTGCAGGGCCGGATCGAGCGGCGCGTGCTGCGCTTCCGCCGTTAGCGGAACGCCAGCAGCTTCACCGCCAGCGCGACCGAGATCACCACCACCAGCGGCCGGATCAGTTTCGCGCCGAAGCGGATGCCGGTGAGCGCCCCGAGATAGCCGCCGGCGATCTGCCCGATGATCATCACTGCCGCCACCGGCCACACCACGTTCCCCGACGGGATGAACAGCGCCAGCGCCCCGATGTTCGAGGTGAGGTTCAGCACCTTGGTATGCCCCGCCGCCCGTGTCACGCCGAGCCCGAACAGCGTCACGAAGCCGAGCGTCAGGAACGATCCGGTGCCGGGCCCGAGGATGCCGTCATAGAAGCCGATCGCGAACCCCATCAGCGGCACGAAGACCGCGACGCTGAGCCGGGCGTGGCTATCCTCGTCGGTGAGCTTTGGAGCAAAGGCGAAATAGAGCGCGACGGCAATCAGCGCCACAGGCACGGCGTATTGCAGCACGGTCGTGTCGACCGATTTGACTGCCAGCGCCCCGAGGAACGAGCCGATGAACGTCAGCGGGATCGCCAGCGCCAGCAGTTGCAGCGACACGAACCCCTTGCGCCAGTAGGTGAAGGCGGCGATTGCCGTCCCTACCACCGATTGCAGCTTGTTGGTGCCGAACGCCGTGACCGGCGGGATACCCACAGACAGCAGCACTGGCAGCGCGATCAGCCCGCCGCCACCAGCAATGGCGTCGACAAAACCGGCAAGCAGCCCGACGAAGCCGAGCGCGACGAGGATCGTCAGGTCGAAGGTCACAGCAGGGTGGAGATCCCTGGCGGCACGCCACCCATGATCGACAGCAGTGCCTCGAGCTGCGCCTTGCGGAGCGGCGTCCAGTCGGCGGTGCGCGAGACGATCAGGTTCGCCTCGGACTTCATGATCAGCCCGTCTTCCAGCACCCGCAGCTGGTTCGCGGCGAGCGTCGAGCCGGTCGAGGTGATGTCGACGATCAGGTCGGCGGAACCTGCGGCAGGAGCAGACTCAGTCGCGCCGGCGCTTTCGACGATGCGGTATTCGGCAATGCCGTATTTGGCAAAATGCCGCCGCGTCAGGTTCACGTACTTCGTCGCCACCCGCAGCCAGCGGCCATGGCGCGAGCGGAAGTCCGACGCGACGTCCGCGAGGTCGGTCATCTGCTGCACGTCGATCCAGCTGTCGGGGATCGCCACCACCACATTGGCCTCGCCGAACCCCAGCCCACGCACGAACAGCACGTTCTCTTCGCCGTTCTCGCTGGCCTCGTGGATCAGGTCCGAACCGGTCACGCCGATATCGACGCCGCCGAGGATCAGCTCTCGCGCAATCTCGGCCGCCGGGTAGAATCGCACCGTCACCTGCGGCTGGTTCTTGATCGAGCCGACATAGGAGCGCGCGCCGCCGGGGCGGGCGATGTTCATCCGCGCCGTCGAGAACGCCTTGCGGGTCAGCTCTTCGAGTCGGCCCTTGCTGGGAATGGCGAGCGTCAGGCCGCCGGGCAAAGTGCTCATTGTTCGGCCTCCCTCTCCAGCCGGTCGACCCACAGCGCACAGCCCGATGCCTTCACCGGCTCGCCCGCGCCCAGCCGCTCCAGCATGCGATCGTATTCGCCGCCCGACGCCAGCACCTCGCCGTCTGTCCCGGTCATCTCGAACACGATGCCGGTGTAGTAGTCGAGTCGCGGCGAGAAGCTCGCGTCGAAGATCACGTCGGCGTTCGGCGACAGCGCTGCGAGAGCCGCAGCGTGGTTACGTACCTGGTACAGCGGCTCGTCGAAATCGAACCCGGCTTCCTTGCACATCTCCGAAATCCGCTCGAACGCGGTCTCGGTGCTCTCGGCCACCGACAGGTAGTTCTGCAGTAGCGCCACGGTCTCGGGCGGGATCGGCGCCGATTCCAGCGCCTGCTTTTCGAGATAGCGGTCGGCGATTTCTTCCGGTGTGCGGCTGCCGATGAGGCTCAGTCCGCCCGACAGCATCGCATCGGTCACGATCTCGATCACCGTGTCGCGGCTGTCCGGAGCAGGTGCCTCGACCCGCTGCTCGGGGTTGGCCAGCCGGTCCATCAGCCGCTCCAGCGCCTCGGGGTGGCCGAAGCGGTGGCGGATGCGGCTCCGCCACGCGGTGGGGATCTGCGCCGCTTCGAGGAACGCCTCGAACAGCCCGACGCCGCCCAGCCGCACATTCGGCGCGGTGATGTCGTAGATCGCCAGCGCCCACCGCGCGAAGGTCAGCACCTGGTCGAGCGCGTTGTCGGCGTCGGCCTGGCCCAAGAGTTCCAGCCCCGCCTGCTCGAACTCCACCGGGGTCGAGTTGTACTGGCGGAAGATCGGCCCGAGATAGGTATAGGCCGAGGGCGCGCCCAGCAGCCCGTCCTCGAGATATTGCTGCGCGATCGGCAGGGTGAAATCCGGCCTGAGGCAGTACTCGACGCCGTTATTGGTGGTGGTGAGCAAGAGGTTCCGGCCGAACTCCTCGCCCGCGAGGTCGAAATATGGCCCCGCCGGCAGCAGCAGCGCCGGGGTGGCGCGCGTCACGGTGCGCGACTCGACCAGCCGCACCAGCGCTGCGTATCTCTCCGACGCTGTCTTCACTTATTGGCTTCCAGGTAAGCGGCGACAGCGGGCAGCGCCGAAATCTTGGCGACGATGTCCTCGTCCTTGCATTCGAACTGGCCCGGCCGCTCGGCCTTCCACTCGGCATTGTCGGAAATGGCTTTCGCCGCTTCCTTGCCGGCAATCAGGTCCTTGATCTGCACGATACCCTGCTCACGCTCCTGCGTGCCCTCGATGATCACCGCGGGCGCGTTGCGCTTGTCGGCATAGGCGACCTGCTTGCCGAAATTCTTGGTGTTGCCCATGAACATCTCAGCCCGGATCCCCGCCCGGCGCAGCCGCGAGGTGATCTCCTGGTAGCGCGCCGTCTGCTCGCGATCCATCACCAGCACCACGACAGGCCCGACCGGCTCGGCGGCACTGAGATTGCCGGTGAGCTTCAGCGCATGAGCGAGGCGGGAAACGCCGATCGAGCAGCCCGTCGCAGGGACGGGCTCGCTGCGGAAGCGCGAGACGAGGCCGTCATAGCGACCACCGCTGCCCACGGCGCCGAAGATCACTTCCTGGCCCTTCTCGTTGGTCACCGGGAAGGTGAGCACAACTTCGAAGACCGGGCCCGTATAGTATTCGAGACCGCGCACGATGGAGGGATCGATCTCGATCCGATCCTGACCATAGCCAGCGGCTCGGAACAGTGCCTCCATCACCCGCAGTTCGCCGACGCCTTCATTCTCTTCGGGCGCCTTGCCCGCAATGAAATCGAGCACAACCTGCTGCTGGGCGGCCGACAGTCCGGCGCCTTTGGTGAAATCGCCGCTCTCGTCCTTGCGGCCTTCGCCGAGCAATAGCCTGACCCCGTCGGTGCCGAACTTGTCGAGCTTGTCGATGGCGCGCAGCACCGCGAGCTTCTGCTCGTACTCGTGCACGTCGGCGCTCTCGAGCACGCCGTCCAGCACCTTGCGATTGTTGACCTTGACGACGTACTTCCCCGTCAGGCCCAGCGCGTCCATGACATCGGCGAGCATCATGCACATCTCGGCATCGGCCTCGGGCCCTGCCGCGCCGACAGTATCCGCATCGAACTGCATGAACTGGCGGAATCGCCCCGGCCCCGGCTTCTCGTTGCGGAACACATATCCCGCCCGATAGCTGCGATAGGGCTTGGCGAGCTTGTCGAAATTCTCGGCAAAGTGCCGGGCCAGCGGCGCCGTCAGATCGTAGCGGAGGCTCATCCACTGTTCGTCGTCGTCCTGCAGGCTGAACACGCCCGCATTCGGCCGGTCGGTGTCAGGCAGGAATTTGCCGAGCGTGTCGGTATATTCGAGCAGCGGCGTCTCCACCGGATCGAACCCATAGCGCTCGTACACCGCGCGAATCTTCGCAGTCATGGCGTTGACGGCGGAAATATCGACCGGCAAACGGTCCTCGAAGCCGCGCGGCAGCCGCGGCGCGATGAGCTTCTTCTTGTCGGTCATGGTGTTTGCTGTTCGGAGCCCGGAATCTGAGGCTGGTTCCTAACGGAAAGCCCCCGTCGACTCAAGGAACGGACCTGTGTCTTTCCGGCAACAGTAACATCCGTGGTGCGGCAGGCTGTCGCATCGGGGGTTGGCATTGGTTTCGAGTCGGCGTACCAACCGCGTCGTTCAACGCCAACCAAAGAGGAGGCGACGCATGATTCATTCGATGTTCGTCTCCGGTCCTGGCGTTCTCCCAGCTGGTTGCTATCGCGCCTAATTCGCGCCGACCCCTCCCCGGGGTCCTTCCCACCAGCTCTTTCTAGCCTCGACTGAACGTCAGCAACCGGCATCGCCATTCGGCGTCTTCGCGCGTCCGGATTCCGTCGCCACCACCATTGTCTCTCAACCAGAGGACCGGGCCGCATTGCGCCCGGATGAGATCATGACTCTCGAACTCCAGACTCGTGCTCCGGCACGTACGCACCGCGCTCCGGCGCACACCCATGTCGGCGTCGCCGGCGCGCTGGTTTCAGCTGCCGTCACGATGCTTGCCAACGCCCAGTTGGCCCGCGCGGCGAGACGCTACAAGTCTCGCGGCTCGCCACCTGTGCCAAGCCATCTCCGTCGCGATCTCGGGCTGATGCCCGAGGTGATGGAGCCGAAAAGCCACTGGGACTACCGATAAGCGATCGGCTGCGGACTTGGGGTTCGCAGCCAACCGCTCCGGCCGTCCCTCTGCTTTCACCAGAGGACCGGGCTTCGGCCCGGACGAGCCAAATGGTTCTCATTGTCAGGGACCGCGCCACTGCGCGCATCCTCTCCACGCCCGGGCTTGACCTCGGGCAACTCGGCCTCGTCGGGCGCCTGCGTCTGTTCATCGCCCGGCGTCGTGCCGATGCGATGCTCCGGCGCCTGCTGAAGCCCCGCAGCGTCGGCCGCATCGCAGACCTGCCGCCCTATCTGCGCAAGGACATCGGGCTGCCGCCCGACGTCCGGCTGTAACGGGCAACGACTGGGGGCCGGCGCGAGCCGACCCCAACAGACAGATTGATCATTTCAGGGAGCCGGCGCGGAGCGCGTCCGGATACGCAAATGTTTTTACTCAAATTCCCCGGCGGCCAACGCCGGAACGCCGCAGTCGACCAACCGCTTCCGCCCCGCGAGCGGCGAAACGACGACATGCCACTGCTCGGCAACATCACCGGCCTCGAACTCATGGCCCTGTTCCTGAGCCGCCAACAGCAAAACCGCTATTGAGGGAGCCGGCGCTACCACGCCGGACGATACCAATGTTCTTCCCACGCAAACCCGGCCTCCGCCGCAACGCGCAAAAGCCCCGGGAATCTGCCAACCATGATGGCGAGCTGAGGCCCAAGTTCAACCTGAGCAAGCTCGAACTCACGGCCCTGCTGCTGATGAGGTAGCGAACGCCGGTTCGGGCCGACCCCCACCCCTAACCCTCCCCCTCAACAGGGGGAGGGAGACGAGAGCACCGGCACCAGTGTGAGGGTCTCCCTCCCCATTCTTAGGGGGAGGGCAGGGGGTGGGGGTCGGCCCGAACCAGCCCTGGTGACTGGAGCGACGCAGCCCCCTACTTCGGCCGCTTCAGTGCCGTCCGCTCTGCCGCCGCCTCGGCCCGGCAGAAGCACCCATCCACGTGATCGTTCACCAGCCCCATCGCCTGCATGAACGCATAGCTCGTCGTCGGCCCCACGAACGAGAACCCGCGCTTCCGCAGATCTTTGCTCATCGCCTTCGACGCCTCGGTCTCCGCCGGAATGCTCCCGGCAACGATCGGCCCCTTCACCGGCTCCGGCTCGAACCGCCAGACATAGGCCGCGAGCGAGCCGAACTCGCGCTGGATCTCCAGCGTCCGCTTGGCATTGTTGATGGTCGAGGCAATCTTGCCCCGATGCCGGATGATGCCGGCATCCCCGAGCAGCCTTTCGATGTCGGCCTCCCCCATCGCCGCCACCTTCTCGATGTCGAAGCCATGGAATGCCGCGCGGAAGTTCTCGCGCTTCCTGAGGATGGTGATCCAGGCCAGCCCCGACTGGAATCCCTCGAGGCAGAGCTTCTCGAACAGCCGCGTATCGTCCGTCACCGGCCGCCCCCATTCGCGGTCGTGATAGTGCTGGTAGAGCGGGTCGCTCCCGGCCCAGCCGCAGCGGCTCACCTCGGTCGGCGTTGACATGGTTAACTCCCGGTAAATAGATGTGGCCATCGGCGAATCGGCTGGGGGGCCACGCCAATGATCCTGCCGCAAGACCTCAAGGCGCTCGTCATCGACGACAATGCGTATGCGCGCGCCGCCGTTGCCGCAACCCTGCGCAAGCTCGGCCTCGTCGCTATCGATGAACTCGCCGGCGCCGCCCCGGCCGTGGGCGCTATCCAGGCAACGCGCTACGATATCGTGTTCATGGATTGGTACATGCCGGAAATGAATGGCGCGGCGCTGCTCGAGGTCATCCGCGATCCGCGCTTTTCCGCCAACGGGCAGGTGCCTGTGGTGATGATCACCGCCTATCCCAACCGCGAGACCATCGCCCGCGCCCGGGAACTGGGCGCCAGCGAAGTCCTCACCAAACCCTTCAGCCTGGCCCACGCCGCCGCCGCGCTTGGGCGCTTGTTGCCCGACGGCTGGCAAATCCCGGAAGAGCCGGATGCGGGGCGGATACTGCTGTAGGGCAGGGCGCGCGCCATGAAGTCAAGGTTACCCTTGACCATCCATAACCGACACGTTATAGAACATTCAGGTTATGAAAAGTGGAGCCCCCCATCATGTCGACGCCCGTGAACGTCACCCACCCGACCGACCGCGCCGTCACCGTCACGCGCAGCTTCGATGCTCCGGCCGATCTGGTGTTCGCCTGCCACACGCAGCCCCAACTGGTGCAGAAATGGATGATCGGCTCGCCCGGCTGGAGCATGCCGGTCTGCGAGATCGACCTCAAGGTCGGCGGCACCTACCGCTACATCTGGCGCAACGATACCGATGCCTCCGAATTCGGCTTCACCGGTCGCTACCGCGAGATCGTCGTGCCCGGGCGCCTCGTCCACACCGAGAGCATGATCGGCCAGCCGGGTGAGGCGCTGGTCACCACCACGTTCCAGCAAACCGGCAACCGCACCACCCTCAGCATCACCATGAGCTTCGAGTCGCGAACCATGCGCGACCAGGTCCTCGCGACCGGCATGACCGACGGCATGGCGTTGAGCTACGACCAGCTCGATGAGCTGTTGGCCGAGAAGGTGGCGTAGGCACTAAGGCCGAACAGGTAGCAACAGCCACCGGTTCGCCTTCTCCCCTTGCGGGAGAAGGTGGCGCGTAGCGCCGGATGAGGGGTTCCCGCGACACGACGTGTCGTGAGACCGGAGCGCAGCGACGGGCTGCGAGTACGCGGAGAGATACCCCTCATCCGCCCTTCGGGCACCTTCTCCCGCAAGGGGAGAAGGCGAACGGGTGGTTGCCCACGGTCTCATAGTCACCGCAGCATCTAAGTACGCCTCCGTCCCGCCAACCCTCCCTTAACCATCCCGCTTCACTGGCCATTCGGCATTCTCGTCAATACTTCGCCGCGCTCGATCTGCCTCGGGCGTTGCATTCGTAACGAAGAGTATGTGCCATGCTGCGTTCGTCCCGGGCGGTGCTCGCCGCCGCTGCCTGCCTCGTTTCCTTCTCGCTGTTCGCCGATGCGGCCCACGCCGCGCAGGGCTTCTTCATGTTCGATCCGCCGCCCGGCATGTCGCTGAGCGATGGCAAGCCGCGCCACGGGCTGCAGCTGAAGAGCAACAAGGTCCGCCTCGCGCCGCAGTTCCGCCGCCAGGTCGTTGCCTACAAATCCAACCAGAAAGCCGGCACTATCATCGTCAATACCGGCGAGAAGCACCTCTATCTGGTGCTCGGCAACGGCAAGGCGCTGCGCTACGGGATCGGCACGGCCAAGTCTGGCTTCGAGTGGAGCGGCACGCACCGCGTTTCCAACAAGCGCGAATGGCCAGGCTGGACCCCGCCCGCCGAGATGAAGAAGCGTCGCCCCGAGCTGCCCGACTACATGCCCGGCGGCATCAACAACCCGCTCGGCGCCCGCGCCATCTATATCGGCTCGACGCTCTACCGCATCCACGGCACCAACGAGCCCTGGACCATCGGCCAGGACGTGTCCTCGGGCTGCATCCGCATGATCAATGATGATGTCGAGGACCTATACGCCCGAGTCAAAATTGGCGCGAAGGTGATTGTTCTTTAGTTAGGATTTTCAGCGACACTGACGCCGGAATTCTGGGGGTTTTCCGGCGCCATGCGCGGCATTTTCAAGCTTCTGAACCGGTTCCGCGCCGATGAGCGCGGCGTTTTCGCCGTTATCTTCGGCCTCATGGCTATTGTTCTCGTCGCCATGGCAGGCGCCGTGGTGGATTACACCTCGCTGGAAGCGGCCCGCGCCAAGGCGCAGATCGCGTTCGATTCCGCGGCTCTCGGACTTGCCCCGAAGATCCATGACGACACCGAAGAGGAGCTTCGTGTACAGGCGCAGGACCTGGTCGTCGAACGTCTGAACGATAGCAGCCTGACCGCTACTGTCGATGTCGCCGACGCCACCACCGCTACCGGCACCCTGGAGCTCAGGGGTACGCTTACCGTCCCCATGGCCTTCGTCCAGTTGGTCGGCATTTCCAGCATGACCACCAGCATCAAGTCCGAGGCGACGCGTGGCTCGATCAATCTCGAAGTCGCGGTGGCGCTCGACACCACCGGTTCGATGGGCACGACCGGTATTACTCAGTTGCAGACCGCGCTGGCGACGCTGATCCCGCTCGTGGTCAAGGACGTGCAGACGCCGACATACTCCAAGATGGCGCTGGTTCCCTTTTCCACCGCAGTCAGCGTCGGCACCGCCTATGCGGTTGAGGCGCGGGGCAGCATCATCGGCTCAACCGCCGTCACGGCAGCGGACTGGAAAAATGGCGCGTCGAAGTCGATCACTGGCATCACCAGGGCCAATCCGGGCGTCGTCACGACCTCCGTCGACCATGGCTTCTCAAGCGGTGACTACGTCTACATTTCCGGCGTCGTCGGCATGACGCAGGTCAACGGCAAAATATACAAAGTCGTCCCGGTCACCGGGCAGACAAAGAAGTTTTCCTTGCAGAATGTGTCTGGAGGAAACGTAAACACCAGTGGTGGCTCATACTCGAACTACACCAGCGGCGGCACCGTACAACGGTGCCACAACGCCACGTGCGACATCGCGGTAACGTCGGCAGCCCACGGGCACGCGACGAATGACTATGTCGTATTCACTGGTGTCGGTGGAATGACGCAGTTGAATTTCAACAAGTCGACAAATTCGCGAATTTTCCAGGTGACGAAGCTGACGAACGACATGTTCATCATCAACAGCTCGCCACTCGGGGTTTGGGGCGGCACCACGTTCAGCGCCTATGCGTCGGGCGGCGCGTCCTTCTGCATGAAGTATGGCTGCTCGTACTACCGGCTGGGCTCAAGCCGAACCTATGTGCCCACGGCCAGTTGTGTCACCGAGCGCAGCACGAACAGCTTCATTGATACGGCGCCGAGCACGACGGCGCTCGCGATCCACTACACCGATACGGGTACCTGTGGCAGCGCCGCCAAAATGCAGCCGCTGACCTCCGACAAGAGCAAGCTGACGGCCTACACTGTGGCCAATGCGCTCCTGCCGAGTGGCGCGACTGCGGGACAGATCGGCAGCGCCTGGGCCTGGTACCTGGTTTCCCCAAATTTCGCCGAACTCTTCGATGATCCGGCGGCAACGGTGGGTGGAGATTTCGAGTCGAGGCCTGCCTCTTACGATGAGCCCAACACGCTCAAGATCGTCATCATCATGACCGACGGCATCTACAATACTGAGTATTGCAAGGGTGTGAACCCCAGCTACTCCGGTTGCAGTGCACCGAACGGGACCACCGGCATCATGGCGGGGCCCATGGGGCAGGCGGAGGACCTCTGCCACAACATGAAGGAGGAGAACGTCGTGGTTTACACCGTCGGCTTCAACCTCCCCGAGACGGGTGATGAGGTGGACATGCTCACCGCTTGCGCTAGCGATCCCTCCAAGGCCTACAGCGCGGACGGGGGCGATGAACTGAATGAAGCCTTCCGGAAGATCGGCGAGAACATCTCCGACCTTCGCCTGTCGCAGTAGCGTTCAGCCCTGCAGCACGAACCGCTTGCCGCCTGGGAAGGCGGCGAGCGCGGCGCGCTGCTCGGCCTCGGTCAGGCCTTCGAAGCTGACGACCATCGGCAGTTCCGGCGCGGTGATCGGGGCGATCGGGTTGGTGGGGCGCAGGCGCACGTCGTTCGAGGCGGCCAACCAGAGCTTGGCCCTGCGGCTGGCAGCCGGTGAGGTCAGTCTAAGGTGGCGGCGTTCCATCTCGAATACTCCGTCGACGCGTGGCACTTCAGTAACGTCCAGATAGTAGGGCAGGTTGCGGCGGTTCCGGGTCATTTTGCGGTCAAATCCGCGTCAGTTCGAACTTCTGGCAGAGCGCGCCCTTGCAGCCGTTGATGGTAATGGTGTTGCCGTCGACCAGCGTCAGCGTGCCCTTCACCACTTCGCCCATATACTCAGCGCTGCCGCGCCACTTGTTCTCGAGCGCCCGCTTGGCGCCCTTCAATACATACGAGTTGAGATAGCTGAGGTTCTCGGCGGTGCGCGCATCGTCGCGCAGCCACACGAGCCTCGCGCACACCTCGGTGCCGTCGCCGCACAACGTCACCTCGAAGCGCGACTCGCCGGTAACCGTCTGCCAGGTGCCCGCCGGCGACTGCGCAGCAAAGGCCGGCGCGATCGACAGCGCGGCAGCCACGATGGCGGTAGCGAAGAACTTAAGCGTGTTGGACATGCGGAGCCCTGGGCGACATGGTGAATGGAGTGTTGCACCCTGTTTGCCGCCCGGCGCTTGAACCTGCCTCCAACGCGCCGTTCAGAACCGGTTCATCGCCGGGGCAATCCCGAGGCCGATCTGTGACCGCACGAGGGCCATTCGCTCCTCGATCGGCCCCGGCGGCACCCGCACCAGCTCGAACCCGAACCGCTCGTACGCCGCGACATGGAACCGCTCGAACCGCCGCGAATCCTCCAAACTGATCCGCCGCGCCTCCGTCCTGGTGATGAACCCGAGCAGCTCGACGAACAGCACCCGCCGCTCGAACTGCCCCGCAGCGACCATCGAGCCTATTGATTCGACGAGCATTTCCGGCACCGGATGACCCAGGTATTCCGCCAGCGCCAGCGTGCAGATCAGCGACCGGTCCGATACCCGCACCGCCCCAACCGCTGGCCTCGCCGCCCGTTGCAGCTGCAGCCGCGCGATCTGCTCGATGAACGCCGGCCCCTTCCAGGCCTCGCCCTCGCCGCGACCGTGTTCCAACGCGATCACATCGGTTGCGGCCTCCTCGACCACATCGATCCCATCGACCTCAAGTGCCCGTAGAATAACGGTTTTTCCGGCGCCAGGGGCACCGGTCAGGATGAATTCGCGGGCCATCGCCACGCTCCATGTCAGAGCCACGCCAGACCCGGATGGGTCAGCGTTCGGTCAGTTCGGTGGGGGAATTTTGCTTGGTGCCGGAGCCAGTGCGGGAGTGGTACCGCCTCCCCGGATCGAACGGGGGACCTCTAGATCCACAATCTAGCGCTCTAACCAACTGAGCTAAGGCGGCCCGGCAAGCGCGGCGGACCATAGTTTCACTTCTTGCCGCTGGCAAGCGCCGATTTGGCCCTGTTTTCACTGCCTGTTGACGGAGCCCGGCTTAACCATCGGGACCGAATGCCAGCCCCTTATGTCCGGGCGATATAGACCCCGTCAAAGCCCCGGGATATTTAGAGAAGATTAAATTCCGAGTTCGCTTTGTGTCGAATTGGCACGAGGCAGGAAAAGAGTAATGCGTGCGCGCTGAGTGGATCAAATCGCCGACGGCCCGGCTGGTGCTGCTGCACTGGGCTGATGCGCGCCCCGCCTGGCTGTGGTCGCAGGACGGCGAAACCCTGCTCTGGCGCAACGAGGCAGCACGCTACTTCCACGGCAAGATCAAGAAGCACGGGCTGAAACTCGCGCCCGAAGCCGTGCCGATCAAGGGCCAGATCGCCCGGCTCATCCGCCTTGGCTCGATGGGCCGCGCGAGCCTCAGCCGCATCCAGTTCCTCGCCGGTGAGCGCCCGATCTCCACCACCTGCACCTGCACCCCGCTCGAACTGGAGAGCGGCGACACGGGCCTCCTCATCGTCGGCGTCGATCCGATCGAACCCGAACTGCTCGAGGCGAACGACTCGATGCAGGTCGACGCGCTGACCACGGGCCTCTTGCCTCCTGGCGCGGAATTCCTGCTGATCAGCGAAGACAGCCAGATCACCGGCGGCAGCCGCCACGCGCTGGAGCATTTCGGCCCGATCATCGAGAGCGAGGGCCTGCCGCACGAGGCCGAGAGCGCCGATGTCGAACTGGCCGGCGAAGCGCTGCAGCTGACGCGCTTCAAGGCCAGCCCGCATGACGCCATGCTGCTGCTGTTCGAGCACTCTGCCGATGCGGCGCCTGCCCGAGCCATCGCCGACGTCCGGGCGGAGGAGGGCGTTATCGATCGCGAGGACGCGCCTGCCGCGCCACCCGCCATCGAGCCCGAATCCGAGCCGCTGCTGCCCCTGGGCCTGCCGCCGGCCGAACATGCCGACGACGAGCCGGTGGTCGCCGAGGAAGACAATTGGGTCGAGCCGATTCCCGCGGCCCCCGAAGCACCGGGCACGCTCGCCTCGCTGTTCGACCGCCTGGCGGACGACAGCGGCCTCTATACCGCCCTCAACCCTGCCGACGATCACTTCGAGGGTCCGCCGCCGGAGCCGGTCGAAGCGCCACTGGTTCCCGAGCCGATCGTGGAACCTGAGCCTGTCGAGCCCGAACCGGTTGCCGCGCCCGCGGAGCCCGTCGCAGAGCCTATTGAGGCTGTCGCCGAAGCGGTCGAGCCGGAGCCCGTCGCCGAGGCACCCAAGCCTGTCGAAGCCCTCGAGGCCGATGTCATCGGCGCGCTGATCGATTTCGCCGACGACGATGAAGACGAGCCGGAGCCGGTCGAGGCCACCGTCTGGCGCGTCATCGGCCGTGGCTTCGCCGCGTTGACGCCAGATCTCCCGGCCGAGGAAGAGCCGGTCGAGCACGCGCCGATCCCGGACGCCGAGACCGTCGAGCGCGTCTCGCGCTACAATTTCGACGAGCTGAGCCGCATCCTCACCGATCGCGTCAGTGCCCAGTCGCCGGCGCAGCCCGAGGAGACGGCGCCGCCGACGGCCGCCAACGATGGCGCGCTGATCAATCTCACCGGCGAGACCTTCATCCTCAACCGGCTGCCGCTCGGCATCCTGGTGTTCCGCGATCAGCAGGTGCTGTTCGCCAACCGTGCGCTCACCGATCTCACGGGTTACGAGTCGATCGAGAGCCTGCGGGCCGCCGGCCTCACCGCCATCTTCCCATCAGAGGACAGCGCCGTGTCGGGCCCGGTGACGCAGCTGGTACGCCGCGACGGCTCACTGGCCACCGTCAATGCGCGGTTGCAGTCGATCACCTGGCATGGCCGCCCGGCGCTGATGCTGTCGGCCGGCGTCGCCGAGAACCGTATCGGCCACGAAGCCGCCGTCCGCACCTTCGCCGAACTCGCCGCCGAAACCACCGATGACGGCTTCCTCGCCGCCGACCGGTCCGGCATGGTCACCTCGGTGTCGCTCAACGGCCGCATCGTCATCGGCCATATCGAGGAAGATATCGTCGGCAAGCCGCTCGCCAGCTTCGTCGAACCATCCGAACTCGGCGAGCTGAAGCGTTTCCTCGAGCGTCCGGCCCGTTTCGCCGAGACGTCGCGCCCGGCGATCGTGCTGACCGGCTCGGTGCCCAACACCCGCATCACGCTCTTCGCCGAAGGCCAGGCGGGGATCGTCGCCGGCTACTACGCCTTCCTCAGGAAGACCGTGACCTGGGCCGCGCCGACCCCCGTCACCCCGCCGGTGCCCGACGAGGTCGAACCCTCGATGCTCACCCGCATCAGCCGTGGCGTGCGCCGGCCGCTCAACACCGTCATCGGCTTTGCCGACCTGATCCGCTCGGCCGCGTTCGGCTCGATCGAGAACCAGCGCTATCTGGAATACGCGCAGGACATCAAGACCGCCGGGCAGGAGATCGCCACCCTCTTCGACGAACTCGATGACTATGCCCGGCTGCGCGAAGGCCGCTATCCGGCGACCGCCACCGATATCGATCTCGCAGCGCTGCTCGAAAGCTGCCTGATGCGCGTCCGCGGCCAGGCCGGCGAGGCGCGTGTCCTGGTGCGGAGCGCCGTCTCCGAAAGCCTGCCGCGCATTTCCGCCGACACCGCCTCGCTCACCCAGGCCATCCTCAACCTCTTGGCCAGCGCCATCGACCAGACCCCCATTGGCGGCTCGGTCATCCTGTCGGCGCAGCGCGAGGACGATGGCGCGGTGATCGTCAACGTTCGCGATGGCGGCGAGGCCCGCCGCGACCTCGGAGAGCGCTTCGTGGTGTTCCGCGACGGCATCGGCAAGGATGGCGAAACCCTCCAGCCGGTGCGTTCCAGCGTCGGCCTGGCGCTCACCCGCTCGCTGCTGGCGGTCAACGCCCTGTCGCTCTCCGTCGATCCGGCGGTCGGCGTCGGCACCATGTTCTCGCTGCTGATCCCGGCGGATCTGGTTCGCGAGGCCGGGGCGTGAAGCGGGAGATCCAGCTTCTTGGCGCTATCGCGATCCGCCCCGCCATCCTGGCGCTGATACCCGAGTTCGAAGCTGCCACCGGACTGACGGTCGCGGCGAAGTGGGAGCTCAATCCGGTGGTCAAGAAGCAGATCGAAGCCGGGGAACCCTTCGATCTCGTCATCATCAATCCGAACCTGGTTCAGGATCTGGCCGACCTCGGGAAGGTCGAAGCGGGAAGCCAGGCCGCATTTGGTCGAATAGCCATGGGCCTCGCAGCCAAAGCGGGCAGCCAGCCGCTCGATATTGGGTCGGTGGACGCATTCGCACAGGCGTTGAAGAACGCCCGATCAATCGCCTACGCCAGCGAAGGAACCAGCGGGGCATACTTCTCCGCCTTGCTGGAGCGCCTGGGGTTAGCGGACGAGGTGAAGCCCAAGCTGGTGGCCACAGAGGGCGGGCACACCGCGACTGCCGTAGCGCGGGGCGAGGCCGAGTTTGCGGTTGTTCCCGTGACGTCGATCCTCGCTGCCGCTCCCGAGGTCGTGCTTGTCGGTCGGTTTCCCTCGCAATTCCAAAGCTACATCGACTTCGCCATTGGCATCAGCGCCAAGGCAGGGGATGCAAGCGCTGCGCAGCTGCTGTCGAAATTCCTGTTGTCGCCGGCATCGGACGATGTCCTCGCGGCTGCCGGTCTCGAGCGTCGTTAGCCGTTCACGATCCGGTTTGTTGACTTCCCCGGTCAGAAAAAGCAAAACGCGCCCGAGCGGGAGCTCCCGCGATCGGGATTTGACGATGACTTTGATTTCGCGTTTCGGCACCGCACTCATTCTCACGCTGGCGGCCGGGCCCGCTCTCGCGCAGAGCGGCGAGGTCAATGTCTACAGCTACCGCGAGCCGGGCCTGATCCAGCCGCTACTCGACAAGTTCACCGCCGAAACCGGCATCAAGACCAACGTGCTGTTCGCCGGCGACGGGCTGCTCGAGCGCGTCCAGGCCGAGGGCGAGCTGTCGCCCGCCGACGTGGTGCTCACCGTCGACATCGGCAACCTCGCCAACGCCAAGGATTTCGGCATCACCCAGGCGATCCCGGCCGAGGCGCAGGCCCGTGTCCCCGCCGCCTACCAGGATCCGGATGGCCAGTGGATCGCCTTGTCGCTCCGCGCCCGCGTCTTCTATGCCAGCAAGGATCGTGTCCCCGAGACGGCGCTGACCTACGAGGATATCGCCAAGCCCGAGTGGAAAGGGCGCCTCTGCACCCGCTCTGGCCAGCACGTCTACAATATCGGGCTGATCGCCACCCGCATCTCGCACTGGGGCGTCGACAAGACCCGCGACTGGCTCACCAAGGTGCGCGACAACCTCAATGGCCCGGTCTCCGGCGCCGACCGCGATCAGGTGAAGAAGATCCTCGATGGCAGCTGCGACCTCGCTATCGGCAACACCTATTACATGGGCCTGATGCTCAACAACGACGCCGAGCCCGAGCAGAAGACCTGGGCCGCCGCCGCCCGCATCATCTACCCCGATCCCGATGGCGACGGCACGCAGGTGAACGTCTCGGGCGCAGTGATCGCCAAGTACGCGCCCAACCAGGCCAACGCCCAGAAGCTGGTCGAATTCCTGCTGTCGGACGAAGCCCAGCACCTCTATGCCAGCGGCAACTACGAATTCCCCGTGGTCGCCGGCGTCGCCCCGTCCGATCTCGTCGCGAGCTGGGGCGAACTCAAGGCCGACAAGACCCCGCTCACCGAGATCGCCGCCCACCGCAAGGAAGCCAGCGCCCTCGTCGACGAACTCCGCTTCGACGAAGGCCCGCAGAACTAGCGCGGACACGTTGCCGCAGCGACCCACGCCGCCGGCAACCCCGAAACCGGCGGCTCTGCTGGCGACTCCAGCGCCGCCCTGGAACCGTTCTAAAAGACGGTCACAAACCGGCAACAATCCGCCGCGTCGGATTGTTGACTTTACGTGTCAGAATTTGTGTTTGCCCCTGTCACCGGCGCCTCACGGGCGCCGATCACAGGAGATTCTGATGACCATGACGATGCGACTGTCGGCTGCGCTGCTTGGCGCCGCGATGATTGCCGGCACCGCCGCGCCGAGCTTTGCCCAGAGCGGCGAAGTCAATATCTACAGCTACCGCGAGCCCGGTCTGATCCAGCCGCTGCTCGACAAATTCTCCACCGCCACCGGCGTCAAGGCCACCGTGCTCTACGCCGGTGACGGCCTGCTCGAGCGCGTTGCCGCCGAAGGCGAACTGTCGCCCGTCGACGTCGTGCTTACTGTCGATATCGGCAACCTGGTCGGCGCAAAGGCGCAAGGCCTGACGCAGCCCATCACCACGCCCGCGCTGACCGAGCGCCTGTCGCCGGAGTTCCGCGACGCCGACGGCCACTGGGCCGCGCTGTCGCTGCGCGCCCGTGTCTTCTACGTCAGCAAGGACCGCGTCGATGCCACCGCGCTGACCTACGAGGACATCGCCAAGCCCGAGTGGAAGGGGCGCCTGTGCACCCGTCCGGGCGACCACGCCTACAATATCGGCCTCGTCGCCAACCGCATCGCCGCCTGGGGCGAGGACAAGACCCGAATTTGGCTGACCGCCGTGCGTGACAACATGTCGGCTCCGCCGGCCGGCAACGACCGCGCTCAGGTCAAGGCCATCCTTGAGGGTTCGTGCGATCTCGCCATCGCCAACACCTACTACATGGGCCTGATGCTCACCAACGACGCCGAGCCCGAGCAGAAGGACTGGGCCGCCTCCGCCCGCATCGTCTATCCCGACGCCGAGACCGACGGCACCCAGGTGAACGCCGCCGGCGCCTTTATCGCCAAATACGCGCCGAACGCCGACAACGCCAACAAGCTGATCGAATTCCTGCTCTCCGACGAGGCGCAGCAGCTTTACGCCGATGCCAACTACGAGTATCCGGCGGTCACGAGCGTCAAGCCGGCTGAACTGACCCAGAGCTGGGGCACACTCAAGCCCTCGAAGGTCTCTCTCACCGCCACTGCCGATTTCCGCGACGAAGCGGCGGCGCTGGTCGATGAGCTGAAATTCAACGAAGGTGCGCAGAACTAACCAGAGGCGGAGGCTGAGCATCAGCCGAACGACTGCAGCACCGATGAGATCCGGAACCGGCGAGGGCAAGCTCCCGCCGGTTTCGGCCATTGTGCTGCTGGCCCTGATGGGCCTGCCGATCCTCTGGCTGGCCATCGCCGCGCTCGACACCACCGGCGCGGGCGGCCTCGCCGCCGCCATGCTGCCGACGGCCTTGCGCGAAACCGCGACGCTGATGGCCTGGGTCGGCGCCATTACCGGCGTCCTCGGCCTCGTCTCGGCTTGGCTGGTGACGCATTTCGATTTCCCCGGCCGCCGCATCTTCGAGTGGGCGCTGGTGCTGCCGCTGGCCATCCCGACCTATCTGGCGGCTTATTCCTACGTCGAGTTCCTCGATTTCACCGGCCCGATCCAGCAGGCTTTGCGTGCCGTCATCGGCGGCGAAACCATCAAGGATTACTGGTTCCCGCAGATCAAGAGCCCCACGGGCGCCGCTTTCGTCCTCTCGATGGTGCTCTACCCTTATGTCTATGCCTCCTGCCGCGCCTTCTTCGTCATGCAGTCGGGGTCCATCTCCGCCGCCGCGCGCACCCTGGGAGCAGGGGGCTTTCGCGCCTTCTTCTCCGTCACCCTGCCGCTGAGCCGCCCGGCCCTCGTCGTCGGCATCACCCTCGCCATGATGGAGGTGGTGAACGACCTCGGCGCCGTGCAGTATTTCGGCGTCAACAGCCTCACCGCGGTGATCTACTCCACCTGGATCAACCGCTCGAACTTCGGCGGCGCCGCACAACTGGCGGTGATGATCGTCCTGATCATCGGCCTCCTGATCCTCCTCGAGCAGTGGGCCCGCCGCGACCGCGTCTATGCGCTGCATCGCGACAGCCGCGTTGCCCCGCCGCGCGAACAGCTGGTCGGCACGGAGCGCGCCCTCGCCATCGGCTTCTGCACCATCCTGCTGCTGCTCGGCTTCGGCGTGCCGGTGGGCGAGCTGCTGGTGCTCGCACTGCGCAATCTCGGCCCCGACGCCTTCGGCCTCACCGTCAACGCCGGCGTCACCACCATCACCCTCGCCGCGCTGGGCGCGCTGATCACCGTCATCATCGGCCTCACCGCCGCCCGTATCGGCAAGTCGCGCGCCGCCCACGGCATCATCCGCATCGCCACCCTCGGCTACGCCATCCCGGGCACCGTCCTGGCGCTGGGCCTGCTGCAGCCGCTCGGCCAGGCCGACCTGTGGTTCAACCGCCTGACCATGGCGCTGGCCGATTGGCGCCCCGGCCTGATCCTCTCCGGCTCCATCGCCGCGCTGCTCTATGTCTACGCCATCCGTTTCCTCGCGGTGTCGCACTCCACCATCGATGCAGCGATGAAGAAGCGCGGCGACACCATGCTCGATGCCGGTCGCGTGCTCGGCGTCACCGGCTGGCGACTGTTGTTGCGCGTCGATCTGCCGACCCTGTCGCCCGCTCTGCTGACGGCGGCGACGCTGGTCTTCGTCGAGATCGTCAAGGAACTGCCGGCGACGCTGTTGCTGCGTCCGCTCGGCGTCGAAACACTGGCGACTGTGGTCTACGCCCGCGCCAATGTCAGCCTATTCACCGAAGCGGCGCTTCCGGCGCTGACGATCGTCTTGGTGGGTCTGGTGCCCGTCATTCTTTCCACCCGCTTCAGCGATCGGCGCTGACGCGATACATTGGAAATTAACCTCTCATTGACTAAGCATTAGCCGGTTGGGTCTTTCCTTCATTTGATCGGTTCTTGGGGCGCCGGGGCATGAGAGATTTCGTCCTCACGCGGCTCGCGGTTTTCGTCGGGGCAGTTGTCGGTGCGGCCGTCGTGCTGTTCCTGCTCCTCGACGTCTTGCCGGACGCGGGTGGCGTCGATCGTCCCGTCTGGGCGCGGTTCCTCGGCCTCTTCATCGGTGACACCGGCGCCGGCCCTAACGGCTTCGGCGAACGCCTTGCAGTGACTTTGCCGCTGGTGCTGCTGGCGCTGCTGGTCACCGGGGCATTCGGCATTGGGCTCGGCCTCGCCGCCGGCCGCTATCGCGGTACGCTCGTCGATCGCCTGGTGCGCGCGCTGTCGGCCGTCCTCACGCTCGTGCCGCCATTCTGGCTCGGCATGTTGCTGGCGCTGGTCTTCGCTGGCCTGCTCCGCCTGCTGCCCGCCAGCGGTTTCGTGCCCTGGGGCAACAACATCTCCGGCGCACTCGCCTCGCTGCTGCTGCCGGCCCTCGCGCTCGGCCTGCCCTATGCCGGCCAGCTGGCGCTGCGTGTCCGCCGCGATCTCGCTGATACGCCGCCCGCCGATATCCTCCGCCTCCGCGCCAGTGGCGTTCCCGAGCGGCAGGCCACCTGGCAGATCGGGCTCGCCCGAGCGCTGCCCGAGTTCCCGGAAATCCTCGGCCGCACCTTTGGCGCGCTGCTGATCGGCGCGGCGCTGGTCGAGAGTGTGTTCTACCTGCCGGGTCTCGGCCGCCAGATCCTCGGCGCCGCCGAGCAGCACGACCTCGCGCTGCTGCGTGGCGCGCTGTTCCTGCTGATCCTCGTCGCCGCCTTCGGCATGCTGCTGTTCGCTTTGCTGCGCGTGCTCGTCGATCCCGCACTTCGTCCGGCGGTGCGGCAATGACCGCCGAAGCTGCACCCGCTGCGCGCCGCGGCGTCAATCTGAGCGTCGTCCTCGGTGGGGCGCTGGCGGTAGTCATCGCGATCCTCGCGCTGGTCTCCCTCGCCTGGACCCCGCACGGCTCGGCCTTGTTGACACCACTCGCCGAGCCCGATGCGGTGCACTGGATCGGCACCGACGCCGCCGGCCGCGACGGCGCATCCGTCCTCATGGCCGCAACGCTCGCAACGCTCCTGCTCGCCTGGTTCGCCACCCTCGTCAGCCTGCTCGTCGGCGTGCCCATCGGCGCCGCACTGGCGCTGTTGCGCGGCCCCGCCACCTTCATCGCCCATGCCATCGCCATGCTGCCGCCCGCCCTCTTGATCGGCATGGTGTTCGCCGGCCTGGCCGCCCCCGCCAACCTCACCATTTTCCTCGCTATCGCCCTACCGGGGGTCGTCGTCGCGGCGGCCATCACGCGCGAGGTGCTGGCCCCGCTGTGGCAGCGTGATTTCGTCGCCGCGGCGCGCCTCGCCGGCCTGCGCCCACTGGCGGCGGCACAGCGCCACGTGCTGCCGCGCCTGCTGCCGCAACTCGGTGCCCTAGGCTTCGAACTGCTGGCGGTAGCCATTCTCATCGAGGTCAGCCTGTCCTTCGCCGGCCTCGGCGTGCTGCCGCCCGGCGTCAGCCTCGGGCTGATGCTGCGCGACGCCCAGCAGTTCATGATGGTCCGTCCCTTGCTGATGATCGTGCCGGGCGCGGTCGCCGTCGTCACGGCGCTGGCGCTGATGCTGGCGGCCAGCGGTTTGCGGGGAGCGCGCCATGGCGCTGCTGCTTGAGCTCGCCGGCCTCGCCATCACCGTAGCCGGCCGGCGCCCACTTGCCGGCATCGACCTCGCTCTCGACGACGGCGCCGTACTTGCCATCGTCGGCCGCGCTGGCAGCGGCAAGACCCTGCTTGCACTTGCGATCGCTGGCCTGCTTCCCTCGGGCGCAGTCGTCGAGGGCACCGGCTTGCCGGCTGCTCACACCGCCCTCATCGGCCCCGATGCGGACGCCGCCGAGCTCACCCGCCAACTCGATCACCACCCGCGGCTGCTCGTCTGCGACGAGCCGGGCAGGGCGCTCACTCCTGCCGGTCAGCGCGAATTGCTGACCGCACTGCTCACCGCCAACCGCGATCGCGGCATCGCCCTGCTGATCCTCACCCGCGATTTCCGCCTGCCACTCGCCATGGAGCTCGAGGCCGCCATCCTGAGCGACGGCAAGCTCATCGAGCGCGCCCCGGCTGCTGCCCTGCAGGAGCATCCCCAGCACGCCGCAACGCGCGAGCTGATCGGCGCCGGCAAACCCCGTACCCGCACCATGGCGCGTCCGCCGATCGGCGAGCCGCTGCTCGAACTACACGGCGTCAGCAGGCGCTTTTCCGATCCGGCCTCGCGCCTGTGGAACCGCAAGCCGCCGCGCACCGCCCTCGACAACATTACCTTGTCGGTCCGTCGCGGCGAGGCCGTCGGCCTGCTCGGCGGCGCCGGCGCCGGCAAGTCGGTGCTGCTGCAGTTGGTTGCGGGGCTCGGGCGCGCCAGCTCCGGCCAGCTGGGGTTCGATCGGGTGCCATATCGCGGCAGCGATCTCGCCCACGAGGCCCGCGCCCGTATCAGCTTCATGTTCCCCGACCCGCACGCCGCCTTCAATCCGGACCTGCCGGTCGGCCTGTCGCTCACCGAGCCATTGCGGGTCGAAGAGCAATTGCTGATCGACGAGCAGGCCGATCGGCTGGTCGAGGCGGTGCGTGTTGTCGGCGTTGCGCCCGATGTGCTCGACCGCCTGCCGGGTCAGTTCACCGCCATGGAACTGCAGCGCCTGGCTCTGGCGCGTGCTCTGGTCAGCCGCCCGAGCCTGATCGTCCTCGACGAGCCGACCGCCCGTCTCGATCCGGTCGAGCAGGCCGAGTTCCTGGTGCTGTTCAACCGTGTCCGCTCGGACTACGGCCTCACGGTGCTCTGCGGCAGCCGTGATTTCGACGTGCTGCGCCTCATCGCCGACCGCATCCTGGTGCTCGAGGCCGGTCACATCGTCGAAGGAGGCAAGCCCGCCGAGCTGGCCGAAGCCGCGGAGCATGCCGCGACGCAGGCGTTGCTCGCCGCCCGGTATCCCCTGCCGCTGCCGCCGGCGCCAGTACCCGAGCCGCCGCCGGCAGCCCCTGAGCCCCCTCCGCCGGTCGAAGAGCCACCGGCTCCCGCGCTAGATGACAGCCCCGACAAATCCACCGAAAGCCGGCAGGTCGAGCCCGCCGTCGCCGGCGGGAGCGGGGACGGAGCCAGGAGCGTCGATCCCCCTGACCCCGAGCCCGTCGGGCAGGCCGACGACGATCGGGCCGCCAGTCATGTTGAAGGCGCAAAGTAACGTCTCGCCATCTGCCGTGCGGGTGAACATCAGCACCCCCTCCGGCGCGTCGAGCGTCTTGATCGTCCCCTTCACCAGCGCCTTGTGCTCCTTCCGGAGCTTCAGCGTCGCCCGGTAGTGGTGCAGCAGCGAGTCGTTCTGCTTTTCCTGCAGGTCCGGCGCCTTCAGCAGGTGATCGCCCGGCACCGGCAGCCACGCCCGCGGCGCGGTCGAGAAGCCACCCAGATGTGCCGACGATTGCCACACCATCGGCGTGCGGCATCCGTCGCGGCCCTTGAACTGCGGCCAGAACTCGATGCCGTAGGGGTCCACCAGGTCCTCGAACGACAACTCCGCCTCGGTCAGCCCCAGTTCCTCGCCCTGGTACAGGCACACCGAGCCGCGCATCGTCAGCAGCATCGTTGCCGTCAGCTTGCCGAACGCCTCGCGATCGCCATGGCTCATCCACCGGCTCACATGCCGCACCACGTCGTGGTTAGAGAACGCGAGGCAGATCCAGCCTTCCGGCGCGTCCTTCTCGGTCAGGTCGATCGACTTCCTGAAATGCCCGGCGTCGAACGCCCCGCCCAGATAGTCGAACGTGTAGGCCATGTGCAGCTTGTCGGTGCCCGACGTGTACTGCGCCATCACCTCGAGCTGGTGCTGGCTGTCCCCGATCTCGCCCACCGAAGTCCGGCCTGGATACTCGTCGAGCAGCGCACGGATGCGGGTGAGGAACTCGAGGTTCTCGGGCCGGCTCTTGTCGTAGAGGTGTTCCTGGAAATTGTAAGGGTTCACCGCGGGTGCCGTGGACGCGTTGAAATCCTCCGGTTTCACCACCGGATTCGACTCGAGCCCCAGCGAGGCGAAATAGAAGTTCACCGTGTCGAGCCGGAACCCATCCACCCCGCGCTCCAGCCAGAACCGCATGTCGCCGAGCACCGCGTCCTGCACATCCGCGTTGTGGAAGTTGAGGTCCGGCTGCGAGGTGAGGAAGTTGTGCATGTAGTACTGCATGCGCCGGCTGTCCCAGGTCCAGGCCGAGCCGCCGAAGATCGAGAGCCAGTTGTTGGGCGGCGTGCCGTCCGGGTTCGGATCGGCCCACACATACCAGTCGTGCCGCGGATTGGTCCGGTTCTGCCGGCTCTCGGCGAACCACGGATGCTTGTCCGAGGTGTGCGAGATCACCTGGTCGATGATCACCTTCAGCCCGCGCGAATGTGCCTTCTCCAGCAGCCGGTCGAAATCCCCGAGCGTGCCGAAGATCGGATCGACATCGCGGTAGTTGGAGACGTCGTAGCCAAAGTCCTTCATCGGCGAGGTGAAGAACGGGCTAAGCCAGATCGCATCCACCCCGAGATCGGCAACATAGTCCAGCCGCTCGGTGATCCCCACCAGGTCGCCAACCCCATCGCCGTTATGGTCCTGAAACGAGCGCGGATAGATCTGATAGATCACCGCCCCACGCCACCAATCCCTGTCGAGCGGCTGGTCGGGCACGGACTTCTGCTCCGTCATCGGCGGAACGGCCATCATCGGCGGCACAACGCTCATGGGTTACTCCTGGGTGGGCGGCGGGTGCGCAACGTGTGGCGCGGGGCGCGGGGCGGAGTCAATCGCGCGGATATGCGCAGCGGCCCTGCGCAAACCTCAAAACGAAAGGGCGGCCCATGCGGACCGCCCTCCCGTTCGTGACCTTTGGGAAAAGGTCGGATGTCGTTGCGTGGACTTAGAAGTCCATGCCACCCATGCCGCCCATGCCGCCGCCGCCCGGCATCGCCGGAGCCGCGTCCTTCGGCACTTCGGCGATCATCGCCTCGGTGGTGATCAGCAGCGAAGCAACCGAAGCCGCGTCCTGGAGGGCCGTGCGAACCACCTTCACCGGGTCGACCACGCCCATGGCAACCATGTCGCCATATTCGCCGGTCTGGGCGTTGTAGCCAAAGTTCGGGTTGGTGCTTTCGAGGATCTTGCCGACCACGACCGAGCCTTCATCGCCAGCATTGTTGGCGATCTGACGGACTGGCTCCTGGAGAGCGCGACGGACGAGAGCAATACCGGCCTGCTGGTCGGAATTCGCACCCTTGGCAGTGATGGCGTTCGAAGCGCGCAGCAGCGCGACGCCGCCGCCCGGCACGATGCCTTCTTCAACCGCGGCGCGGGTCGCGTTCAGCGCGTCGTCGACGCGGTCCTTGCGCTCCTTGACCTCGATTTCGGTCGAACCGCCGACCTTGATCACCGCAACACCGCCGGCGAGCTTGGCCAGACGTTCCTGCAGCTTTTCCTTGTCGTAGTCCGAAGTGGTCTCTTCGATCTGCGCCTTGATCTGGGCCACGCGGCCTTCGATGTCGGACTTCTGACCGGAGCCGTCGACGATCGTGGTGTTCTCCTTGGAGATTTCCACGCGCTTGGCAGTGCCGAGCATGTCGAGAGTGACGTTCTCGAGCTTGATGCCGAGATCTTCCGAGATCACCTGGCCGCCGGTGAGGACGGCGATGTCTTCGAGCATGGCCTTGCGGCGATCGCCGAACCCCGGAGCCTTGACGGCAGCGACCTTGAGGCCGCCACGGAGGCGGTTCACGACGAGCGTGGCCAGGGCCTCACCCTCGATGTCCTCGGCAACGATCAGCAGCGGACGCTGCGACTGCACCACGGCTTCGAGGATCGGCAGCATGGCCTGCAGGTTCGAGAGCTTCTTCTCGTGCAGCAGGATCACCGGATCCTCGAGCACCGCAACCATCTTCTCGGCATTGGTGACGAAGTACGGCGAGAGGTACCCGCGGTCGAACTGCATGCCCTCGACGACGTCGAGTTCAGTCTCGGCGGTCTTGGCTTCCTCGACGGTGATGACACCCTCGTTGCCGACCTTCTGCATCGCATTGGCAATCATCTCGCCGATGGCGGTTTCGCCGTTGGCGGAGATGGTGCCGACCTGCGCGACTTCGGCGTTCGAAGAAATGGTCTTCTTGGCCTTGCCGAGGTTGTCGACGACTTCCAGCACGGCCAGATCGATGCCGCGCTTCAGGTCCATCGGGTTCATGCCGGCAGCGACGAGCTTGACGCCCTCGTTGACGATGGCCTGGGCCAGCACGGTCGCGGTGGTGGTGCCGTCACCGGCAATGTCGTTGGTCTTCGAGGCAACAGCGCGCACCATCTGGGCGCCCATGTTCTCGAACTTGTCCTCGAGCTCGATTTCCTTGGCAACGGTGACGCCGTCCTTGGTGATGCGCGGGGCACCGAACGACTTGTCGATCACGACGTTACGGCCCTTCGGACCGAGCGTGACCTTCACTGCATTGGCGAGGATGTTGACGCCGCGGACCATCTTGTCGCGGGCATCGGTGGAGAACTTTACGTCTTTCGCAGCCATTGGAGGCGCTCCTTACGAGTTGAAAAGGGAGTGGTCGAAACCGGCGAAGCGCCTGGTTACGAGATCACGCCCATGATGTCGGATTCCTTCATGATCAGAAGGTCCTTGCCGTCGAGCTTCACCTCGGTGCCGCTCCACTTGCCGAACAGGATTCGGTCGCCGGCCTTGACGTCCAGCGCCACGACCTTGCCGCTCTCGTCACGGGCGCCGGGGCCGACGGCCTCGACGATACCCTCGGAGGGCTTTTCCTTGGCGGTATCGGGGATGATGATGCCGCCAGCCGATTTCTCTTCGCTGTCGACGCGCCGGACGACCACGCGGTCGTGCAGGGGACGGAAAGCCATTTTTGCTCCTATCAGCCTCTAAATGATTTCGCACCTGTTAGCACTCGTGATCGAGGAGTGCTAACGGCTGGGTGGGGATATAGGAGGGGCCCCGAAACGAGTCAAGGACGAGCGCAGCCATACGCTGGCGATGTGGCGACTATGCGACGAGCGCATGAAACAGGAGGCTTGCCGATGCGTTTGGGTGCGGACAGAAACCGTAAACCCGACCGATGGTAAGTTGCAAAGCGCCCGGCTTGGCGGTACCTGAGGCTGAAATTACCCCGGAGCAGACGTGACCGTCGTCCAATTCGATAGCCATACCCGCAAATCCCCGGAAGCCTGGATCGCCCCGCAACTGGCCGTCATCGTGCCCAGCTACAACGAGCGCGAGAACATCGCGCTGCTGTACGAGAAGGTCACTGCGGCGCTCGGCTCCATACCGTTCGAGTTCATCGTCGTCGACGACAACTCGCCCGACGGCACCCATGACCTGGTACGAGACATGGCGCGTCGGCACCCCAACGTGCGCGGCATCCATCGGCTCGGGCGGCGCGGCCTGAGCTCGGCCGTCATCGAGGGCATCCTCGCAAGTGCTGCGCCGTATTTCGCCGTCATCGACGCTGACCTCCAGCACGACGAGCGCATCCTGCCGCAGATGCTGGAGAAGGCCATTGCCGGCGACCACATCGTCGTCGGAACCCGGTATGACGGCCAGGGCAGCGTCGGTGAGGGACTTTCCAAGACTCGCGAGGCCGGCAGCCGCTTCGCCACCAAGCTCTCGAACGTCTTGACCGGCGAAACGCTCAGCGACCCGATGAGCGGCTTCTTCCTGATGCGCCGCGAGGTGTTCGACGAGGTGGCCCCTGCGCTCAGCGACGACGGATTCAAGATTCTGCTCGATATCATCGTCTCGGCGGGCCGGTTCCACGCTCTCCATGGCAAGCAGCTCAGGATAGGCGAGGTGCCCTATACCTTCCGCCCGCGCCATGCCGGCGAGAGCAAGATGAGCCCGATCATCGTCGTCCAGTTCCTGGGCCTGATCGTTTCGAAGCTCACCCGCGGCCTGTTGCCCACCAGCTTCCTGCTCTTCGGCCTCGTCGGCGGCTTCGGCGTCATCGTCCACATGGGGACGCTGTGGCTGACACACGAGCGGCTGGGTTTCAATTTCGTCTGGGCGCAGACGGCCGCGACCATCCTCGCCATGACCTTCAACTTCGTGCTCAACAACGAGCTGACCTACGCCAGCAAGAAGCTGCGCGGCTGGCGCTATCTCACCGGCATGCTGACCTTCTACGCCGTCTGTTCCATCGGCGCTCTGGCCAACGTCTCCGTCGCCAGCTGGATCTATGCCTATGACGGCTCGTTCTACCTCGCGGGCCTGCTCGGCGTGCTGATGAGCGTGGTCTTCAACTACTCTGTTACAAAGGTGTTCACATGGCGGTAAGCGCTGAACTCGAAATCAAGCTCCGCCGCACCGGTGGCGTCGGCCCCAATACCAAATGGACGTGGGAACTGATCGGCGCCGACGGCAAGGTGGCAAAGACCGGCACCGCGCTCGGCGAAGAGCACAAGGCCTTCGCAACCGCCAAGAAGTTCCGGGACAAGCTGACGAAGGCTTGAGGCGGGCTAAGCCGCGCCCTTCTTGCCTTCCAGTTCCGCCCACGCTTGTCGCTTGCGGTAGATCGTCGAGGGGCTGAGTTCGAGCGCCTGGGCGGCCAGCGCGATGTTGCCGCCGAAATTCTCGATCGCTTCCTCGATGATCCGCTGCTCCTGCTGCCACATCGGCAGCACGGTCTGGCGACGCGGCAACAGCGCTGGCTGCTGCTGAGGGGTGGCTACCGGCCCGTCGAGGTCGGCCTGCGCGAGCATCTCGGCGTCGATCTCGCCGCCGTCGAACATCACGACCAGCCGGTGGATCAGCGTTTCGAGCTGCCGCACGTTGCCCGGCCACTCCTGGGCCATCAACTGCGCCGCCGCCTCCGTCGTGAAGCCGGCGAAGCTCTTGCGCTCCTCGGCCGCGAAGCGGTCGAGGAAGTGTCGCGCCAGCACGGCGACATCCGATGCGCGCTGTCGCAATGGCGGCAGGTGGATCGGCAGAACGTGCAGCCGGTAGAACAGGTCCTCGCGGAACTTGCGCTCGGCGATCAGCTGCATCGGGTTGCGATGCGTGGCACAGATCAGCCTTACGTCCAGCCGGCGCACGCCGCTTTCGCCCAGCCGGCTGATCGTGCCGGTCTGCAGGAACCGCATCAGCTTGCCCTGGAGACTGAGGTCGATCTCGCCGATCTCGTCGAGGAACAATGTCCCGCCATCGGCGAGCTCCGCCGCGCCCTTGTGCTCGTCCGCGCCGGCCATGGCGCCACCGACTACGCCGAACAGCTCGGCTTCCATCATGTCCTGCGGGATAGCCGCGCAATCGACTGCAACGAAACGCCGGTGTGCACGGCTGCTGCGTTCATGCAGCGCTTCGGCGCAAAGGTCCTTGCCGGTGCCGCTCTCGCCCGTGATGAACACCGGAGCGGCTGAGTCGGCCACCCGCTCGATCTGCTCGTACACCACCTGCATCTGCGTCGAGGCGCCGACGAACCCGCCATAGCGTCCCGTCCGCTCGGCGCCGCGCGGATCGAGCGACAGCGCGTGCGTCTTGCCGTGCCGCTGCGCCAGCTCGCCCACCCGCGCTGCAAAGGCGCGCCCGCCGAGCGGCCGCGCAATATGATCATGGGCGCCAGCCCTGAGCGCCGACAGCGTCGCGCTCACCGAAGCCCCGTCCGACAGCGCGATCACCAGCGCGCCCTGCGACAGCCGCACCAGGCGCGTTACCGCCTCCTCGGCTTCCGCCGACAGGTCGTCGAGGCTCATCAGGTCGACCAGCAGCACATCGTAGCGTTCGGCGCGCAGCCGATCCGCCGCCTGCCGTCCGTTGCGGGCTTCGGCAATAGCCGGCGCCACCACGAGGCAGCCATTCAGCGTTTCGATCAATGCGCTGCAACCCGCCGCGTCGCGATCGACGAGCAGAATGCGGGCGGCAGTTTCCTGGCCGAAGCCGGGAGCGGGCATGGCGACAAGTCCTCGGGCACGTGGCTGTGCTGAATGGAGTGTTGACGAACTGGGTAAATAAAGCGTTCCAGGCGATCGGTGCGAAAACGCGCCAAAGCGCGTGGTTAGCCACACCTGCCTCTCTCCCGCGCCTTTCAGCGCCACGCGCCCGATGCTATGACGGGATGCGTCGAATTGTGTTGGCCATCCTGGGAGCCTGAGCGTACGTGCAAGGCCTCGTCTACATTTTCATCGCGCTGGCCACGCTCGGCGTAGCGGCCGCGGCGTATTTCGGGCTGACCTTTTCGCCCATCGAAGCCTTCGTCACCGCCATGGCCTTCGGCGCCATCGCCGTCGTGCTGATGGAACGTCGCCTGCGCCAGCGCTCCGAAGCGCGGCTTGAGCGCGCCGTCGAGGACCTGGCGCGCCTGCTCTCCACTGACGCCAAGGCCGGGCAAGTGCTGAGCCAGCGCGTCAACGCCATCGCCGACACCAATGCCGGCAACCGCCTTGATGGCATCGAAGCCGATATCTCGGTGCTCGGCACCGTCACCCGCCAGCTCGCCGAGGCGCTCGCCGAGTTCGAGGAAGCCCGCCGCGCCGATGGCGGTTCGGTCCGCGGCGCCTTGGTCGAGGAGCCGCCGCCGGCTGATGACGACATCTTCCTCGATCCGCTGATCCCCGAGGCCGAACTTCGCGCAGCGCTCGATGCCAACCGCCTGGTGTTCCACATCGAGCCGATCGTCATCCTGCCGGCCCGCAAGCCACTCGGCTACGACCTCGTGCCGCGCCTGATGCAGGACGCCGGGGGCCTCGCCGATGCCCCCGATTTCATGCCGCGCCGCGGCGGCGAGGACCTGATCCGCCGTATCGAGGCAATGGCGCTCGAGGAAGCCGTCACCATCGCACGCCGCGCCAAGACCGCCGGCCAGCCGATCCGGCTGTTCCTGCCGCTCAGCCGTGCCACCATCCTCGACAAGAAGGCGCTGGAGCAGGTCACCGCGACGCTGGTCGCCAACCAGGCCATCACCTCGTCGCTGAACTTCGCCATCCGCCAGACCGAATGGAAGCCGCTCGGCCCGTCGGAGAAGCGCGCGCTCTACGAGTTCAGGAAGGCCGGCGCCGGGTTCGTGCTCACCGATGCCACCTCGCTGCGCTTCGACTTCGCCGAGCTCGAGGGCCTCGGCTTCGGCTCGGTCCGCTTCGATGCCACCCGCTTCCTCGGCCAGCCGCAGACCTTCACCGATTTCCACACCGCCGACATCGCGCCCTACGCCAAGCGCTTCGAAATCGAGCTCTGCGGCACCGGGGTGATCGACGAGCAGCAGTTGCTCAGCCTGTTCGAAGATGGCATCAGCCTGGTGCAGGGCCCCCACATCGGCCGGCCCGGCCCGGTGCGCCCCGACCTCGTGGTCGAGCGCCCGCGCGATGCCGGGCGCCGCGTCGAGGCGCAAGCCTAACAGACTGGATCTACAATGCAGGCACTTGATGGACTGAGCGAGATCGCCCCTCGCTACGATGTGGTGTTGAGCGACATCTGGGGCGTCGTGCACAACGGCGTCGCTGCCCATCCTACGGCCGTTGAGGCGTTGGTGAACTACCGCCGTGGCGGAGGCCGTGTCGTCCTCATCAGCAACGCCCCGCGCCCCTCCGGCCCCATCATCGAGATGATGGATGGCTTCGGCGTCTCGCACGAAGCCTATGACGACGTGGTGACCTCCGGCGACGCCACCCGCGTCATCCTCAAGGGCTATCGCGGCAAGACCGTCCACTATGTCGGCCCACCCAAGGAGAACGACAGCCTGTTCGAGGGTCTCGACATCACCATCGGCGCCGCGGAGTCGGCGAAAGCCGTGGTCGTCACCGACCTCGACACCGACGACGACACGCCGGACATGTACAATGATCGCATTACCCTCTGGCTCAGCCGCAACCTGCCGCTGATCGCCGCCAATCCCGACCGGGTGGTGGAACACGGCGACCGGCTCATCTATTGCGGCGGCGCCCTGGCCGATCTCTACGAGGCCCGCGGCGGCATGATCGTCATGGTCGGCAAGCCCTACAAGCCGATCTACTCCGAAGCGCTGCGCCTCGCGGAGAAAGCAGCCGGCCAGCCGGTTGACCGCTCCCGCATCCTCGCCATCGGCGACTCGGTCCGCACCGACGCCATCGGCGCCGCCGGGGCAGGGCTCGACCTCCTGTTCATCACCGGCTCGATCCACGCCGCCGAACTCGACGCCTTCGGCAACCCCGATTCCGAAGCTATCCGCCGCCTCGTCGAACCGAGCGGCGCCACTGTCGCCGGGTTTATGCCGCGGCTGAGCTGGTAGCTTGTTGCGCGGGCGCTACACCTGCAGTGCAAATCGTCGCAAGTATGTGAGGTCGGTGATGTTTTCGGCTGCCGGCCATCTGCAAAATCACCCGCGGCTGTATTACTCTGCGCCAGTTGATCTTCTGCGGGGCGGCACGGGTATGAAGAATCTGCTTTTGGCTGGCGCGGTCTGCGCCCTGGTCCCCACGGGCGCGCTGGCGTTCGACCTGGGCGGTAGCACCGGAACGGACACCTGGGACCGGACCTATGTCGGCGCCCAGTTTGGCATCGCCGGCCTGAATTCCGATTGGGCGATCGACAACTTCGTATTCGATGTCGAAGACGTTTCGCTCACGGACAGCTGCCTTGTCCTCGGAGTGTTCGCCGGCCATGACATCCAGATGGATGGTTACGTGCTCGGTGCCGAAGCCGACTTCAACTTCCTCGATTGCAACGACAGTGCCACGTTCATCAGCGACGGCGAGGGCCTGACGGTTTCGGCGTCCGTCGATGCCTTGGGCAGCCTTCGCGGTCGTATCGGTATCCCTGTCGACAATCTGCTGTTCTACGCCACGGCAGGTCTCGCGGTCGGCACCGCGACCGTGGGCTATGTCTTTGACTCCGATATCCTGCCCGACAGCAGCGGTGAGCACCAGCTGAAGCTTGGTCTCGTGGCCGGTGCCGGCGTCGAAGCCATGCTCACCGACAAGGTTGGTGTCCGCCTGCAGGGCCTCTACTACAACTTCGGTTCGCACACCTTCACCGGGTCGTTTGCGAGCTACGAGGCGGACGCCTCGGCCTTCACGTTGACGGCGGGCGTCACCTGGAAGTTCTGATCGTCGAAGCGGGCAGCGGGACGCCTTGCGCCTCCCCTGCCTGGTCCGGCAGCGCATCGGTCGAAACCTGATGTCATCGCGCTCAGACGCCCATTGGGCCGCGGTCTACCAACCGGCGCCTCGCCTCGGTCCGCCGCTGTTCGTCGACGATTCGATCGCCGCCGCGTACCAGGACGCCATCGTCGGGCACACCGCGAGGGGCCTGTTGCTGGGGGCAACGCCCCAGCTGGCTGATTTCGCCGAGGACGTCACTGCCGTCGAGCGCAACCCCAGCGTCATCGCCTCCCGCTGGCCCGGAGACACCCCACACCGCCGGGCACTTTGCGCCGACTGGCGCGTCATGTCCTTTCCGCCTGCCTCATTCACCACCTGCATTGGCGACGGGAGCCTCAACTCGCTGCCCTCGCTCGCGGCGGTCACGGCGGTCCTCGATCGCGTCGCCGGCTTCGTCGTGCCGGGCGCGCGCATGGTGTTCCGCACCTATCGCACCCCTGACGATTGCGAGACCGTGGCTGCGGTCTTCGAAGCGGCCCGCGCTCGTCAGATCATTTCGTTCGGCGCGCTGAAGTGGCGGCTGGCCATGGCCTTGGCGCACGAACGTGGCGATCCGGTCATGCCTGTCGCCACCATCCGTGATCGTTTCGAACGAGAGGTGCCGGATCGCACGCGATTCGTGGCCGAAACCGGCATCTCCCGGCAGGATATCGACACCATCGATATCTATCGCGGCTCCGCCGAAACCTATTGCTTTCCCACGGGTGGCGAGCTGCTGTCCGCGCTGCCGGCATCCGTCCGCTTCGTCGCATTTGCCGCCTCGGGCAGCTATGAATTGGCCGGGCGCTGCCCGCTCGCGGTTCTGGAGCGCGTATGAAACCCACACTCTTGCCGCTGCGCAGCGCCGTCGAGGGCCTGTCGTGGCCGCCAGTACAGGTCGGTCCAGCCGCCTCTATCGCCGCATTGGTCTCCTGGCTCGACGCCAGCCAGTGGCTGTCACCCGATGGCCTCGCGAGCCGCGCGCGGCAGCAACTGGCCAGCCTTGCGCAACACTGCCAGCAGGCATCACCGGCCTTCGCGCGCCGGCTTGCCGCCGCCGGGTTGACCGCAGCCGATCTCGGAAGTCCAGGTGGGCTGCAGCGGCTGCCGCCGATTACGCGACGGGACGTCCAGTTGGCTGGCAGCTCGTTCTACTGCACCGATATCCCCAAGACCCACATGCCCATCGGCGAGTCGAGTACCTCCGGCTCGACGGGCGAACCGGTCGTCATCCGCCGCACCTCGATCAGCAACCTGATGTGGATGGCGCAGGGTGCGCGTGACCACCTCTGGCACGGCCGCGACATGCTCGCGCCGTTTGCAAGCATACGCGCCAACCTGCCAGCGGTGGCCCGGCTCAAGGATTGGGGGCCGCCGCACAATCTGTTGTTCACGACCGGGCCGGGGCTCGGCATGCCGATTTCCCTGTCGTTATTGAAGCAAGCCGCCGAGCTGCGCGCCTTTCGCCCCGGCACGCTCCTCAGCTACCCCAACAATCTCGACGTGCTGATTGACGCGCTAGCAGAGGGTGGCAAACCCTGGCCCGAACTGAAGCATCTCCAGACCATCGGCGAGACCCTGTCGCCCCGCATTCGTGACAAGGCGCGCGCCTATTTCAGCCTCGAGATCGACGATCTCTACTCCGCCCAGGAAGTCGGCATCATCGCGGTGCAGTGTCCGGATTGCCGGCAGTACCACGTCGTTGCGGAGACCGTTGTCGTCGAGGTCGTCGATGCCGACGGCAAGCCGTGCCGGCCCGGTGAGATCGGCCGCGTCCTCGTGACCGACCTCACCAACTTCGCCACGCCGGTTATTCGCTACGACATCGGCGACTACGCCGAGGCTGGCGGACCCGCCACCTGCGGGCGCGGCCTCCCAACCCTGCGTCGTATCGTCGGTCGCGATCGCAACCTCATCGTCATGCCCGACGGCACGCGCCGCTGGCCACTGACCGGCTATCATCGCTTCCCTGAAGTCGGCCCCATTCTGCAGTTCCAGTTCATCCAGGTGGATCGCGACACCATCGAGGCCCACCTCGTCACCGGCCGTCCCTTCGATAGCAGGGACGAAAGCGCCTTCCGTGACATTGTCCTCGAAGCGCTGGGCCATCCGTTCGAGCTGTCGGTTCATTATCACGACGGCGCCTTGCGCCGTGGTCCCAATGGCAAGTTCGAGGATTTCGTGTGTCGCGTGGTGGTCTAGGACGCTTTCAGGAAAGCTGCCGACTTTCCGGCTCGAAAGCGCGCGCAATCAAAGACCTGCATACCAGCCTCCAACCTTAGCCGCCTTGCAACCCATCCGGTTTCTTGCCATATCGCCATCACTTTCAGGGCGGGTACGAATTTGAGCGGCTTCATCAGGCTCGCTGGCCTCGACCAGGTTCCGGCGTCGCTCCGCGGCGCCATGGTCGCGATCGGCAATTTCGACGGCTGCCATCGCGGTCACCAGCACGTGTTCCGGGCAATGAAGGCTCGCGCCGCAGCGCTTGGCGTGCCGGCGCTCGTGCTCACTTTCGAGCCTCACCCGCGCGACGTCTTCGCGCCGGCCCCATTCATGTTCCGCCTGACCTATGCCGACCAGAAGGCCGAGATCGCCCAGGCGCTCGGGCTCGATGGCATCGTGGTGATGCCGTTCTCGCTCGAGTTCTCGCACATCGAGGCCGAGGATTTCGTCACCCGCTTCCTCGTCGGAGCGCTTGGTGTGCGCGGTGTCTCGGTCGGCGCCGATTTCCACTTCGGCTACAAGCGCCAGGGCACCCCGGATTTCCTCCGCGATGCGGGCGTCCGCCACGGCTTCGAGGTCGAAATCCTCGACATGCTCGATGAAGGCGACGACCACATCTCGTCCTCCCGTATCCGTGCGTTGCTCGGCGAGGGCGATGTCGCCGCCGCCGCACAGCTGCTCGGCTACCACTGGTTCCTCTCTGGCGAAGTGGTGAAGGGCGACCAGCGGGGCAGGGAACTCGGCTTCCCCACCGCCAATGTCGCGAGCCCCACCGGCTTCGGCCTCTTGCAGGGCGTTTACGCCGTCCGCGCCAAACTCGGCAACCGCCTGCTCGATGGCGTCGCCAGCTACGGCAAGCCGATGTTCAACAACGAGCGGCCACCGTTCGAGACCTGGATCTTCGATTTCGACGAGGACATCTACGGCCAGACGCTGGAAGTCGCGCTCCTCGGCAGTGTTCGCGGCCAGGTAAAGTTCGCCGGTCTCGACGAACTGATCGCCGCGGTGAACAACGACGCCGCCCAGGCACGGCATCTACTGCAAGCGACGCTGCCGGTGTCGGAGCTGGACGAGAAGCTCGGGTTCTTTCGCTAGGCGCTAGCATCGAGGCTGTGGCCACCCCCACCCTCAGTCCCTCCCCACAAGGGGGAGGGAGGCGCAAGAACCGATGCCTCAGTCGTCTCCCTCCCCCTTGTGGGGAGGGATCAAGGGTGGGGGTGGCCCACGCTCCGCTGCTGGCATTTGCACTGGCACCCTGCGTCCCCGCTTGCTAAAAGCCCGCAGCTTCCAAGGTACCTTCCGATGAACGATACTGCGACCAGCGGCGCCGAGACCGACTATTCCGCGACGCTTTTCCTGCCCGAAACCGAGTTTCCGATGCGCGCCGGGCTGCCCGCCCGCGAGCCCGAGTGGCTGAAGCGCTGGGAAGACATGGACATTTACGCCCGCCAGCGCGCCGCCGCTCAGGGCAAGCCCCTGTTCACGCTGCACGACGGCCCGCCCTACGCCAACGGCAACATCCACATCGGCCACGCGCTCAACAAGATCCTCAAGGACCTCGTTTCGCGTTCGAAGACCATGCTCGGCTACAACTCCGCCTATGTGCCGGGCTGGGACTGCCACGGCCTGCCCATCGAGTGGAAGGTCGAGGAGCAGTATCGCGCCAAGGGCAAGAACAAGGACGACGTCGAGATCAACGAGTTCCGCAACGAGTGCCGGAGCTTCGCGCAGTACTGGGTCGATACCCAGCGCGAGGAGTTCAAGCGGCTCGGCGTGGTCGGCGACTGGTCCAACCCCTACCTCACCATGAGCTTCGATGCCGAAGCGCAGATCGCTCGCGAACTGATGAAGGTCGCCGCTTCCGGCCAGCTCTATCGTGGTTCGAAGCCCGTCATGTGGTCGGTGGTCGAGCGCACCGCGCTGGCCGAGGCTGAGATCGAGTATCAGGACTACGAGAGCGACGCGATCTGGGTGAAGTTCCCGATCCACTCGGCCAACGGCGCCTTCGGCACCGGCTCGTTCGAGGATTTCGGCTCATCCTACGTCGTCATCTGGACCACCACCCCGTGGACCATCCCAGCCAACCGCGCCATCAGCTTTTCATCGAAGATCAGCTACGGCCTCTACGAGGTCACCGGCGCGCCCGAAGGCAACTGGGCCTCGAAGGGCGAGAAATACGTCCTCGCCGACAAGCTTGCCGAAGAGACACTGCAGAAGGCCAAGGTCGATACCTTCATCCGTCTGCACGATGTGGATTGCTCCAAGATCGTCTCCTGCTCGCACCCGCTGCGCGGGCTCGGCGGCGGGTACGATTTCGAAGTGCCGTTGCTCGATGGCGAACACGTCACCGACGACACCGGCACCGGGTTCGTGCACACCGCGCCGGGCCACGGCCTTGACGACTTCGGCATCTGGATGGATTCCGGCCGCAAGCTCGCCGAGCACGGCATCGACACCACCATCCCCTATGTCGTCGACGACGCCGGCTTCTACACCGCCGCCGCGCCCGGCTTCGATGGCGCCCGCGTCATCGATGATACCGGCAAGAAGGGCGACGCCAACAACCGCGTCATCGCCGCTCTCGCCGAGCGCAACGCCATGGTCGCGCGCGGCCGGGTGAAGCATCAGTATCCGCATTCCTGGCGTTCGAAGAAGCCGATCATCTTCCGCAACACCCCGCAGTGGTTCGTCTACATGGACCGCCCGTATGCGGCAGAAAAGATCGCGACGCTGAAGCTGTTCTCGGACCATCCGGAGCGGGTGAAGGTCCAGCCGGGCGATACCGTCCGCAGCATCGCCCTCACTGCGATCGAGAACACCAAGTTCTACCCGCAGGCCGGGCAGAACCGCCTCCGCTCGATGATCGCCGATCGCCCCGATTGGGTGCTTAGCCGCCAGCGCGCCTGGGGCGTGCCGATCGCCGTCTTCTACAACGAGAAAACGGACACCATCCTCGTCGACGAAATGGTGAACCAGCGTATCGGCCTCGCCTTCGATGAGGAGGGCGCCGACGCCTGGTTCAAGCCGGGCGCCAAGGAGCGTTTTCTCGGCAATGCCGTGCCCGATCCCGACAACTGGACCAAGGTCGACGACATCCTCGACGTCTGGTTCGAGTCCGGCACCACGCACTCCTGGGTGCTGCGCAACTCGCAGAAGTGGCCGGACATGCAGTTCCCGGCCGGCATGTATCTTGAGGGCTCCGACCAGCACCGCGGCTGGTTCCACTCCTCGCTGCTCGAAAGCAGCGCCACCAACGGCTACGCCCCCTATGCGAGCGTGCTGACACACGGCTTCACCCTCGATGGCGAGGGCAAGAAGATGTCGAAATCGCTGGGCAACACCACCGCCCCGCAGGACGTCATCAAGCAGTACGGCGCCGATATCCTCCGCCTCTGGGTGGCCCAGTCCGACTATTCGGACGACCTGCGCATCGGCAAGGAGATCATCAACTCCACCGTCGACAACTATAGGAAGCTCCGCAACTCGATCCGCTGGCTAATTGGCAACCTCGCCCATCGCAAGGCCGACGAGACCGTCGACTACCGCGACATGCCCGAACTCGAGCAGTTGATCCTGAGTAAGCTGAAGGACCTCGATGTGCTCGTCCGCGAGTCCTACGAGAGCTACGACTACAAGCGCATCGTGGCTGCGCTGTCGAACTTCATGAACATCGACCTCTCGGCGTTCTACTTCGACATCCGCAAGGATGCGCTCTACTGCGACCCGATCTCTTCGGTCCGCCGCCGCGCCAGCCTCACCGTGCTCGATCACGTCTTCGATGCGCTCACGGCTTGGCTCGCCCCGATCCTGGTGTTCACCATGGAAGAGGCGTGGCTGGAGCGTCACCCGGGCGCCGACTCGTCGGTGCACCTCAGGCAGTTCCCGAACCTCCCGGCCGAGTGGACCGACGCAAAGCTCGACGAGAAGTGGGAGGCGATCCGCGAAGTCCGCAAGGTCGTCACCGGCGCCCTCGAAATCCAGCGCCGCGACAAGGTGATCGGCGCCTCCCTCGAAGCAGCGCCCAAGGTGTACATCACCGACGACAAGCTCGCCGCCGCCGTCCGCGGTACCGACATGGCCGAAATCTCCATCACCTCGGACATTGAAGTGATCGAGGGCGAGGGCCCGTCCGACGCGTTCCGTCTCGATGAAGTTCGTGGTGTTGCGGTGGTATTCGAGAAGGCCGAGGGCCGGCGCTGTGCACGCTCCTGGCGGATCTTGCCGGAGGTTGGGTCTGACGCGGAATACCCGGACCTCAGCCTGCGCGACGCGCAGGCGATGCGCGAACTGAAGGCGGCGGGGCTCTGAGCTTGGCACCGACCTCACAGTCGGATTGCCTTCTCCCCTTGTGGGAGAAGGTGGCCGAAGGCCGGATGAGGGGTCCCGCAACCAAGGGTTGCGCGATCGGAGCGAAGCGACGGGCGACAGCGTGCGCGGAGAGATACCCCTCATCCGCCCTGCGGGCACCTTCTCCCACAAGGGGAGAAGGCAACAGAGGCTCCCCATGCTAACCCGCCCCCACCTCCTCCTCTCGCTCCTTGCCGGCGTCGCCGCCTTCGCCCTCGATCGTGGCCACAAGTTCCTGCAGGTCAGCTCCGATTGCGTCGGCGCCGCTTCCACCGTCTGCATCGAGCATCTCGGCTTCTTCACGCCCACCGCGCCGTTCGGCTGGCGCGGCGGCGAGATCGTCCCCGTAACCAGCTTCTTCGACTACGTGCTGGTCTGGAACACCGGCGTCTCCTACGGCCTGCTCGGCGATCTGCCGGTCTGGGCGCTCGGCGCTGTTGCGGTGGTGGCCATCGTCGCGCTGTTCGTCTGGTGGTCGCGCACCTCCGACGTCCTCGTCCGCTATGGCCTGATGCTGGCCATCGGCGGCGCGGTGTCCAACGCGCTCGATCGGGTGCTTTACGGCGCCGTTGCGGATTTCTTTCACTTTCATTGGCAGGATTGGTCGTTCTACATCTTCAATATCGCCGACGTGGCGATCACATTGGGGGTGTTGCTGCTACTCCTCGACTTCGTCGGGATCGGCCGCAGGAAGCCTGCCTGAACGCAAAGGCGCCTCAATCTGGCCTTAGGGCCCGGTTGCGTGGGCAACGAAAGCGATAGCAATTCCGAGCGAATTGTTCGTGGGCCTATGATGGTCTATAAGGCCCGCGCGGGGCGCGCACGGGCCGGGGAAAAGGGAAGTTTCATGCTGAGTGATTTGACCGGGCGGCGGCCCACTTTCAAAGCCGTGACCCGGGGCGGATTGCTGACCGTTGGGCTGGTGCTCGGCCTCGGCCTGAGCGCCTGCACCACGACCGAAGGCACCAATGCCCTCAGCGACGTCGGCACCTTCGAGCGCGAAGTGCTGACCGAGACCATGAAGGGCATGGGCGTGATGGAGCGCGAGGAGAAGCCGGAGAACGCGGAACGCCGCGGCCCGCTGGTCCTGCCCAAGTCCGCCGCACTGCCGCCGCCGGAGACGGAAAGCAAGACCGCCGAGCTGCTGCCCCAGGACTCGAGCAACGTCCAGATCGACACCTCCAACCTCTCGGAGGCCGACCTGAAGCGGCTGCGTAACGCCCGCGTCGTCGACCTGCGCACCCTCAACGGGCGCCCGCTCACCGACGTCGAAGCCAAGCAGCTGACTGCCCGCATGACCGCGGCCAAGCTGAAGGGCGGCCCGCGTCCGCTCTATCTGCCGCCGGAAGAATACTACACCACGGTCAAGGGGCAGGACCTGGTGTGTCTCGCCCCCAACGGCGACCTCGTGCCGCTCACTGACAAGTCGTGCCCGCCGGAAGTCCGCAAGGCCCTGACCGCGCAGGCTAATTAGCCGGTAGGGGACGTCTCGAAGAGACTGACCCTACCCCCTCAACTCGAAAGATGCGCCGCCCGTAACGGGTCCCGCAGGAGTTATCATATGTCGAATGTTTCAGCCGTCCCGACGGACGGCGACCGCTTGGCCAAGGTCATCGCGCGGTCAGGTCTGTGTTCCCGCCGCGATGCCGAGGGCTGGATCAAGGACGGTCGAGTGACCGTCAACGGCAAGAAGGTCCTCACCCCGGCCTTCAACGTTTCCGAAAAAGACAAGATCAAGGTCGATGGCGAGCCGCTGGCCGCCCGCCAGGGCACCCGCGTCTGGCTCTACCACAAGCCCGCCGGCCTCGTGGTCACCGAGAAGGACCCGGAAGGCCGCCCCACTGTCTTCGAGGCGCTGGAAGAAAAAGACCTGCCGCGCGTCGTCTCCATCGGCCGGCTCGATATCAACACCGAAGGCCTACTGCTGGTCACCAATGATGGTGGGCTGAAGCGCGTGCTCGAGCTGCCGGCCACCGGCTGGCTCCGCCGCTACCGCGTCCGCGCCTTCGGCTCCGTCACCCAGGCGCAGCTCGATACGCTGAAGGACGGCATCGAGATCGAAGGCATCCAGTATGGCCCGATCGAGGCCATCCTCGAGCGCGCCCAGGGCTCCAACAGCTGGCTGGTCCTGAGCCTGCGCGAAGGCAAGAACCGCGAGGTCAAGAACGTCCTCGGTGCGCTCGGCCTCCAGGTCAACCGCCTGATCCGCGTCAGCTACGGCCCGTTCCAGCTCGGCGACCTGCCCGAGGGCGAAGTCGAGGTCGTGGCCGCACGCGTGCTGCGCGAGCAGCTCGGAAAGCGCCTCGCTGCCGAGGCCAACACCGATTTCGAGAGCGAAATGCCGGAGACGGCGCCGAAGAAGAAGCCAGCCACCAATCCCAAGCTCCGCGCCGCCGCCCCTGGCAAAGCGCTGCCCAAGGATTCGCCGCACAAGTCGCGCGAGAACAAGTTCCGCTTCGAGGACGACCAGACCGAGGCTGCGGCTGCGGCTGCCTTCGCCGAACGTCCGCGCCAGGATCGCCCTGGCCGCTTCGACAAGCGCCCGGTCAAGGCCCCGAGCCGGCCGCGTGAGGTCGATCCGCGTGATATCCGCACCATCCATTTCGAGGATGGCCGCGAAGCCGAAATTCATGTCAAACCGCCGCGCCGCGAAGGCCCGGCAGGCGAAGCTCGCAAGGGCTGGAACGACCCCGAGGACAGCTCGGCCAAGAACTTCGGCCGCCCCGCCCACCACGAGGATCGCCCGGCCCGCGCCCCGCGCCCCGAGGGCAGTGATCGCCCGAAACGCGCCTACGGTGACAAGCCGGCTGGCAAGCGCCCGTACGGCGACAAGCCGCGCGGCGACGGCGACCGTCCCGCCCGTGCTTACGGCGACAAGTCCCGTTCGGCCCGCCCGGCTGGCGACCGTCCCTACGGCGATAAGAAGCCCTACGCTCCGCGTGGTGATGGTCCTGTCCGTTCCTACGAGGGCAAGAAGCCCTACGCCCCCCGCACCGACGCCAGCGACCGTCCGGCCCGCGCCTATGGCGACAAGCCACGCAGCTTTGGTGACAAGAAGCCGTACTCGCCCCGCGGCGATGCCGGCCCCCGTTCGTACGGTGACAAAAAGCCCTCCGGCGCCCGTCCGCCCCGCGGCGATCGCTCTTTTGGCGATCGTCCGCGCGACGGCGCCGACCGTCCCCCCCGCGCCGAGGAGCGCCCCTACGCACCGCGCAACTCGACGCCCCGCGAGCGCACCAGCAGCCGCCCGCTGGGCGACAAGAAGCCCTACGCGGCGCGTGGCGATGCTGCCCCGCGTTCGTTCGGCGACAAGAAACCCTACGGCACCCGTCCGCCCCGCGAAGGTGGCGACCGTCCGGCCCGCTCGTACGGCGACAAGCCGCGCAGCTTCGGTGACAAGAAGCCGTACTCCGGCAAGCCCGGCGGCGGTGGCGGTAAGCCGCCCTACGCCGGCAAGCCGTCCGGTGGCCGTCCGTCCGGCGGGCGCCCGTCAGGCGGTGCTGGTCGCCCCCAAGGCGGCGCTGGCCGTCCTTCGGGTGACCGTCCCCGTGGACCCAAGAAGCCGCGCGAGTAGGCGATGCGCATCGTCGCCGGCAAGTTTCGCGGCAAGGCGCTGCTGTCGCCGTCTGACGACAGCATCCGCCCCACTTCGGACCGGGCCCGCGAATCGGTGTTCAACATCCTCGCGAGCCGCATCGGCGTGCACCTCGACGGCCTTAAGGTCCTCGACCTCTTCGCCGGCACCGGCGCGCTGGGCCTCGAAGCCCTCTCCCGCGGCGCCTCGGGCGCGGTATTCGTCGACACCGGTGCCGAGTCGCGCGGCCTGATCCGCGACCACATCGAAGCCTTCGGCATCGCCGGCATCGCCAAGCTCCTCCGCCGCGACGCCACCGCGCTTGGCCCCGCTGGCACCATGGGCCCCTTCGACCTGGTCTTCCTGGACCCGCCCTACGCCAAGGGGCTGGGCGAGCAGGCGCTGATTTCACTGCGCGACGGCAACTGGCTCGCCAAGGACGTGACGATCGTGCTGGAGGAGAGCTCCGAGGTCGAACTCGCGCTGCCCGAGGGCTTCACCATCGAGGATCGCCGCGAGTATGGTGCGGCCGCGGTGCATTTCATCCGCGCGCACTGAGGCGAGCCATGCAGTTCCGCGCCGTCGTCATCCCCTCTGGCAACGCCACCGCCGTCGAAATCCCCGACGCGGTGATGCAGTCGCTCGGCCCCGAGGCGCGCCCGCCGGTGGTGATCACCATCAACGGCTACAGCTGGCGCAGCCGGGTGGCGATCAAGAACGGCCAGCGCCTCGTCGGCATCAGCGCCGCCCACCGCGAGGCCGCCGGCATCGCCGAGGGCCAGGCGATCGACCTCGACATCAGCCTCGATACCGCCCCGCGCGAAGTCGAGGAGCCCGACGACCTCAAGTCCGCCCTCGACGCCAACCCATCCGCCCGCGCCGCCTTCGACAAGCTGCCGTTCGGCCTCAAGGCCAAGCATGTCCGCGATATCGAAGCGGCGACGAAGCCGGAAGTCCGTGCCCGCCGCGTCGCCAAGCTGGTCGAAACGCTGGGTGCCTGACGCTACCGCGTCCGCCCGAACAACCGCTCGATATCCGCCTTCTTCAGCTCAACATAAGTCGGCCGCCCGTGGATGCACTGGCCCGAATGCGGCGTCGCCTCCATCTCGCGCAGCAGAGCGTTCATTTCCTCGACCCTGAGCCGCCGCCCCGACCGCACCGAGCCGTGGCAGGCCATCCGCCCGATGATCGCTTCCAGCCGGTCCGCCAGCGCCGCCGAGCTGTCCCATTCCGCGAGGCCATCCGCGAGATCCCGCACCAGCCCGTCGGTATCGGCCTGCCCGAGCAGCGCCGGCGTCTCGCGCACCGCCACCGCCCGCGGGCCGAACCGCTCGAGGTACAGGCCCAGCCGCTCCAGCGTCGGCGCCGCTTCCTCGAGCCGCCCGCAATCGTCCTCGCTGAGCTCGATCACCACCGGGATCAGCTGCATCTGGCTCGCCACCGGCCCGGCCGCCATCTGCGCCTTGAACCGCTCGTAGACCAGCCGCTCATGCGCCGCATGCTGGTCCACCAGCAGCAGGCCGTCGCCGTTCTGCGCCACGATGAAATTGTCAAACATCTGCGCCCGCGCCGACCCCAGCGGATACTCCACCGGCTCCGCAACAGGTGCGGGTTCATCGTACCGCGCACTCGGCTCCGCAAAATCCGCAAACCGCACCGACGGCGCGGTCAGTGATCCTCCCCCGCGTGGCGGGGGAGGGGGACCGCCATAGGCGGTGGCGGGGGCGGCCCAACGCTCCGTCGGGCGGACTGTCTCATACTCCGGCACCCGGAACGCCCCCGCGACGTCGTCCGCTACCGTGCTCGCCGCCCGATGCCCCGCCGCCTCCAGCGCTTCACTGATCGCCCGGATCACCGCCCCGCGCACCGCGCCCGGATCCCGGAACCGCAGCTCCGCCTTGGTCGGATGCACGTTTACATCCACATCTGCCGGATCGACCGCGAGAAAGATCGCCACCACCGGAAACCGGTCGCGGAACACGAAGTCCGCGTAAGCGGCGCGGATCGCCCCCACCAGCACCTTGTCGCGCACCGAGCGGCCGTTGACGAAGAAATACTGGCTCAGCGAATTGGCCCGCGTGTAGGTCGGCAGCCCGGCTAGCCCGGTCACCACCATGCCGTGCCGCATCGTCGCCAGCGTCACCGCGTTGTCGCCGAAATCCCCTCCCATCACGTCGCCGAGCCGCGCCCTGAGCGCCCCGTCGCCCTCGCGCCCCGGCCAGTTCGACGTGGTCCTATCAACCCCCTCGAGCACGAACTGCACATGCGGGTTGGCCATCGCCAGCCGCTTCACCATGTCGGTGATCGCCCCGGCCTCGGCCCGCTCTGACTTCAGGAATTTCCGCCGCGCCGGCACATTGCCGAACAGCTCGCGCACCTCGACGACAGTGCCCCGGTTCATCGCCACCGGCACCGGTCGCGACTTCACCCCGTGCCTGACCGCGATCCGCAACCCGCTCGCATCCTCGGCCCGCCGCGACGCGATACCCAGCTCCGCCACCGCCCCGATCGACGCCAGTGCCTCCCCGCGAAACCCCAGCGTCCGGATATCCTCGAGCCCATCATCGGCCAGCTTCGAGGTCGCGTGCCGCTCCACCGAGAGCACCAGGTCTGCCTCGTCCATGCCGACGCCGTCATCCTCGATCCGGATCAGGCTCTGCCCACCGCCCGCCGTGGTGATGCTGACGCGGCTGGCGCCCGCATCGATGGCGTTCTCCACCAGCTCCTTCACCACGCTCGCCGGCCGCTCCACCACCTCGCCCGCGGCGATGCGGTTGATCAGATCCTCGGGCAGCTGACGAATGGGCAAAGGCGATTCTCCTGAGCGGAGAATGTAGCGGTCCAGCCCCGATGGTGCCACCACGCCTCTCCCCCTTGGCGGGGGAGAAAGCGAAACTTGGGCTTAGCGCAGCTAAGTCCTTAGTTTTCGCAAGAGAGGGGGCAATGGAGGGCACTGTGGCTCCGCACCCCTCTCTTGGAATTTCTAAGGCTTAGCGAAGGGCTAAGCCCAAGAAGTTTCATTCTCCCCCGCCAGGGGAGATGGCGCGTGTGGCACGGTCTGTGTCCCAATGCTAAACACCGCCCATGCCCACCCCCATGGATCAAGCTCTCGCCCTCGCCGAAGCCGCCGCTGCCGCCGGCGAGGCCCCGGTCGGCGCCGTCATCGTCGAGGGTGATCGCGTCCTCGCCGCCGAGCGCAACCGCATGCGCGAGCTGAACGACCCCACCGCCCACGCCGAATTCCTCGCCATCCGCACGGCGCTCGCCGCGCGCGGTACCGGCCGCCTCGATGGCTGCGATCTCTATGTGACGCTCGAACCGTGCGCCATGTGCGCCGGCGCCGTCGCCCACACCCGCCTGCGCCGCGTCTACTACGGCGCCGAGGACCTGAAAGCCGGCGCGGTCGACAACGGCGTCCGCCTGTTCGAAAGCCCCAACTGCCACCATAGGCCGGAGGTTATCGGTGGGCTGGGCGCGAAGCGATCAGCGGAGCTGATGCGGGCGTTCTTCCAAGGTTTGCGGTAGCAACGTTCGGGCACCGGACTAGCGTTGACCTACCGCGCCTCGGCCCGCATCGATTCCTGCTGTTTGGTCAGGAACGACTCGATCCGCCCGTCCAGCGCGCGCTTGAAGTTGTCCTTGTCCTTCTCGACATGGGCAACGATCTCGCGCACCCGCCAGAACTCCAGCGCGCCGAAGCTGCTGAGGTGCGGGCGCACATAGACGTCGGGCGGATAGGCGGCCATCATGTGCGCGGTCAGCGAGTGCATCATGATCTGCGCCGCGCCGAACCACACGTCGAGCGCCTTGTGGTTGATCTTGTTGAGCTGCTCCGACGGGTCGCCATTGACGTCGATGCCGACGAGGATGTCGGTGTCGGCCGCTGCCTGATCGAGCGGCAGCGGGTTCACCACGCCCCCATCGACAAGCAGGTGATTGGCGAACGGCACCGGCTTGAACAGGCTCGGGATGGCGATCGAACCGGCAATCGCCTCGCGCACCGGCCCTTCCGAGAACACCGCCTGGTGCCACGACTGGAAGTCCGTTGCCACGACGTAGAACTTGGTCCGCAAGTCCTTGAACTCGAGCGGGAAGTTGTCGGGCAGGAAGGCGTCCACCACTTGCACCGCGTCGAGTTGCACGTTGAAGCCGGATTGAAAGAAGTTGCCGAGGTTGCGCACCTGCGCGCCCCATAGCCGCCCGGCGATGATCCGCATCGTGCCCAGCACCGAGAACGAATGCTCGCGCAGCTCCGCGCCGCTCATGCCGCTGGCCCAGCCCGCGCCGATCAGCGCACCGATCGAGGTGCCCGAGATCACATGGGGCCGTAAGCCCATCTCGTCCATCGCTTCGATATAGGGGATGTGGGTCAGCCCACGTGCCGAACCGCCACCCAGCGCCACGCCGATGCGGGGCTCGATTGTCGAGAGGGCGTGGCCATGGGCGTTTTCGCGGAACTCACCGCGCAGGCGGTCGACAATTTCCTGCCCCCGCCGCTGCAGCGGCGTCGGATCGACCGGCGCTGTCATCTCATGGGTCACGATAAGGACGTAGGATACGCTCTGCCGGTTTATAAGATGTTCAGGCCGGTTTGAGTTCCCTTTCGACGGCACGCCAGCCGATGTCGCGCCGGCAGAAGCCTTCCGGCCAGTCGATCAGGTCCACCGCGGCGTAGGCGCGGTCGCGCGCTTCGCCCACCGTCCGCCCGAGCGCCGTCACGTTCAGTACCCGTCCGCCATTGGCTAGCAGCTTGCCATCGCGGCGGAGCGTGCCGGCGTGGAACACCATCAGCCCGTCACCTTCGAGGCCGTCGACGCCCCTGATCTCGCTGCCCTTTTCGGGGTTCACCGGGTAGCCCTTTGCGGCCAGCACCACGGTCAGCGCCACGTCATCGCTGAACAGCGGCTTCGCCGTCTTCAACGTGCCGCGCGCCGTCGCTTCCAACAGGTCCAGCACGTCCGACTGCAGCCGCAGCATCAGCACCTGGCACTCGGGGTCGCCGAACCGCACGTTGTACTCGATCAGCTTGGGCCCCTTGGCCGTCACCATGATCCCGGCAAACAGCACCCCGCAGAACGGCGTGCCGCGCTCCGCCATACGGCGCACCGATGGCAGGATGATCTCGTTCTCCACCCGTGCGGTCATTTCCGGCGTCATCACCGGGGCAGGGGAGTAGGCGCCCATTCCGCCGGTGTTCGGGCCGCGATCGCCGTCCCATACCCGTTTGTGGTCCTGCGCGCTGGGCAGCATCACCACGCTCTCGCCGTCGCAGAGGGCGAAGATGCTTGCCTCCTCTCCCTCGAGATATTCCTCGATCACCACGGTAGAGCCGGATTCCCCGAACGCGCCCGAGAAGCAGTCGCGCACCGCGTCCACCGCCTCTTCCATGGTCATCGCCACGGTCACGCCCTTGCCCGCCGCCAGTCCGTCCGCCTTGATCACGATCGGCGCGCCTTGGTCATGCACATAGGCCAGCGCATCGCTCTCGTTGTCGAACCGGCCGTAAGCCGCCGTCGGCACGCCCGCTTCATCGCAGATCAGCTTGGTGAAAGCCTTTGACCCCTCGAGCTGCGCCGCGGCCTTCGATGGCCCGAAGCACAGCAGCCCCGCCGCCCGCACATCGTCGCCCAGCCCCGCCACCGCCGGCGCGTCCGGCCCGATAACCACGAAGTCCACCTTGCTGCCGAGCGCGAACCCAACCACCGCCGCATGGTCGGTAATGTCGATGGCGACGTTCTCGGCGATTTCGCCGGTCCCGCCATTGCCCGGCATCACGAACAGCTTCTCGCACCGCGGCGACTTGGCGATCGCCCACGCCAACGCATGCTCACGCCCACCCGACCCAATCACCAGAATGCGCATCAGCCGTAAGCTCCCGATGTTGCCGTTGATCCTCCCCCGCGTGGCGGGGAAGGGGGACCACCCGCAGGGTGGTGGAGGGGGCAGCCAAGCGCGCGGCGCGTGGCCATTCGGCGCCCATCTAGCATCTGCTCGATTATGCCGCCACCCTTGACGGACTCGTCCCTTTCCCGCACCTCTCACCCATGTCCGCCCCGCTAACCAACGCTGCCGAGTTCACCGTCTCCGAAATCGCCCAGGCGGTGAAGCGCACCGTCGAAGACGAGTTCGGCCACGTCCGCGTGCGCGGCGAGATTTCCGGCTTCCGCGGCGTCCACTCCTCCGGCCATGCCTATTTCACGCTGAAGGACGAGAACGCCTCGATCGACGCGGTGGTGTGGAAGACCAACTACCCGCGCCTCCAGTTCAAGCCTGCCGAAGGCATGGAGGTGATCGTCACAGGACGGCTCACCACCTTCCCGCGTTCGTCGAAGTACCAGATCGTCATCGAGCAGATGGAACCGGCCGGCGCCGGCGCGCTGATGGCGCTGCTCGAGGATCGCCGCAGGAAGCTCGCCGCCGAGGGCCTTTTCGCCTCCGAGCGCAAGCGCGAACTGCCTTACCTGCCGCGCGTCATCGGCGTCATCACCTCGCCCACCGGCGCGGTGATCCGCGATATCCTGCACCGCATCTCCGACCGCTTCCCCAGCCACGTCGTCGTCTGGCCGGTGCGCGTCCAGGGCGAAACCGCCGCAGCCGAAGTCACCGCCGCCATCGAAGGCTTCAACCGCTTCGCCGCCGACGGCCCGATCCCGCGCCCGGACGTGCTGATCGTCGCTCGCGGCGGCGGCTCCATCGAGGACCTCTGGGGCTTCAACGAGGAGATCGTCGTCCGCGCGGTCGCCGCGAGCCGCATCCCTGTCATCACCGCCGTCGGCCACGAGACCGACACCACGCTCGTCGACTACGCCTCTGACCACCGCGCCCCCACCCCCACCGCCGCCGCCGAAGCCGCCGTGCCGGTGCGCGCCGACCTCATCGGCTACATCGACGAAATCGGTGGCCGCCAGCGCCATGCGATGCGCCGCGCCGCCTCGAACTACCGCGATCGCCTGCGCGCCGCCGCTGCCGGCCTGCCGCGCCCGCTCGATCTCGTCGCGAGCGCCCGCCAGCGCCTCGATCATGCCGCCTCGAACCTTGTCGCCGCGCTCCGCCACACCGGGCAGCGCAAGCGCATCGCGTTCGAGCGGCTGTCCGGCAAGCTGTCGCCCAACACGCTGCGCGGCGAGGTCAGGAACCTCGCGAGCCGTCTCACCACGGCGTCGATTCGCCTGCCGCCCACGGTCCTCCGGATCGTTGCCCAGCGACGCCAGGAGCTCGATGCGGTGAGCAAGCTCATCGATGCGGTCAGCTACCGCAACATCCTCGACCGCGGTTTTGCGATCGTCACGGATTCGGAGGACCGGATCGTCAAGCGCGCCGATCAGGTGCGACCCGGCGAGGAGCTCACTATCGAGGTTTCAGTCGGCAAGATCGGTGTCGCCGTGGGCGGCGCGCCCCGCACCCAACGGCGCGTCAAACCGCCGCCGGGCGAGGGCAACCAGGGCAGCCTGTTCTAGCAGCGGGCACCAAGGCGGAGCCGGTGCAAACCGACCCCATCCTTGATCCCTCCCCCTCAACCGGGGGAGGGAGACGATGGCCTCGATTGCAGTGGGAGCGTCTCCCTCCCCATTCTTTGGGGGAGGGGACAGGGGTGGGGGTCGGCTTGCACCAGCGGGCGGCTACATCTCAGCTTCGCTCACCAGCACCATCTTCACCTTGCCGTCGTCCTGCACGCTGGCGCACCACGCATCGCCACCCGTCTTGCGGATGGCGCAGCCGGGGGCGGAGTGGATGGTGACGGGCAGCTGCGACCACTCGTTCCACTGTCCGTCCCATTTCTTGAACCACAGCCGGTGCCCCGGCCCGTTGACGAACACCCGCAGCGTGTCGCCGTTCATGCCGCTGGCGACAGCCGAGACCTTGCCCTCGATGGCGCCGCCGAGATGATCGACGAAGATGTCGCTGCCGGAGGTACGGGTGAGATCGGAAAGCTGCTCGGCACTGCCCGAACTGGTGTCGTAGCAATGCGCGCCGACGACGAGGATGTCGGAGCAGGCAACCGCCCCGCCGACCTTGACGTCGAGGCTCTGCCAGTCGCTCCAGCCCTTGCCGTCGAACGTATCGATGAACAGCAGGTTGTCGGGTCCCGACACGAACGCGTTGAGCGTGGTCTTGCCATCCTCGCTGGTGCGGGCAAGCCCCGGCGCCCCAGTGGCAAAACCGCCCAGGTTCTCCCAGTCCGTCCACTGGTGCTTCTTGGCGTCGTAGCGGACGTGGAACACGTTGTTGTTCTTGCCCACCGCGACGCAGTCGATGAGGCTGGTGCTGGTCGCGACGCAGGCCGGGTCGGACTTGAGGATCTCGGCCCCGATCGGCGCCCAGCCGGTCCAGCCGCCGCCCTCGCCGTCGCCGACCTGGGCGTACATCAGGCCGTCCTTGCCGCGCACGAACACGGCGATCGCGTCCTTGCCGGCGAACTTGTACCACACCGTGCTCGGACTGCCGGCCGCGGCGCCGCCGAGATCGAACATGTCGATGGCCGAAGCAGTCCCGGTCATGGAGAGGATCGCGCCGAGCGCGAGGAGAGTTGATTTCATCTGAGCCCCCTGGTTGCGCGAGGGCGTGCTTTCGCCCCAGCATTGCCACTCTGGGGCCGTATCGATGAACTTGTGCGGACGGCGCCGTTCAGACTCCGGTCAGAAAGCGGCGGTTTGCAACGGTTTGCAAGTCAGCCAATCTGACCTATATTTCGCTAATGCGAGCGACACGATGAACATCTTCGACAAGAGCTTCAGCCCCTCCGAGGCGCAGGTCCGGTACCTCGATGCCGACTATGTCGTTCTGCGGCCCGGCAGTTTCGTCCGCTGCGCCGTCACCGGCGTCCCCATCGCGCTCGACGAGCTGACCTACTGGAACGTCGACCGGCAAGAGCCCTACGCCAACGCCGAAGCCGCCCATGAAGCCTACAAGCGCTACGGCCTCTCCAGCCGCTAAGGCTTGAATCCAGTAGCGATTCTGAGCTGCAGCGGCACCACCACGCGCCCTGCCTTGCTGAGGCTCACCTCCTCCACCGGCCCCAGCGTCTCGAACCGCGGGCCCAGCGCAGCATCGTTGCCGACATTCTCCGGAAGCCCGATCAGGATCGCCGTCCACCCAGCGAGCGCTGCCGGCGGCGTGAGATAGGCGAAGTGCCGCGCGTCGTCGCAGAGGCAAATCACCGGCACATCGCGGCCGAACAGCGCATTGATCTCGCCGGCGCGAATCCAGTTGAACGTCCCGATGAAGGTCCGGTCGTCCGCCGGCAACCCGCGATCCGCCAGCGCCGGCTTCAGAGCCTCCCAGGACAGCAGCGCGTCGGTCGGATCGGTGCCGCCAAACAGCGCTCGCGTCGGCTCGTCGAAACTCCCCCATCGCGCCTGCATCGTCACCACGGTCCCCAGCCCCGCGAGCAGCACTGCCGTCACTACGGCGGTGCCAATCGCAATTCGCCGCATGGTCCGCCCAGCCGTGGCCAGCGCTTCGCCGAGCAGGGGAATCGTGAATAGCCACCCCGGCATCTGCCAATGCGGCAGACCGCGGCTCAGCAGCGTCAGCCCGGTGAAAATGACGATCGGCAGCACCGCAAGGCAAACCAGCAGCCAGCGGCGGGCATTGCCCGGCCCGCCCGCGACGGCGCGTACCAGAACCAGCGCCAACGGCACGGCAATCCACGGCAGCAGGTACCCCGCCTGGAACAGCAGCGATTCAAGCGGCCCCAGCGCCCGGAGATTGCCGCTGCCGAACCGCCCGCGCGCCGATTGAAATGCAAACGACACCCAGTCGTGCTGCGCGTTCCAGATGATCACCGGCACGAAGCACACCGCCGCAATCGCTACTGCCAGGCACGGCCCCGGCCGCAGCAGCCAGCGCCGCCCTTCGCGCGTACTGAGCAGGAACAGCCCTACGCCGCCGATCAGCAGCACACCGTGATATTTCGACAGCAGCGCCAGTCCGCCCATCAGTCCGGCCAGCGCCCAAAGCCCCAGTCGTTGCCCTTCTGCCGGCGCCAGCACGATCCGCGCGACGACCAGCGCCATCGCCAGCCCTGCTGCGAGTAGAGGCCCATCGGGGAAGATCAGTCCCGCATGCGCCAGCCCGAATACTGGAGCGAGGTTGAAGATCACCGCCGACCATAACCCGGCGGTCGTCCCGAACAGCCGTGCGCCCAGCGCGTAGATCAGCCACGACGACAGCGCCCCGAGCAGCACGAACGGCAACCGCATCAGCACCAGGTTCTCGCTGCCCCAGAGCTTGGCCCACGATCCCAATAGCCACAGATGCAGCGGCGGGTGATCGAAATAGCTCAGCGAAAACTGCCGCGAGATGCCGATGCTGTACGCCTCGTCCACCCCGACCGGCAGCACGGCGGCGATCCCCAGCCGCACGATGGTCGCCACGGCGATGAGGGCAAACACCCACCGGTGCGCACTACGTGCCTCGAGGCCCGTCGCGGACTCACTGTAGGGAAGGGCGGAAGTGTGCATGGACGGATGGGTCCCTGACCTGCCGCTTGCGTCGTCTGCGGTTTGGCTAGCGACTATCTAGCCCCAAGTCAAATTACGGTTCGCCTAAGAAAGTCGAACGCATCGGTAGCTGGCGCCGATATCCACGATATACAGAATATCCACTTCCGCGACGCGACCGATGACCCAGCAAATGCGGGTCGGCGGAGCCGTTTCGATCCACCCCACGGATGGGTCATGCTGCCGCGGCAACCGTCAAGATCGTTCCGAAGCGAGCCGATCCGTGGTTTAGCTGCGTCCTCAATTCCGACCCAGCGTCCTCCGGTTACCTCCATGGCCTCGACCACCGAAACCAACATCCCCTTCGAGACGCCCGTTCGCGCCGGGCTGACCGGTGTCGAGGTCTTTGCGCTCCTGGTGGTCGTGGTCACCTTCGCGGCAAAGCTGTTCGTCTCCGTCACCGTTGGTCTCGACGGCGACGAAGCTTACTACGCCATGTGGTCGGCCTACCTCGCCCCGGGCTATTTCGATCATCCTCCCGGCGTCGCCTTGATGACCGCCCTGGGGCGCCTCGTCGCTGGTGACACCCTGCTCGGCGTGCGCCTCATGCCGCTGCTCGCAAATCTCGCGCTGCTTGCCGCCCTTTATCGCACCGGCCGCCTGCTGGTGCCCGGACGCACCGCAGCCGCGGTCGCCGTCGCCTGGTACTGCCTCAGCCTGCAGGGCGGCGTGAACTTCGTCGCCACCCCCGACGTGCCATCGACACTGTTCTGGACGCTGTCGCTCTGGGCCGCCGCCGAGGCCGTTATGCGCTCACGCCCCAACTGGTGGCTGCTTGTCGGGCTCGCCGCCGGCGCCGGTCTTGCCTCGAAATACACCAATGCCTGGTTCGGGGTCGGCCTGGTGCTCTTCCTCGTCGGCACGGCTGATGGCCGCGCCCAGTTCAGGCATTGGCAGTTGTGGGCCGGCGGGCTGTTGGCGATCGCGGTATTCTCGCCGGTGCTGTGGTGGAACTACCAGCACGAGTGGCAGTCTTTCCTGTTCCAGGGGGCCCGAGTCGTCACCGTTGACGCCGAACTCAAAAATCTTGTGGTCGAATTCATCGTCGGCCAAGCCGCTGCCATGGGGCCGGCGCTGCTGCTTTGCGCGCTGCTCGGCATCGGCGGGTTCTTCCTTGGGCAAGGTCGACGGAGCGGTGCGCGGTTGGCCCTGCCGGTGCTGACCACGCTGCCGGTTCTGCTCTACTTCCTGTTTCACTCCCTGCATGCCCGCGTCGAGGTGAACTGGCTGCAGCCGGTGACGCCGGTCCTGGCCCTGGTCGGCGCAGCCTTCGTCTGCCTGCTGCCGCCGCGACCGTTCGGGCGCTGGGCCGCGGTCCTCGCCACCGGCCTGCAGACGGCGTTCGGTCTGCTGGTGATCGGGTTCGCCTACATCCAGGCCGTCTACTATCCGCTGGACCTCGGTTTCGCCGATCGCACGCGCATGCTGCGCGGCTGGGACAAGCTCGCCTCGGACGTCCGCCAGATCGCTGACCGGACCGGAGCGCAGGTGATCTGGACTGAGAATAGCTACCGTTTGACCGGGGAGTTGTTCTTTCACGGCCGCGGCGCCGGCGACATGCGCCCGGTCCGCGACATCGCTCCGCACCCGCGCTACGACTTCCTGCCGTCCGATCAGCGCTATCCGGCGCTCTCGCCGGCCCTCTTGGTCAAGGCCGTCGCGTCGCCGGCCGCCGCCGACGCGTTGCCGGCACGGTCGGAGTTCGTCGAAACCCGCCTCGTCACCGTGCTGAAGCGCGACGAGGGGGGCGGGCGCGGCAGCGAGTATTATGCCGTTCTGGCGGTCTCGGGCCCCACTGCGGCCTGGCCGCGCGCCGACTGAGCGACCGTCGCCACCCGCTGCGGCACCACGACGAAGCCGAGGATGACCATGGTCATGAAGGCGTATTGCACGGTGTGGAACTCGAAGCCGATCATGATGATGGTCAGCTGGAACACCGCATAGCCGGCGCACAGCGTCACCGCGAGGTACAGCCGCGAGGCGAAAAGCTCGTCCCGCGGCGTGCGGAACACCGCGATCAGCGGCGCCACTGACAGCAGCAGGAAGCTGATGACGCCTGGTATCCCCGCTCCCACCGCAAAGCTCAGCAGCCCGTTGTGCAACTGCCTGAAGCTCAGCATCCGCTCCGCCTCGGACGCCGGGATGTACGGCAATATCGCCCGCACCATTTCCGGCCAGCCATAGCCGAACAGCGGCTTGTGCATGAACGCCTGATACCCGCCCGAGAACATCATCAGTCGTTCCTGCGTCGAGCGGTCCGCCACGCCGCCGGCGAGCACGTCCTGCGTCGCCGCGAACCCACCGATGGCGCGGTCCAGTCCGTATTGCATCGCGATCAGCAGCACGATGCCGGAAGCAACCACCACGGCAGCAGCGGCAATCAGGGTGACCACCCGGTGGCGGGCAGGGGCCAGTGCCAGGGCGAACACCAGCGCGATGAAGCCGAGTACCGGCGTCGCGATCAGCGCGCCACGCGTGCCGCTGAGCAGCGCCACCATGATGCCGAAAATCGGCCCCAGCAGGAACGGCAGCCGGCGATGCTTGCCCGGCGCGAACAGCCCCACCAATGCGAGAAAGCCCAGCAGCATGGCACTGTCGGCGTAATGGAACGCGCTCATCAGTGGCTGGCCGGCCCGGTCGTAGCCGAGGAACATCACCTGGACCACGCCCACGATCACGGCAATGCCGGCGCCGGTCAGCGACAGCCAGCCGATCAGCACGGCACCATCGGCCCGCGCGAAGCGCTCGACCTGCCAGCGGAACGGCACAGCCACCAGCAACGGTGCGAAGTTGAACGCGAACATCAGGTCATCCGGGCTGTCCGCGGTGATCACGAACGAGAGCGAGGGCAGCGCCGCAGCCGCGACGAACATCAGGTCGATCGGGTTTTGGCTCCGGTCCCGAAAGGCCACCAGGATCGACGGCGTGATCAGCGCGAAGATCGCGAACAGCAGCACGAAATACGTGGTGAGCCGCCCCGCGATGCAAGGCAGTGCAAACAGGAAGACGATCGCGGCAAAACAAGCCCAGCGGATATACGACGGCGTGCCATACTTGGCCGCAGCGCTCATCGCCTGGGGCCTCGGCTCTTGGCAATGGCGTCGAGCGCCTTCAGTTCCGCCACCAGGCTCTCGATCTCGGTCAGGGGGATCATGTTGGCGCCGTCCGACGGGGCGTTGTCGGGGTCTTCGTGCGTTTCGATGAACACGCCGGCGACGCCCACCGCCACCGCCGCCCGCGCCAGCACCGGCGCATATTGCCGCTCGCCGCCCGACGATTCGCCACGTCCGCCTGGCTGCTGCACCGAGTGGGTGGCATCGAAGATCACCGGCTTGCCGGTCTCCGCCATGATCGGCAGGCCGCGCATGTCGACCACCAGCGTGTTGTAGCCGAAGCTCGTGCCCCGCTCGGTCAGCAACACGCCCGAGGCGCCGGCGCTGTCGAGTTTCTTGGCGACATTCTTCATGTCCCAGGGCGCGAGAAACTGCCCCTTCTTGACGTTGACGATGCGCCCCGTCGCGGCCGCAGCGACCAGTAGGTCGGTCTGCCGGCTGAGGAACGCCGGGATCTGCAGGATATCCACCACCTCAGCCACGGCAGCGCATTGCTCGCGCTCATGCACGTCCGTGGTCACGGCCAGCCCGGTTTCGGCTTTGACCGCTTCGAAGATCCGCAGCGCTTCCTCGATGCCGATGCCGCGGAAGCTCGCTCCGCTGGTGCGGTTCGCCTTGTCGAACGACGACTTGTAAATCAGTGGAATGCCCTGCCGCTCGCCGAGTTCGGCAAGAAAGCCCGCGGTCTTCAATGCGTGATCACGGCTTTCGATCACGCAAGGACCGAGAATGAAGGCAAGCGGAAGATCAGTACCAAACCCGACGCGCTTCCCGTTGGGCGCATCGACAAAAACCTGCTGCATCAAAACAAATCCAAATCGCCGGGCGATTCGCCCGGACGTATGTCCCACCCCAGTAGACGGAAATCGGCCCCGTCGTCGGCCTCGATCACACCATAGCTTCCCGTACGGAATTTGACGCCGGCACGGTTTTCCCCAGGCTTCAGGCCCAGCGCCGCCAAGGCGAACCGCGCTGCTCCATTGCTGGTCACCAGGAGTATCGTTCCGCGAGGCAGCTCCTCCGCTGTCCGCTCCACGAACTCCCGCCAGGCGAGCAGGCGCCATTGCGCCCCCACCTCCCAACCTTCGGGCGCCACCCACTCTGTCTCCCACAGCGTGATGGCCTCGTTACCCAATCTTGCGACAACGGCGGCCTCGGGCTGCCCCTCATCCGGCCCATGGTCGATCTCGGTGAGGAATGGCGCCGCCTCGATCTTCAGCGGTTGCGACCCGACAATCGCCTCGGCCGTCGCGCGCGTCCGCTTGAGCTCGCCGCTCAACACCCGGTCGAAACGCACGCCCTTGTTGGCGAAATGCCGTCCCAGCGCCTCCGCCTGTTGGAGCCCCGTCGCGGTCAGCGGCAGATCCGTGCGGGCGCCAATCCGGCGCGGCGGCTCGCCGGCCTCGAAGGTGTTGCCATGCCTGACAATCACCAGCCGCGTCATGATCGCCAGTCGACGAACGGATCGCCGAACTCGCCGATCAGCCGCTCCGCCCGCTCCACGTCCGCCGGGCTATCCACCCCGCTCATGGTGATCTTGGCCGGCGGCACGATCACCGCGCGGATGTCGAGCCCCAGCTCGATCAGCCGCAACTGTTCCAGCCCCTCGAGCTGCTCGTACTGCGAAGGCGGCGCGGCCTCGAACGCCTCGAGTGCCGGTGTCCGGTAGCAATAGAGCCCGATATGCTGCAGCACCGGCGACAGCGGGCCCTGCTTTCGCAGCTCCGCTTCCTTGCGCATGAACGGCAGCACGGTCTTCGAGAACCACACCGCCCGGCCCGCGCCGTCGCGAAGGCACGTCGTGCCGCTCGCCGGCGTCGAGCGCTTGTGCGCCACCAGCGCGTCGAGCCGCGCCCAGTCCAACTGCACCACCGGCGTCGTCACATCCGCCGCCGACCCGCGCGCCGTCCGCACGATCTCGACGATATGCTGCGGCGCCGTGAACGGCGCATCGCCCTGCAAATTCACCACCAAACCTGCCGTCCGCCCGGTCGCCCGCAAAGCCGCCAGCGCCCGCCCGGACCCCGAAGTGATCTCGCTCGCCGTCATCACCGCTTCGAGCCCAAGTCCCTGTGCTGCCGTCAGGATGCGCTCGTCATCGGTGGCGACCAGCACCTCCGCATCGCCAAGCTGCCGTGCCGCCGCGATGGCGATCGCCGCCACCCGCTCCAGCAGCGCGCGCCCAGCAATCATGTGCAGCGGCTTGCCGGGCAGCCGGGTCGAACCGTAACGAGCGGGAATGACGATGAGGTCGGACACGCTCAGACGAGGCCGACGCGCAGGCAATCGTGGACATGCACGATGCCCACCGGCCGGTTTCCGTCCATGGCGAAAATCGCAGTGATCCGCGGCGTCAGCACCGTCATCTGCCGCAGCGCCTCGCTCAACAGCGCCTCGGCGCCGATGGTCCGCGGGTTCACCGTCATCACCGCTGCCGCCGTCTGCGCCAGCAGCCCGTCCGCCATATGCCGACGCAAATCGCCATCGGTGATGATCCCGAGCAGTTCGCCCGCCTCGTCCACCACGCCGGTGCAACCGAAACCCTTGGAGGTCATCTCGAGGATCGCCTCCGCTACGCTCGCCTCGGCCCCCACCAGCGGCAGCTTCTCGTCCCGATGCATCACCTCGCCAACCGTGAGCAGCGCGCTGCCGAGCGTGCCGCCCGGGTGGAACACATGGAAATCCGCCGCCTGGAAGCCGCGCCGCCTGAGCAGCACCACTGCCAGCGCATCGCCCAGCGCCGCCATCATCGTCGTCGAAGTCGTCGGCGCCGCCGTGATCTCGCACGCCTCGCGCGCGTCGGGCAGCGTCACCACGATGTTCGCCGCCCGCCCCAACCGAGAGTCGGGCCGCGCCGTCACCAGCGCCAGCGGAATATCGAACCGCACGCAATAGTTGGCGAGGTCCGCCAGCTCCGCCGTGTCGCCCGATTTCGAGAACATCACCACTACATCGGCGGTGGTGATCATCCCGAGGTCGCCGTGGCTGGCGTCGCCACCATGGACGAACTGTGCCGGCGTACCGGTCGAAGCCAGCGTCGCCGCCACCTTCCGCGCGATATGCGCGCTCTTGCCGACGCCCGAGAGAATGACCCGCCCCGGCGCCCGCTGGATCAGCTCCACCAGCGCCACGAACGCGCCATCGAGCCCTGCGGCGAGTGCCTCGAGCCCCTCGGTTTCAAGCCGGATCGCCGCGCGCGCCTCATCGAGGGCGAGCTGCTGCAGACGCGCATCATTGGCAATCGGATAGCGCACGTTAGGACCCGGTCCGCGCCTCGCTGAAGACATGGCGTGGCTTAGCAGCAATCGCCAAGAACCCGCAAGCAAGCGCCGCAAGGTTGTGCCTCGTCGTTGGACCGGCTAGGTCACACCTGCAGCCAGTTGGAGTCACCGCGTGTCCGAAGCCGTGCCGTTTCGCTGGAAGGCCTATGGCGGGCTCGTCACGGCGGCGTCCTGGCTGCACTATGCGGTGCTGTCCCGCTTCTCCAAAAGCGACGAGGGCGGCACCGCCTGGTTCGAAAAGCGCCTGAACCCGGTCCTGCCGCAACCCGCCCACGGCAAGCGCATCTGGATCCACGCCGTTTCTGCCGGTGAATCGAAGGTCGCCGAACTCCTCCGCCAGCGCCTGCTCGAGCGCGACCCGGGCCTCTCGGTCGTCCTCTCCGCCACCACCTATTCGGGCTACGCCCGCGTCCGCGCCATCGCCGGCGACAATTCCAGCTTCGTCATGCCGCTCGACACCCTCGAAGCGCAGCGCCGCATCTTCACCAAGGTGCGCCCGGACCTGCTGGTGCTGGTCGAGTCCGAGTTCTGGCCCGCCCAGTTCGCCGCCGCCGAGGCCGCCGGCGTACCCGTCGTGGTCGTCAACGCCACGATGTCGCCCCGCAGCTTCGCCCGCCACCAGCGCAACTCGCTGGTCGCCAACCGCACCATCGCCAAGGCGCAGCGCATCTACGCCCAGGACGAAGCGATAGCCGCCCGCTACGCCGAACTAGGCGTCCCCGGCGAGCGCATCGACGTGCTGGGCAACCTCAAGCTGGTGCCGCTGAAGAGCTCCAGCGCGACTCCCAAGGACGCTCCCCCGCTCATCGCCTTCGGCAACGTCCACCGCGACGAGATCGACCTGCTCGCCCCCGCCATCGCCGAACTCCGAGCCAAACGCCCCGACGCAAAACTCGTCCTCGTCCCGCGCTATCCCGGCAAAACCCCGGGCGAAGTCCTCAGCGCCCGCCTCGGCGCCGAACTCGCCATGGTCGACAGCGAAGCGGCCATCACCGACTCCGGCGGCCTCGTATGGCTCGATGAAATGGGCACGCTGTCGAAGGTCTACGCACGGGCCACCATCGGCATCGTCTGCGGCACCTTCTCCGATATCGGCGGCCACGACCTGAGCGAACCGCTGCACCTGGGCGCAGCCAGCCTCTACGGCCCCCACATCGAACGCCAGAAGCCACTGCACGAGGCGTTGTCAGCGCTAGGTTGTGCTGTTCAGGTCGGCTCGGCGGACGAGCTGCCTCAGGTAGTGCTGGGTCTGCTGGACGACGCCCCACGCCGCCAGCAAATGGTCGACGCCTTCCGCGGAGTGGCGGGCAAGGCGACCGAAAGACTCGACGCTTTGGCTGCGAGCCTTATCGCGCAGGTCGAGAACCCGGTGCGAGCCGACCCCCACCCTTGATCCCTCCCCGCAAGGGGGAGGGAGACGACAATCTCGATGTCAGTGTGAGGGTCCCCTTGCGGGGAGGGGACAGGGGTGGGGGGTCCCCACGCTCCGGCTGCGGTGTTGTCGCCGACCTTACTCGTCGTCTTCCGGGTTCAGCAGCCGGTGCAAATGCACCACGAAATACCGCATTTCGGCATTGTCCACCGTCAGCTGCGCCTTCTGCTTCCACACCGCGTGGGCCGCGGCATAGTTCGGATAGACCCCGACCAGGTCCACGGCATCGAGGTCCTTGAAGACGATGTCCTCGGCCTTCTCCACTTCACCACCGATGACGAGGTGCAAGAGCTGCTGCTTGGTCTCGGGTTTCTTTGTCTTGCTCACGGCTTCAGACGCTCCAGATCGACTTCCTGTGGCTGCGGGCAGCCATAGACCTTGACCAGCGCCGCATGTAACGGCGCTTTTAGCGAAGGCTCGGCCAGCGCTGCAAGCGCTCCGTGCCGGGTTTCCGGGCGATTGAAGCGCAGGGCACCTATGCACACGTCTTCGAACCCGACCCCGGCCTCGGCAAGGATGCACGCCGCGCCCGCCACGTCCCAGTCCTGCGCCCCACGCCGCACCACCACCGCATCGAGCTTCCCCGACGCCACCAGCGCCAGCCGATAGGCCAGCGAGGGGTAGAACGGCCCGCGCGTGTACTCGAGCCCCGCCGCCTGCAACTCCTGGTGCACCGCCCCCGGCGCCGGGATCAGCGGCGCGGTCCGGCCCGGATGGCGCTGCCGCACCAGCGGCTTGCCGTTGAGCCGCGCGCCATCGCCGATCGCCGCGTCATACATCTCGTCGCGCACCGGTGCGTACACCACCCCGGCAATCGCCACTCCGTCCTCGACCACCGCCAGCGACACGGTCCAGCTGTCCTCGCCGCGGATGAAGCCGCGCGTCCCATCGATCGGGTCGACCACGAACACCCGGCGATGGCTAAGCCGCGCGGGGTTGTCGACGCTCTCCTCGCTCAGCCAGCCATAGTCGGGGCGCGCCGTGAGCAGGGCCGAGTTGAGGAACTTGTCGAGGACGATGTCCGCCTCGCTGACCGGCGAGGCGTTCTCCTTGGTCCAGGTCTTCAGGTCCTTGCGGAAGTAGCCGGCCGCGATGATCCCGGCGGTGACGGCGGCCGAGCGCAGCAATTCGCGATCGTCGGCAGCTGTAGTCGGGGCGGCATTGAGCATCAGTCTTCCGGGGTATTTGGCTGGCCGTGCTTCTAGGCGCATCCCTGTGCAGGAACAAGGCCCGCACAAAGGCCACAGGTCGCCTCAGTGGCTGCGCGGCCACTACTTAGCCCAGTTGCGGGCTGGCGCCGGAGCGAGTGGTTAAAGCCAAGCAAGCACACGCACTTAAGACTGCGTTACACCCGGTGACACCCCGCTAACCCTTCGCAAAACAACCTAAACTTAACCCAGTTTCTTAAGCGGGGTGGCAAGGGGCGCGGGTACATTGGGCCCATCAAAGAGGGCGGCACTAACAGCTCTCGAAAGTTGACAGGAAGGCATATTATGCAGGGTCGTATTGGGATCGACGGTTCGTCGGTTGTCATGTTGTTCGGCGAGGGCAGAGCCCCCCGGACGCGTTCGCTGACTGCCAGATATTTCGGTCCGGCCAACGATAATGGCCCCAAGGATCCGGTGAAGACCGTGACGGTGCGCAAGACGCTCGAAAAGAGCGGCGTCGCCATCAAGATCAAGGTGCCGGTCGATGAGTTCATCGGCGTTGCCGTCTCGACCTCGATCACCGAAGAGGGTGTGCTGTCGAGCGCTATCGAGTTGGTGCACGGCGACCCGGACCTCAACTACCGCGTGTTCGAAGAGATCGGCAATTCCAACGTCGTCGCCGAGTGGCAGAACTGGGGCAAGAAGCTCCGCCTGCCGCTGTTCATCAAGGCCGGCGACGGCAACCTCCTCCCCTATTCGCAGCAGGTCGATGGTGTCGCACTCGGCATCAAGCACGACCGCCGCCGCCTCGCCGCCGACGCCGAGCGCCGTCCCCGCTTCCTCAACCGCCGCAAGCCGGGCGAAGCGTCCTGATGCAACTTTTCCGGCGCTAAGCCGTTAGTAATCAACAAGCCGACAGCGATCCCATGCACGTTTGAACTGTCGGAAAGACTCGTAGCGACCTCCAAAACTAGCTCGAGCCGGGGCCGATCCAGAAATGGACCGGCCCCGCTTCTATTCTGCGTCCCCGTTCATCGCTGCTTCAGCCGGCTTGCGGCAGATGCCAGTCGTGATCCCCAGGGGTGAGAAGATGTTGAAGTCATTGGCTTTTGCGGCGCTGATCCTGGCGCTTACCGGCACGGCGGCCGGAGCGGTCGACGTGAAGCTGGCGGACCCGGTTCCCGGGCACCCGCAATCCACGGTGCTCGATCTCATGCGCCAGGTCGTCACCGACCTCACCATCGATTCCAATGGCTACGGCAGCGGCAGCGCCATGAAGCCGCTGCGCCCGATCGACGAGGCCGCGAGCGGCGAAACGCCCGCTGCGATAAAAGTCCTTGGACCCGAGGTTGTCACGCTGCGCGTCGAAGGTCGCCCGCTCACCCTGCTGCACTCGGTTCTCGGCCACTCCAATGACAGCGTCGCGGAGGTGGTCCTGCTGGCGCTCTACGACGAGAACCTCAAGCTGCTCGATGCGGTGGATGTCGGCATCTACGAGAACAACTGGTTCGGCGAAGTCTTCCCGATCGGCGCCGCCAACGACGCGGTCCGCGTGAACTCCGAACACTTCAATTCGAGCCAGGGCTACGACGCCGCACAACTGGTCTTCGTCAAGGACAAGCAACTCACTCTCATCGACTCGATTTACTTCTTCTCGGTGGAGGGCGGCAGCTACGAGGAGCACCAGTCGCTCGCCGTCACCACAACTGCCGGCGGCCCCGGCTACTGGCCGATCACCGCCGCGGTCCACGCCACCCGCACCGTCGAGCCGCCTGAGCCGCCTGAGCCGGTGGAGGAGGGCGAGGATCCGCTCGAGCCGCTGGCCCCGGCCTACGACCGAATGATCGCCCAGACCTACAACTGGAGTGCCTCACTTGGCGGCTACGTGGCGGATTCCGACGCGTTCGAAAAACTCAACGCCGAGAACGAGTTGAAGTACTAGGCCGGCGGGCACGGTGGCGTCCGTCCTGCATCGCTTCTAGCGCCAGGTAAGCCGCAGCCTCCCAGCCGATCTGGGCTTCGTCGGCGAGCGGGCGGCAACAGCGCTCCGCGGCAATGACCTTCAGTTTCGGCATGTCCATCTCCGGGTTTCGTTGCCCGAAGAAATACCCGCTCAAGGCTTTATGCAGAAGTCGGCGACATCAGGAAAGATTGTGCAGCAATCTGCACAATCAGATCGCGAGATCGAGCAGCAGCGCCAGGGTGAAGGCCAGTCCCACCCAGTGGTTGGCCCGGAACCGCACCAGCGCATTCGCCGGGTTCCGCGGCTCGAGCGTCCTAATCTGCCAGCCCAGTATGCCGATCACCACCAGCATGCCCACGAGGAACGGCCATCCCGCACCCACCAGCAGCGCCGCCGCCACCCACAGCACCACCGCCGCCGCATAGAACAGCGCCACCAATATTCGCGCCCGCCGCCCGAACAATCGCGCGGTGGATTTCACCCCCACCAGCGCATCGTCCTCGATGTCCTGCAGCGCGTAGATCGTGTCATAGCCGATCGTCCACAGGATCCCGCCGACATAAAGCAGCAGCGGGGGCAGGGCGAGGGAACCGGTCTGTGACGTCCAGCCCACCAGCGCGCCCCAGTTGAACGCCAACCCCAGGAACAACTGCGGCCACCACGTCACCCGCTTCATGAACGGATAGATCGCCACCAGCACCAGTGACGATACACCGAGCAGCACGGTTGTGCCGTTGAACTGCAGCAGCACCACCAGCCCGACCAGCGACTGCAGGACGAGAAACAGCGCCGCCTGCCGCTTCGTCACTTGGCCCGACGGGATCGGCCGTGAGCGCGTCCGCGCCACCTTCATGTCGATGTCGGTATCGACGATATCGTTGAACGTGCAGCCCGCCCCGCGCATCGCCACCGAGCCGATGTAGAACAGCACCAGCGCCCACCAGTCGAACCCGCGTGCTGGGTTCGCCAGCGCTGCCAGCGCCAGCGCAAATCCGCACGGCCAGAACAGCAGCAGCAACGGGATCGGCCGGTCCCAGCGCGCCAGCCGCCCGTAAGGCTTCAGCCACTCCGGCGCGTAGCGATCGAGCCAGTTGCCGCGGCTCGCGTCCGCTACCGTACCTGCTGCTTTGTCAGGGGTTTGCATCGTCTGTCTTGTGTGTCGTAATGGCCCTGCGGCCAGTTTCATATCACGCGTACCACGATGCCCAGATCGCACAAGACCCTGCCTCGCCTGTTCATCGAGGCGCCGCTCGCCGCAGGCGCGAAGCTGGAGCTCGGTCGCGAGCACACCAACTACCTCTTGACCGTGCTGCGCATGAAACAAGCCGATGCGCTGGTGGTCTTCAACGGCACCGACGGCGCCTGGATGGCGCGTATCGCCGACGATCACCGCAAGGGCGCCACCCTCGAACTCGTGGTGCAAACCCAGCACCAGACCGAAAAATCCGATCTCTGGTTCGGCTTCGCACCGCTGAAAACTGGCCGCCTCGACTACCTCGTGCAGAAGGCCACCGAGATGGGTGCCGGCATCATCCAGCCCGTGATCACCCGCTTCACCCAGGTCTCGCGCCTCAAGTCCGACAAGCTCCACGCCAATGTCATCGAAGCCGCCGAGCAGTGCGAAGTCCTCAGCGTCCCGAAGCTGGCGGACGAGGTGGCGCTCACCGACCTCATCTCCACCTGGCAGCAGAAACACGGCCTTCGTCGCCTGATCTTCGCCGACGAAAGCGCCCCCAACCACGCCCCGAACACCCAGCTGATGGATCTCGACGGCCTCCCCATCGGCATCCTGGTCGGCCCCGAGGGCGGCTTCTCCGACGATGAGCGGCAGCTCCTCCTCGCCCAAACCTTTGTAATCCCGATCAGTCTCGGCCCCAGGATCCTCCGCGCCGACACCGCTGCGGTGGCTGCTCTCGCCGTCGTTCAATCGACCATCGGCGATTGGCGATAAAGCCCATTGCATTCGGAGCGCGGCTGGCTATTGTCCGCCGCGCCCGGCCCGGAGCCCGGCAGTCTTGCCTGTTGGAGTGCCTATGGCCGGCGAAGAAAACGCACCGCTGATTGAAACGCGGGACGACCTGCTCGAGGTCATGGCGGTCGGCGGCAAGCCCAAATCCGAGTGGCGCGTCGGCACCGAGCACGAAAAGCATGTCTATCGCAAAGCCCCGCTCCGTCCCGTCCCCTATGCCGGCGACGACGGCATCCATGCCCTGCTCAAGGGCATCGAGGCTCGCACCGGCTGGCACCCGTTCTTCGATCGCGGCAACCCGATCGGGCTGCGCAACCTCGGCGCCGTCGGCGGCATCTCGCTCGAGCCCGGTGGCCAGTTCGAACTGAGCGGCGCCCCGCAGCTCACCATCCACGATGCCGCGGCCGAGCTCGACGCGCATCTCGAGGATTGCCGCATCATCGGCGGCCCGCTCAACATCCATTTCCTCAGCCTCGGCGTCACCCCGCTCTGGTCCGTCGCCGAAATCGCCGCCATGCCGAAGTCGCGCTACGGCATCATGACCAAATACATGCAGGAGGTCGGCAGCCTCGGCACCTCGATGATGTACCGCTCGGCCACCGTGCAGGCGAACCTCGATTTCTCCGACGAAGCCGACATGGTCAAGAAGCTCCGCGTCTCCGTGGCGCTGCAGCCCATCGTCACCGCGCTCTTCGCCAACTCGCCCTTCGTCGACGGCAAGCCCTCGGGCTACCTGAGCTTCCGCTCGCACATCTGGCTCAACACCGATCGCGCCCGCACCGGCATGCTGCCCTTCGCGTTCGAAGACGGCTTCGGCTTCGATCGTTACGCCGAATACGCGCTCGATGTGCCGATGTACTTCGTCATCCGCAAGGGTGAATACATCAACGTCGCGGGCGAGAGTTTTCGCGCCTTCATGCAGGGCAAGCTCCCCCAGCTTCCCGCCGAGCGCCCGACCATCAAGGATTGGGAAAACCACCTCTCGACCCTGTTCCCCGAGGTCCGCCTCAAGCAGTTCCTCGAGCAGCGCGGCGCCGACATGGGCGATCGCGGCCACGTCCTCGCGCTCGCCGCCATCTGGACCGGCCTCCTTTACGACTCCGAAGCGCTGGACGCCGCCTGGGACCTGGTCAGCGACTGGACCAATGCCGAGCGTCAGACGCTCCGCAACGAAGTCCCCCGCACCGCCATCCACACCAAGTTCCGCGGCGGCACCGTCGCCGATATCGCCCGCCTCGTGGTCGACCTCGCCGGCGACGGCCTCCGCCGCCGCAAGCACCTCGCCGCCGGCAAGGACGAGACGATCTTCCTCGATCCGCTCAACGAAACCCTCGATCTCGGTAAAACCCAGGCCGAACGCTGGCTCGACAAATACAACGGTGAATGGGCCGGCGACCTCACCCGCATCTTCGACGAAGCCGAAATCTAGTTTCTCTTGATCCTCCCCCGCGGGGCGGGGGAGGCGGACCACCCGAAGGGTGGTGGACGGGGCGCCCGGCCCGCAGCTTAATCCGCCAGCGAAATCCGGTACTTCGGCATCGGCCGCTTGCGTTGCCGCCACTTCATGTAAGCCTCGTTCAGCCGATCGCGCTTTGGCTTGAGGAAACCAGGCCAGTCAAGCCCCGCCAGCTCGTAGTAGCTCTCGAGAAGGTCCGTCTGCAGCAGCCGGCGCTCCTGCGTGTAGAAGCTGAAATGCGACACCAGCAGGTCGCCGAGCACCTTGCCCGGCCGATTCAACTTGGCCGGCAGCACGGCCGAAAGCCACTCTTCCTCGTTCTGGTCGGGCGGATGAAACAGTTCGCCCAGCGCGATCACTTCAGCGCCGAAGAAGCCGATCGCATTGATCGAGAACCGCCCCAGCCGCACTTCCCGATCCGGCACGCGGAAATCGTCGAGCCGTCCCTTCCGGGCCGCTTCGATCAGCACCGGATGCATCGCTTCGGGAAAACTCGGATGCGCCCAGCTGTACGGACACATCGCCTGGCTGGTGATCGTTCCTTCGATCCGCACCTTCGAGAGGCTCTGGATCAACGAACTGCACACCGCATTGTTGATGATCAGCGGCGCAAACCACAGCGCCTCGCCGCGGCTGGCGAGTGCCCTCGCCTTGAAGCGTTCGAAGAACCCCGGCTCGGTGAACACGATGTCGTCGTCGAGCCGCAGGTAGAGCGCTTCCGGATCGTCGCAGAAACGGAAGAAGTCGCCGATGTTCTGGCTCGTGCCGTCTGCCGATGCGAGTCGCTTGATCGTGCAGCGTGGGTCGCTGGCCGCCAGCCGCTGGAGGTAGGCCCGGTCCGCGTCGTTGCGGCAATTGTCCCACAGCTGCCATTCGACCACCTCGGCGCTGCCGAGAACGTAGTGGCTGAGCAAACGCATATAGCGCTCCCGCCCAGCGGGAGTGACAACGATCAGCTTCAAGTCAGACCCTCAGCGAACAGCCTCGCGCCCTGTTCTCAAACGCCACGCCGGAGTCGTCAACACGTCCGTCTATCTACTTCGACGAAGCCGAGGTCCGGACCGCGGTCATCTCGACCCGTCGAAGTGGCGCAGCGGACCGTCTCAAACGGCCTGCAATGCAACCGCGGCGACCGCCAGTTGGGCTCGCTTGTATGCGGGGCGGGCTTGTCCGCGCGCGACATAGGCGTCGATGTTCGGATACTCCGCGAGCAGGCCCGACGGCCCGAGCCGCGACAGGGCGTGCACCATCATCAGGTCACCCGCGCTGAAGGCCCCATCGAGCCACTCGCTGTTGCCAAGGCGTTCGGACAGCTCGGCCAGCCGCACGCGGATGCGGTCCTTGACCAGCGGCAAGCGTTCCGCCGCCCAGCTCTCGTTGCCCTCGGCGAACCTCGCCGTCTGGAGCTCGAGGATCGGCGGCTCCACGGTGCTGAGCGCCGCAAACATCCACATGATCGCCCGCGCCCGGCCATTGGCATCGCCCGGCAGCAGCCCGGCATGCCGCTCCGCGATATGGAAGACGATGGCGCCTGACTCGAACAGCACCAGGTCGCCCTCCTCATAGGTGGGAATTTGCCCGAAAGGATGGAGCGCCCGATGCGCTGGCTGCTTCATCGCAGCAAAGGAAACCAGCCGCACCTCGTAGGGCTGGCCGACTTCCTCGAGCGCCCAGCGCACGCGCATGTCGCGCGACAGTCCCTTGCCGCCGTCGGGCGACCGTTCAAAGGCGGTGATAGTGGGCTTCATCGCAAGGCTCCGTGCGTTCCGTGATCATCGCGAAGGCCTGCAAGCCTTCATTGATAATCGAACGGTCGAAGCGAGATTCGACAGGCCAGCATAAATAATTCGCGTCACGGCGCCGGGAACAGCTCTCTCCGTGATCCTCCCCCGCGCGGCGGGGGAGGGGGACCGCCATGGGCGGTGGAGGGGGCGACCAAAGCCCCTGCCAGCCTATTTCGTCTGCGCCGCCAGCACCCGGCTGCCCACCCAGGCCCCGATCACCACCAGCACAACGGCCAGCACCAACCCGATCCACACGATCGGCTCGCCGAAGTTCCCCAGGAACACCGATCGCAGCGCTTCGACGATGTGCTTGAACGGGTTGAAGTTGGCGACCACCTGCAGCCAGGCCGGCGCCAGCGTCATCGGCAGCAATATCCCCGACAGCAGCAGGATCGGCAGCGCCAGCGTGTTGACCATCGGCGCCAGGGCGTCCTCGCTCTTGGTCGCGATGCCAATGGCGTTCGAGATGAACGAGAACGCCGCCCCGAGCAGCGCCACCAGCACCAGCCCGATCAGCAACGCCCCTACCGGCACCCGCAGCCCCATGAAGAACGCCGCGCCCACCAGGACGATCGCCTGCACGGTGATCACCACCACGTCGCGCAGCGTCCGCCCGGCGATGATCGCAGTCCGCGCCGCCGGGGACACCAGCTGCCGGTCGATCACCCCCGAGCGCCACTCGGCGATGATCCCGAAGCCGACGAACAGCCCGCCGAAAATCCCGAGCTGCACCAGCAGCCCCGGCACGAACACCTGCCAGGCATCCCCCTGGAACCCCGAGGTCGCCGCCACCGTCTGCAGCAGCGGCCCGAACAGCGTCAAATAGAGGATCGGCTGCAGCAGCCCGATCACCACCCACAGCGGCTGCCGCAGCGACAGGCTCATAGCCCGGGCAAAGATGATCCAGGTATCGCGAATGAAGGACATTTCCCAAACCTTCCAAGTTTCAGGCGCGCCGCCCCCTCAGTCGTCACCCTCCCCCTTGCGGGGAGGGATCAAGGGTGGGGGAGCCACACGCTCAGTCAGTTCAATCCCGCAGCGACCGTCCGGTCAGCGTCAGGAACACATCGTCCAGCGTCGGCCGGTTCACATCGACGCCGATCGCGTCGATCCCCGCCTTGGTGAGGTCGCCGAGCAGCACCGGCAGCGCCGTCGCTCCATCGGGCACATGGAAACGCACGACGTTGGCTTCGGTCACCGGCACATCCGCGCCGACCAGACGGCCCGCAATGCTGGCCGACGCGGTCGCGTCCGCCTCCGTGCGCAGCGTCAATGTGATCGTGTCACCCGACACCCGCTTCTTCAGCTCTGCCGGCGTGCCTTCGGCAACGATCGTCCCATGGTCGATGATCAGGATGCGATCCGACAGCGAGTCGGCCTCGTCCATGTAGTGTGTGGTGAGAAACACCGTGGTCCCCAGCTCGTCGCGAAGCTTGCGGATGTGATTCCACAGGTTCGCCCGGCTCTGCGGGTCGAGCCCGGTCGAGGGCTCGTCGAGGAATACCAGCCGCGGCTGGTGGATCAGCCCCATCACGATATCGAGCCGCCGCCGCTGCCCGCCCGAGAGCGATCCGCAGGTGCGGTCCCAGATCTCGGCCAGGTCGAGCGCCGAGAGCAACTCCTTGCCCCGCTGGATCGCCACCGGCTTGTCGATGCCATAGAGCCGCGCATGGCTGACGATCTCCTCGCCCACCTTTGCCTCGGGCGAGGTGGAGCCCGCCTGGCTGACATAGCCGATACGCCGGCGTACCTCGACCGGATCGCGGCGCAGGTCCGCGCCCACCACCGTCGCCGAGCCGTCGGTCGGCGTCAGCAGCGTGCAGAGCATCTTCAGCGTCGTGGTCTTGCCGGCGCCGTTCGGCCCCAGAAAGCCGACGATCTCGCCTTCGCGAACGGAAAGGTCGATGCCGCGCACCGCCTCGATGGTCTTGCCCTTGGCGCCCCGCGCCTTGAAGCTTCGTTTGAGGCCCTTTGCCTCGATGATCGTGTTGGTCACTTGCGCCTCATTGTTATTGCGCGGCACGGCGAACAGCTCCACCGGCATGCGCCGGATCGGCTGGAATGGATGCGATTGCGGTTTCATGCGCCGGCCCTCCGGCCGTCGGTTGCGTCGTCTTCATGATCGTTTTGCAGGCCACCCGGCTTGATCGCGGTTGCGATTACGAGATCGCATCCGCGTATCTCGCATCGCATTCGCGTATCGTCGTGGGCGGTCCATGCGACATCCAGGAATCTTGCATTCCTCGATGTCTCATCGTATAATTATCTTATGGATCAAGATATCAACGCGTCAAGAGAAAAATCGGAGCAGGAATTCGGCCTGCGTTTCAAGGAAGCCGTTCGCGCCAGCCAGACCGCAACGGACCTCTTCGACGAAACGCTGACCCAGTTCCTCGGTATCAACCGTACCGACGGCCGCTGCCTCGATCTGATCGACCGGCGGGGCAGGGTGAGCGCCGGCCAGCTCGCCAATGACAGCGGCCTGACTACGGGCGCCGTCACTGCAGTGATCGATCGCCTCGAGGCCGCCGGCTATGTCCGCCGCATCCGCGACACTCTCGACCGGCGGAAGATCTGGGTCGAACTGACCGAGGACACCCGCAACATCACCGCACGCATCTTCGGTCACTACGAAAAGACCGGCCCGATGATGATGGCCCGCTTCACCCCCGACCAGGTCCGCGCCATCCTCGAGTATCTGGAGATCGGCACCTTCGTAGAGAACGAAATGGCCGCTGCTCTCAAGGAGCACCTCGACCCCCGAGCCACCACCCCCACCGCCCGCCTCATCCAGGCCCGCGCCTTCGAACGCGCCGTGGAAGCGGGCCGCCCCAGGCTGCAGACAGAGCTGAACGAGCTGCTGAAGGAGAAGTAGGGGATACGGCTGGCAGACCGGTGGGCACTTTTCATCCTCCCCACCAGCCGTCATCCCGGCGAAAGCCGGGACCCACTGCTCAGACAGTCGGTCTGGGCACCGGCCGTGCCGGTCCATCACGGCAAGGTCGGAGGGCTAAGAGCGAGTGCATGACCCAGTGCACTGGGTCCCGGCTTTCGCCGGGATGACGGTTGGTGGCGGCGGAAGAAAAATCGTCACCGACTTATCCCCCCACTCCGAACCCGTGCGATCCTGCCCTCGTCACCCACGCGGGCGCGGTCGCGTACGGACGGTCGGTGGGGCGAYTTCGGTGCTGGGGGAGCCGTCCYCYGGCGGCCGCGGCTATGGGCACCCGTCCACCGTTTCCGTGCCTGGCACGGCGTGCGAACGCTTCCTCATGGTCCCCGCAAAAACCCCGAACAGTTCCGGCGTGGCGACGGCCTTCATACTGCGGACTACCCGCGTGGTCGAAGCCACGCCGGAACCGCCTGCTCTTTGAATCTACCGAAGCCCACGGGCTGTCGGGCGCTTCGTCGCGCCTATTCCGCCGCCATCGGCAGGCTGTCCTTGCCGTCGAGGTTGCCCATGCTGGCAACGATGTGGCTCGAAAGCGCATCATAAATCCCGCCATAGGCGTGGCTCGCGCGCATGATGGCGATCTCGGCGTCGCGCAGCCGCGGCAAATCCTTGTCCTCGGCAATCACACGCATGCCGGGCTGCAGCGCGCTCTCGGGCAGGAAGCCGACCGCGAGGTCGGTCAGCACGGCGCTGGCGATCGCCATAGCGTTCGACGAGGTATAGGCGATGCGATAGTCGCGACCGATGCGGTTCAGCACCTCGACCGCGTTCTCCTTCCAGCAGCAGTGCAACCCGCCGGCGATCGGCAGCGGCTCGGTGGCCAGCGCCTGGCCGCCATGCGAGGCAACCCAGAACATCCGCTCGGTGCGGAACATCTCGCCATATTCGTGGTTCGTGCCCTGCGTGAAGACGATGAGGTCGTAGCGCCCCTTCTTCATCCCATCGAGCAGCTCTTCCGACGGCTGGCAGCGCACATCGACCACGATCTTGGGATGCGTGCGCTGGAAGCTCGAGAGGATCACCGGCAGCAATCGCACCGCATAGTCGTCCGGCACACCGAAGCGGATCGAGCCCTTGAGGTCGCCATCCGAAAACACGTCCATGATCTCGGCATTGATCCGCAGCATGCGCCGCGCACGCGCATAGAGCGCATCGCCATACTCGGTCAGCGCCACCGTGCGCCCGTCGCGACTGAGCAGCGCTTGTCCGAGCCGCTCCTCGAGCCGCTTGATCTGCATGGAAACCGCGGACTGCGTCTTGTTCACCCGGCGCGCCGCCTCGGTAAAACTGCCGCAATCGGCGATGGCACAGAAGCTCTGCAACTGGTCGAGATCGAGGGGAGTGGTCATCCCGCTTCTCCATCACGAAATTTGATGACGAGGATGAAATCTATTTGTTGGACGAATGGAAGGCAAGGGCTCATATCACCACCCATCGGTGATCCCGAGGTCGCCACCGGCGATCCTCCGATCGCTTTCCCCGCCCCGGCACTCCCGCCCAGGCAAAGATGAAATTGGAGAAGGACCATGGTCCACTTGCTTTCGAGCGAGCGGCCGTCGATGGCTGCCGCGTCGTCCAACCCGCTGAGCGCACTGGTGAATTGGTTCGCCAAAGCCCGGGCTGCGCGAACCCAGCGCATCGCCCTTGCGTCGCTTCTCGACTACGACGTTGCTCGCCTCGAGGACCTCGGCATCAACCGCCAGGACCTGTTCGAAGCGCTCGACAGCCCCAGCCAGCGCCCCGGCTACAAGCTGTCGCAGAAGCGCGCCGAGAGCGCCCGGAATTGGCTCAACCCCTGAGGTGAGTCTCCTCGTTGGCTCAATCCCAGATTGTGCCATCTTCGGGTCGGTTCACCCACCGGCCTTGTTTCCTGATGAACTGCCGGGCTCCAGGGCCCGGCTTTTTTGTCTGATCCTCCCCGGCGCAGCGGGGGAGGGGGACCAAGCAAAGCTTGGTGGAGGGGGCGCCTAGCCCATCGCGTCCAGCCGCTCAGCCACCAGCTCCTGCAGCCGCCACAGATGCGGGTCGTGGATACCCAACTGTTCGAGATGGGAGACCGTATTGAACAGGTACTCGACCATCGAGCCGCGCGACCCCACGGCCTTCGCCAGCACATCGGCGACCTGCGCCTCGCTCAGCCCCGAGACATAGCGCCCGCTGTTGCGATCGATGCAGAAGGTGAACGCCCGCACCGGCCCATGCTCGGTGGCAACTGTCACCCAGCGCGGCGGAAACGAGGACGGCTTCTGGCTCATCTCGCGCCGGCAGAGTTTTTCGATGTTGTCTTCGGCCTGGCCCGGCGGCAGCCGATACAGCGCGCCTTTGCAGGCGCCGCCCCGGTCCAGCGCAAGCATCAGCCCGGGATTACTCTTCGAGCCCCGGAACCAGGTGTTCCAGCCGAGGCAGAAGGCGCGATGCCAGCCCCGCAGCAGCCCGGTGCGGATCTCGACGAAGTCGCAGGCCGGCTTCCAGATCAGCGAGCCATAGGCGAACACCCAGATCTGATCCGAGCCATCGCTGCCGCTGAGGATGTCCTGCACGAACTGCTTGTAGTCCTCGTCGGTGGCAGCCTCGCTTGGCGGGACCGCCCCATCCGGCTGCACCAGTAGCGCCATCCGGGCCACATGGGCCTCGTTCAAGCGCATCTGCCGCACCGGCTGGCCCATCGGCGCTGATCCTACGGGAGTTGCGCGAAGCCGTCGCCGAAGCCGTTGAGCGAAACCGGGATGCCGATGCCTTCCTCGGGCGTCTTGAACACGAAGAAAATGGCGCTCTTGCCGGTGGTGAGCTTGGCGATCAGCTCGTCGTCTAGCACCACCTCGGCGACGCACCCGTTGGGCAGGCAGCGCACGAAGGCCACGCGCCCGATATTGGCGCCGTCGATATTGAGCCCGAGCCCGTTCGGCAGCAGCACCCCCAGCGGCGCCAGCACCCGCAGCAGCCGCGCCTGCTTGTCGGCGGTCTTGAGCACGATCACCGACAGCCCGACATTGGGCTGGTCCTCGGCCGAGACGTTCTGGATTAGCGCGCATTGCTCGAAGCTGGCGCCCGGAGGCGTGTCGCAGCTCATCTGCCAGTCGCCGTACTGCGCCTTGACCACGCCCTGCGACAGGGCAGGGGACGTCAGACCCGCCGCAATCGCGGCCACCGCGCCAACAACCGCGAACGTCCGAACAACTAGCCCGAGGATTGGCTGCACCGATCCACTCTCTCTATATGTGACATAACGAATCCCGCGTTTCCGCAGGCTCAGCAACTTAGTCGGTTAGCCCCGCGCGGCTGTCAACAAGCCGTCCCGCATGGCGCCGCGGATAAACGCCTGCCAATCAAGGCGAGCATGAGGCGGGGCCCCTTCCACCCGAACGGTGCGTTTTGACGCACGGTGTGGCGAGAGGCATGAATTGCCTTGGGTCTGCCGATGTGGTTTAGACACGTTCCAAGTTTCAAGCGCTCCGAGGTTGAGTCGGGGCGGCGTTTCGCTATGCCGCATTTGACACCTCAACCCGCGCTAGAATACCGGACCAGACGGGATCTCAAGGGGGTTTTAGGTGACCGGCAAACTACTGAGTTCGATTGGCTCGCTCGGAGCCGCAGCCCTTGCGCTTCTGCCGATGGTGGCAACTGCGCAGGAGCAAGGCCATCCGGTGCCCGGTCAGATCGGGCTGCAGCCCTCCGTGACCCCGATCATGGATTCCATCCACGCCTTCCACGATGGCCCGCTGCTGTGGACTGCCGTGCTGATCGCAGTGCTCGTTCTGGTGCTGCTGATCGTCGTGATCGTACGGTTCAATGCCAGGTCGAACCCCAAGCCGTCCTCCACCACGCACAACACGCTGGTCGAGATCGTCTGGACCGTCGTGCCGATCCTGATCCTCGTGATCATCGCAATCCCGTCCTTCGCGGTGCTGACCGATCAGCTCACCGTCCCCGATGGGCAGCGCAAGTATCTCGGCTCGAACATCTTCTCGTTCGGCGACGTCGAGGTTCCGGCCCCCGAGCTGACGGTCAAGGCGACCGGCCAGCAGTGGTACTGGGACTTTGAATATGTCGACCAGGGCAAGTCGCTCTCGTCCAACATCCTCCAGGAAGTCGACAAGGACGGTAAGGACCGCCCGCACCTGAAGCCCAATCAGCCGCGCCTGCTCGCGGTGGATTACGAGCTGGTAGTTCCCGTCGACACCACCGTGCGCGTTCAGGTGACCGCCGATCCGTCGGGCGTGATTCACGCCTTCGCCGTGCCCTCGTTCGGCATCAAGATCGACGCCGTTCCCGGCAAGCTCAACGAGACGTGGTTTAATGCCCGCAAGACCGGCATCTACTATGGTCAGTGCTCGGAACTGTGCGGCAAGGACCATGCCTTTATGCCGATCGCTGTGCGCGTCGTGACGAAGGAAGAATTTGCGGCCTGGATGGCAGCGTTCGAGGCGGGTACCGTCGACGACGCCAACGCCACCCTGCCTGCACTCAGCTAAGGACCCGTGCGCGGGTCCTCGACCCGGCGCCCCAGGTGATACGAAAAGGGATCGCTCAGAATGGCCGATACTCACGCTTTGGAAGCCCATGATGACCACGGCCACGCCGCGGCGCATGATCATGGCCATCCGACCGGCTGGCGGCGCTACGTCTATTCGACCAATCACAAGGACATCGGCACGATGTACCTTATCTTCGCGATCGTCGCGGGGGTGATTGGTGGTCTGCTTTCGGGCGCCATGCGCCTCGAGCTGCAGGAACCCGGTATCCAGATCTTCCACGGCCTTGCCGCGATGGTCTACGGCACGTCGGGCGATGCCGCGCTCGATGCCGGCAAGCACATGTACAACGTGTTCACCACCGCTCACGCGCTGATCATGATCTTCTTCATGGTGATGCCGGCGATGATCGGCGGGTTCGGCAACTGGTTCGTGCCGCTGATGATCGGCGCGCCGGACATGGCCTTCCCGCGCATGAACAACATCTCGTTCTGGCTGCTCCCGCCGGCTTTCCTGCTGCTGGTCCTCTCGATGTTCTTCGAGGGCCCCGCGGGCGCCTACGGCACCGGCGGCGGCTGGACCATCTACCCGCCGCTGTCGACATCCGGGCAGCCCGGCCCAGCGATGGACTTTGCCATCCTGGCCCTGCACATCGCCGGCGCCTCCTCGATCCTGGGCGCCGTCAACTTCATCACCACCATCTTCAACATGCGCGCGCCGGGCATGACCCTGCATCGCATGCCGCTGTTCCCGTGGTCGGTGCTGGTGACCGCCTTCCTGCTGCTGCTGTCGCTCCCGGTTCTCGCCGGGGCGATCACCATGCTGCTGACCGACCGCAACTTCGGCACCCACTTCTTTGCGCCTGAGGGCGGCGGCGATCCGATCCTGTTCCAGCACCTGTTCTGGTTCTTCGGTCACCCCGAGGTGTACATCCTGATCCTGCCGGGCTTCGGCATCGTCAGCCACATCGTCTCGACCTTCTCGCGCAAGCCCGTCTTCGGCTACCTCGCGATGGTCTACGCCATGATCGCCATCGGCGGCGTCGGCTTCATCGTGTGGGCGCACCACATGTATACCGTCGGCATGTCGCTCGACGTGCAGCGCTACTTCGTGGCCGCCACCATGGTCATCGCGGTGCCCACGGGCGTGAAGATCTTCTCGTGGATCGCCACCATGTGGGGCGGCTCCATCAGCTTCCGTACGCCAATGCTCTGGGCGATCGGCTTCATCTTCCTGTTCACCGTCGGCGGTGTGACCGGTGTGGTGCTCGCCAATGCCGGTGCCGACCGTGCGCTACACGACACCTATTATGTAGTGGCACATTTCCACTACGTGCTGTCGCTGGGCGCCGTGTTCGCCATCTTCGCCGCCTGGTACTACTGGTACCCCAAGATGTTCGGCATCATGTACAACGAGACGCTGGCCAACATCCATTTCTGGATCACCTTCGTCGGCGTGAACGTGATCTTCTTCCCGCAGCATTTCCTCGGCCTCGCCGGCATGCCGCGTCGCTACATCGACTATCCCGATGCTTTCGCGCTGTGGAACCGCGTCTCCTCGGTCGGCTACTACATCACCTTCGCCGGCTTGGTGCTGTTCCTCTACATCCTGTTCGAGGCCGCTCGTAAGAAGCGTCCGGCTCCGGCCAATCCCTGGGGTGATGGTGCGACCACTCTCGAGTGGACGCTGTCGTCGCCGCCGCCGTTCCACCAGTTCGAGACGCTGCCGCGTATCGGCGCCGACACGAACCACTGATCCAAGAACCTGTGGCGGGGCTTCCGGGCCCCGCTGCCACAAGGGCGAGAGACATTGGCCTACGTGCACCACAGCAATGAGATCTCGACCCACGCCCACGAGGCGCGGGTTGAAGACTATCTCGCGCTGTTGAAGCCGCGGGTGATGTCGCTGGTGGTGTTCACCGCCCTCGTCGGCATGCTGCTCGCCCCCGTCGGCATCAATCCCTTCGTCGGCGCGGTCGCCATTCTCTGCATCGCCATCGGGGCAGGGGCCTCGGGCGCGCTGAACATGTGGTACGACGCCGACATCGACGCGCTGATGAGCCGTACCGCCAACCGGCCCATCCCGGCCGGCCGCATGGAACGCGATCACGCCCTGGCTTTCGGCCTCGTGCTGTCGGTCTTTTCGGTGTGCCTGCTCGGCCTCGCCACCAACTGGGTTGCCGCGGGTCTCCTAGCTTTCACCATCTTCTTTTACGCCGTGATCTACACGATGTGGCTGAAGCGCTCGACGCCGCAGAACATCGTCATCGGCGGCGCCGCCGGCGCCTTCCCGCCAATGGTCGGCTGGGCCGCTGTCACCGGCACCATCAGCATCGAATCCGTCGTGCTGTTCCTCATCATCTTCCTGTGGACGCCGCCGCATTTCTGGGCGCTGGCGCTCTACAAGCAGTCGGACTACGGCGCCGCCGGCATCCCGATGATGCCCAACGTGGCGGGCGAGGCCTCCACCAAGCTGCAGATCCTCGCCTACTCGGTGGTGCTGGTTGCCTCGACGCTGGTGCCTGGCTGGCTCGGCTTCATGGGCGTGATCTACACCGCTACCGCCGTCGCGACCGGCATTGGCTTCCTCTGGTTCGCCTGGGTCCTCTTCCGCACCACCGAGACGGTGGCGATGAAGAAGGCCGGCCGCGCCCTGTTCACTTACTCGCTGAGCTATCTCTTCGTGATCTTCCTGGCGCTGATCACCGATCACGTAGCCACCACCTTGGGATGGCTCTGATGGCTGAACCAGTCAAACGCGACGAAGAGGCCGAGCTGGCTGCCCGCCGCCGCCGGCGCTCGATTGCGCTCGGCCTCGCCCTCGGCGCCTTCGTCATCATCGTCTACGTGCTGACCATCGTGAAGATGGGTCCCGCCGTGCTCGACCGGCCGCTTTGACATGACCGACGCTTCGCTCCCGAACAGTCACCGCAACCGCCACGTCGCCCTGACGCTGCTGGTTGTGGTTGCCCTGATGGTAGGCGCGGCTTATGCGGCCGTGCCGCTCTACGCACTGTTCTGTCAGGTCACCGGGCTGGGCGGCACCACGCAGGTTTCCGCCGGCAACCCCAAGGGCGCCATCGCCCGCGAGATGACCGTGCGCTTCGACTCCAATGTCGAGGGTGGCCTGCCCTGGACCGTCACACCCGCCAAGCCCGTCACCGACAAGATCGGCAACGTCGAGACGGTGACGTTCACAGCCCACAATTCTTCGAACAAGCCGATCACCGGCCAGGCGATCTTCAACGTCACGCCGGAGCAGACCGGTATCTACTTCAACAAGATCGAGTGCTTCTGCTTCACCGAGCAGACGCTGCAGCCCGGCGAAACCGTCGAGATGCCGATCGTCTTCTTCGTCGACCCCGATATTGCCGAGAATGGCGATCTCGATACCGTTCGCGATATCACCCTGTCCTATACATTCTACGCCGTTAAGAGCGAGGGAAGCTGACCATGGCTGCGCACGCCAAGCCCAACCACGACTATCACCTGGTAAACCCCAGTCCCTGGCCCTTCGTCGGCTCGGTGTCCGCCTTCGTCATGGCGCTCGGCGCCATCCTGTGGTTCCACGAGATCCTGCCGCCATACCTGCTGATCGTGGGTTTCATCGGCGTGCTCTACACCATGTATGCGTGGTGGAGCGACGTCATCAAGGAAGGCAAGGCCGGCGACCATACCCCGGTGGTGATGATGCATCACCGCTATGGCATGATGCTGTTCATCGCTTCCGAAGTGATGTTCTTCGTCGCCTGGTTCTGGGCCTACTTCGACGGTTTCTTCAACCAGGAGGCCCACGAGCAGTACGCCCGCATTGCGGCCCTGGGCACCACCTGGCCGCCGACCGGCGTCGAGCTGTTCAACCCCTGGCACCTACCGCTGTTCAACACGCTGATCCTCCTGACCTCGGGCACTGCGGTGACCTGGGCCCACCATGCGCTGCTTCACAAGGACAAGCGCGGCCTCGTCTGGGGCCTGGTGATCACCATCGCGCTCGGCGCGCTGTTCACCTGCGTGCAGGCGCTCGAGTATTCCGAGGCCGGGTTCCTGTTTGGCGGCGAGGGTGCGAACATCTACGGCGCCACCTTCTTCATGGCCACCGGCTTCCACGGTTTCCACGTGCTGATCGGTACGATCTTCCTGATCGTCTGCCTGATCCGCGCCATGCGCGACAGCTTTACCCCCGAGCATCACCTCGGCTTCGAGTTCGCCGCCTGGTACTGGCACTTCGTTGACGTGGTCTGGCTGTTCCTGTTTGCCTCGATCTACGTCTGGGGCAGCTGGGGCGTGACGCTCAACCACTGAGGTGGACCTGCTAGGATCTTCAAAGGGCGCGGCTCCAGCCGCGCCCTTTGCCTTTTGGCCTGCGCGACAATGACGCGTCCCGCGCTTTCCGGATGTGATAGAAACCCGCCATGACCGAGCCCACCTCCGAACGCCTCCCATCTCCCTTCGCCACCGGCCTTGCCTGCCGCTGCCCGCGCTGCGGTGAGGGACCACTATTCTCGGGCTTCCTAAAGCCCATGAAGCGTTGCGAGAGCTGCGGCCTCGACCTCAGCTTTGCCGAGGGCACTGAGGGGCCGGCGGTGTTCATCATCCTGATCGTCGGCTTCGTCATCGTCGGAGCGGCTGCCGCCGTCGAAGGGCTGTTCCACCCGCCGCCGTTCGTTCACCTGCTGCTCTGGCTCCCTGGCACGGTGATTCTGTCGCTGCTGCTGCTTCGGCCGTTCAAGGCGACGATGATCGCGCTGCAATACCACAACAAGGCCGGTGAAGGTCGTCTCGATGGCTGACGACATCACGGCCGAGCGGCGGCCCTCGCGCCTGCTGTTCTGGGGCTTCATCGCCTTCATGCTGGTGCTGATGGTGCTGTTCACCGTCCTCGGCATCTGGCAGGTCGAGCGCCTCGGCGAGAAGGAACGGCTGATCACCAACGTGGCGTCGCGCATGGACCAGCCGCCCGAGCAGCTGCCGCCGCTCGCCGAGTGGGGCGCCTTCGACGCGGAAGCCTGGGACTATCGCCCGGTCATCGCCTCCGGCACCTTCCTGCCGTCCGAAACCGTGCTGGTCTTCACCAGCCTTGCCGATCAGCACGGTAAGCTCTCCGGTCCCGGCTACTGGGTGATGACACCCCTGGCGCTCGCTGCCGGCGGCACTGTCTTCATCAACCGTGGCTTCGTCCCGCAGGAGTCGGCCGAGGCGTTCGCCGCCGGTGGTGTGGTTGAACCCGGCCTTGTCAGCCTTACCGGCATCGCCCGAGCCACCGAGGCCATCACCAGCTTCACGCCGGCTCCCGACACGGCCAAGCGTGTCGAATGGGTGCGCAACACCGACCGGCTGGCCTCGCTCGCGGGGGCGGTGCCCCAGCCTGTCGCGCCGATCTACATCGACCTTCCGGCCAGCCCCGGCGGGGCCTTGCCGCAGGGCGGGGAGACCACCGTTAGCTTCCCCAACAACCATCTCGGCTATGCCATCACCTGGTTCGGCTTCGCCACGCTGGTGCCGTTCCTGCTCTGGTTCTGGGCCCGCCGGCAACGGCCGCCACAGCCACCCAAGCGATGATACAAGCCATGAAACTTGCGGCGCAGCCCCAGTTTCAATAGGGTGCGGCGCAATCCCAAACCGCGTGCTGCAGCAGGCACGTGTGAGAACAAGGCGGGGCGCTTTCCCTACATGCAGTTCGTTTCTACGCGCGGCGGGGCGGTCGTGCCCGGCTTTTCAGACGCTGTTCTCGCGGGTCTAGCGAGCGACGGCGGCCTCTTCGTCCCCCAAACCTGGCCCCAGATCACCCCCAGCGAGATCGCGGCCTACGCCAACCGCCCCTATGCCGAAGTCGCCTTCGACATCATCCGCCGCTTCGTCGATGGCGAGATTCCCGATCTCGAGCTGAAGCGCATCATCGACGATGCCTACGCCACGTTCCGCCATCCCTCGGTCGCGCCGCTGGTCGAGATCGAGCCGGGGCACTTCGTCCTCGAGCTGTTCCACGGCCCGACGTTGGCGTTCAAGGACGTCGCGATGCAGTTCCTCGGGCGGGTGATGGACCACATCCTCGCCAAGCGCGGCAGCCGCGCCACCATCGTCGGCGCCACCTCCGGCGACACCGGCTCCGCCGCCATCGAGGCCTTCCGCGGCCGCGACGCCACCGACATCTTCATCCTCCACCCCGAAGGCCGCACCTCCGAAGTGCAGCGTCGGCAGATGACCACGGTGCTCGACGCCAACGTCCACAACATCGCGCTACGCGGCACGTTCGACGACTGCCAGGACATCGTCAAAGGCCTGTTCAACAACCGCCGCTTCCGCGACGCGACACAGCTGAGCGGCGTCAACTCCATCAACTGGGGCCGCATCGTCGCCCAGATCGTTTACTACTTCACTGCTGCTGCCTCGCTCGGCGCGCCGCAGCGCGAGGTGATCTTCACCGTCCCCACCGGCAATTTCGGCGACATCTTCGCGGGCTATTGCGCCGCACGCATGGGCCTGCCGATCAAGACGCTGGCCATCGCTACCAACTCCAACGACATCCTCGCCCGTACGCTCGAAACCGGGCGCTACGAGGTCACCGGTGTCCACCCTACCATCAGCCCCTCGATGGACATCCAGGTCAGCTCGAACTTCGAGCGCCTGCTGTTCGAGTCGGTCGATCGCGACGCTGACGCCGTAAAGTCCATGATGAGCGGACTGAAGCAATCCGGCGGCTTCTCCATCCCCGACAAGGGCATGGCGGCGATCCGCCGGCAGTTCGTCGCGGGCCGCACTGACGAGGCTGCGACCGCCGCGACGATCAAGGCCGTACAGACCGCCTCCGGCTACCTGCTCGACCCGCACAGCGCCGTCGGCGTTGCCGTCGCGCGCACTCTGGTAGGCGGGCCGTCGCCGGTCGTGACGCTCTCCACCGCACATCCCGCGAAATTCCCGGCGGCCGTCAAGGCAGCGGCGGGCATTGAACCGGCTTTGCCGGCGTGGTTGTCTGATCTTTATGAACGAGAAGAACGCTACACGGTGCTGGACAACGACCAGTCCGAGGTTGAGCAGTTCATTGCGGCACGGACCCGTGCTGGAGGAGCATAAGTGACTGTCAGGAGTACGACGCTTCCGAACGGTATGACCGTTTTGACCGACGACATGCCGCATCTCGAAAGCGCCTCCCTGGGCATCTGGGTCAAGGCCGGATCGCGCAGCGAAACCGAAGCCGAGCACGGCATCTCGCACATGCTCGAGCACATGGCCTTCAAGGGCACCAAGACCCGCGATGCGTTGGAAATCGCGTCAACGATCGAGAACGTCGGCGGCGACCTCAACGCCGCGACCTCGGTGGAGCACACCGGCTACTTTGCCCGCGTGCTGAAGGAAGATGTGGCGCTCTCCGCCGACATCCTCTCGGACATCCTCCAGAATTCGCAGTTCGAGCAGCACGAGCTCGATCGCGAGCAGCAGGTGATCGTCCAGGAGATCGGTGCCGCCCGCGACAACCCTGACGACCACGTCTTCGACCTGTTCCAGCAGGCGGCCTATCCGGATCAGGCCATCGGCCGCACCATCCTCGGCACCGTCGAGTCGGTGAACAGCTTCGGGCCGGACTCCATCCGCGCCTACATGGAGCGCAACTATGTGGGCGACCACATGGTGCTCTGCGCCGCCGGCAACGTCGATCACGATGCGCTGGTCGACATCGCCAACAACCGCTTCCACGACCTGAAGACCACCGGTGCTCCCGCACCGGAGAAGGCCGCCTATGTCGGGGGCGAGCAGCGTCTCATCTCGGACCACGAGCAGGCTCACATCGTGCTCGGCATGGAAGGCCGCGCCTACAATTCCGACGGCTTCTATGCGGTGCAGATCCTCGCCTCGATTCTCGGCGGCGGCATGAGCTCGCGGCTGTTCCAGGAAGTGCGCGAGAAGCGCGGCCTCTGCTACTCTGTCTACGCCTTCCACTGGGCCTTCGCCGACAGCGGCATCTTCGGCGTCGCCGCTTCGACCGGCGAGGACGAGGTCACGGACCTGCTGCCTGTCGTGCTCGATGAACTGCGCAAGGCGACCGAGACGATCTCCGACGAGGAGGTGATCCGTGTCCGCAACCAGATCCGTGCTGGCCTGCTGATGTCGCTCGAAAGCCCATCGTCCCGCGCCGGGCAACTGGCGCGCCAGCAAATCCTGTGGGGCCGCACGATTCCGCTGCAGGAGACTGTCGACCGGATCAACCGCATCACCGCGGACCGCGTGAAGCAGATCGCGCGGCAGATATTCGATGCCGGCAAGGTGTCGCTGGCGGGCATTGGCCCGGTCGCCAAGCTCCCCGACTATCGCGACATTGCGGCACAGCTCAAGAACTGAACGCGTGGCGACGGCGTCATGATGCTCACCTGGTTTGCTCGCGACGATACCCCGGTGCTGACGGGTCAGCGGGTGATCCTGCGCGCGCCGCGTACGAGTGACTACATCGCCTGGCGGGACCTGCGCCGTGCCAGCCGCGATTTCCTCAGGCCCTACGAACCCCGCTGGACCGACTCGGACCTCGGCCAGCGCGTCTATGCGTCGCGGCTGAAGCGCGGCCGCGACGAGGCCAAGGCCGGCACCGACTACGCCTTCTTCATTTTCACCCGCGAGGGCGAACTGGTCGGCGGCATCACCCTCTCCAACGTGCGGCGGCGTGCCGCGCAGTTCGTCAACCTCGGCTACTGGATGGGCCACAAGTTCGCCGGCAAGGGCTACATGACCGAGGCAGTGGGTCTCGTCGTGCCGTTCTGCTTTGAAACACTTGGACTTCACCGCATCCACGCGGCCTTCCTGCCCGACAATCAGGCCAGCCGCCGCGTCCTTGAAAAAAACGGATTCACGGAAGAGGGCTACGCCGAGAACTACCTCCAGATCGACGGCAGATGGGCCGATCATGTGCTATTCGGCCTTACCCGAGAGCGCTACGACGCGGCCGTTAGGCACTCCAGCCGGTGAATGCTTGTCCCAAGGGGGAAACCCCGCTACCTAAGTTCCCCAACCATGACGGCGGCAGGGCCATTTTTCATCTAATGCGTCACATCCTCTTCCTCGCGATGTGCATTGCGTTGGCTTTGGCCGGGAACCTTCCTGCCTCCGCTTTCGACGTCATCACCGCCCCCGAGAACGTCAACGCCGTGAACCTCACCGGCGTGGTCGATATCGTTCCCGGCGACGCAGGCAAGGTGCAGCTCTCCACCGCCGCCGGTGAAGACGGGATCATCCGCCGCATCGAAGTGCTGGCTTCCGTAGGCGGCAGCAACCCGAACTGGGCGCTGTTCGCGCTGCGCAACGATTCCGACGTGCAGCTCGAGCGCTTGCTGGTGGCGCCATTCTTCCGCCTGCCCGGCTCGGGCGTGTTCCGCCCCGATCTCGGTGCCGAGCGCATCAAGGTGCTGACCCCGAGCGCCGGCCTCAGGCCGACCCGCCTCACCGACCGCGAAGCGGACGTCTTCGAGGTGGTGCTCGACCCGGGCGCCACCGTGACCTTCGTCGCAGAGCTGTCGAACGGCTCGCTGCCGGAACTCTACTTGTGGAAACCCGACGCCTATCGCGACTACGTCAACTCGTTCACGCTGTTCCGCGGCGTGGTACTGGGTGTTGCGGCGCTGGCGGCGGTGTTCCTCACCATCATGTTCGTGGTGAAGGGGCGCGGGATCTTCCCGGCGACGGCGGCGTTCTCATGGGCCGTGCTGATCTACCTGCTGGTCGATTTCGGCGTGCTCGGACCTTTGCTGGGCATCTCCAACGGGGCCATGCAACCGTTCCGGGCGGCGGCGGAGGCAGGCATCGCCACGACGCTGTTCGGCTTCCTGTTCATCTATTTGAACCTCCACCGCTGGCACCTGCGCTTCATCCACTTGGCGCTGGCGCTCGTGGTGGTGTTCCTCGCGCTCTTCGGCTTCGCCTTCTTCCAGCCCTCGATCGCCGCGACCGTGGCGCGGCTGGTGCTGGCGCTGCTCGGGGTCACCGGCTTCTTCCTGATTCTCTTGCTGGCGCTGCGCGGCTACGACCGGGCGGTGCTGCTGGTGCCGACCTGGGTCATCTACATCGCCTGGCTGTTCTACGCCTGGCTGGTGGTCACCGGTCAGGTGTCGAACGACGTGGCGCAGCCGGCGGTGGCGGGCGGCCTCGTGCTCATCGTCATGCTGCTCGGCTTCACCTCGGTGCAGCACGCCTTCTCCGAGGGGCAGGTGTCGATCGGCACGCTGTCCGAAGTGGAACGACGGGCACTGGCGCTCACCGGCTCGGGCGACTTCGTTTTCGACTGGAACATCGAGCGCGACCGCGTCTCGGTCTCCGATGAACTCGGCACCCGTCTCGGCGAGCGGCGTGGTGCGCTGCGCGGCTCGATCAAGCGCTGGCTCGACCGAGTGCATCCGGAGGATCGCGACCGCTTCCGCACCGCCTTCGACACGCTGGTGGAACTGCGCCGCGGCAAGGTCTCGGCCGACGTGCGCCTCACTGCCCACGACGGCAGTTTCCGCACCATGCGCATGCGCGTGAAGCCGGTGCTCGGCGGCGACGGCCAGGTCAACCGCATCGTCGGCACCCTGCAGGACGTCAACGAGGACCGCGCCAGCCGCGAGCGCCTGCTGCACGACGCCGTGCATGACAGCCTGACGGGTCTGCCCAACAAGCACTTGTTCCTCGACCGGCTGGAGCGCGCCCTGGTCCGTGCCCGCCTGCCCAACGGCACCAAGCCCGCGGTGTTCCTCATTGATATCGATCGCTTCACCGAGCTCGAGGAGCGGGTTGGGCACTCCGCCGCCGACTCCGTGCTGTTGGCGATCTCCCGCCGCGTCGCCCGCGTCATGCGCCCGCTCGATACGGTCGCGCGCCTCGGCGGCGACCAGTTCGGCGTGATTCTCGCCTCCGAGCAGGCCGCCGGCAAGATCGCCGAGACCGCCGAGCAGATCCGCAAGGCCCTGAAGTCGCCCTTCAACTTCGGCGAGCGCGACCTGAGCCTCACCGCCTCGATCGGCGTCACCATCTATGACGGCAACCCGGTCGCCGCGCCCGACGTGCTGCGCGATGCCGAGCTCGCCATGTACTACGCCAAGCGCCTGGGCGGCGACCGCATCGAAGCCTTCCGCGCCTCCGCCCGTTCCATCGCCGCCTATTCCAAGGCCGGCGAAGAGGACCTCGACCGCGGGCTGCGCCATGGCGAGCTGGCGGTGCAGTTCCAGCCGATCATGGACATCCATTCTGGCACGATCGCTGGATGTGAGGCGCTGATGCGCTGGAATCATCCGCAGCGTGGCGTGGTTCCGCCCGAGGAGTTCGTGCCGCTGGCCGAGCGCACCGGGCTGATCGAGCGCCTCGGCCGCGTCGCGTTCGAGCAGGCCGCCGGGCAGGCCCGCGAATGGGCGGCATCGCTGCCGCTGCCCGAGGATTTCTTCGTCTCGGTGAACCTGTCGCCGGCGCAGCTTGCGACGGAATCGCTGCTCAACGACATGCGCGCGCTGGTCTCCGACCACCGCCAGATCGCCCGCCACCTGAAGCTGGAGATCACCGAGAGCCAGGTGATGAGCAACCCCGAGCACTCGGCCTATGTGCTGAACGCGCTGCGCGCCCTCGGCCTCCGCCTCGCGCTCGACGATTTCGGCACAGGACACTCATCGCTCAGCTACCTGCACCGCTTCCCATTCGACACCATCAAGATCCCCGCTGCCTTCGTGCAACTGGGCGACGACAGCGGCATGAGCCACACCCAGGTGCCGATCATCCGCGCCATCATTACGCTGGCGACGGAACTCGACCTCAGCGTCATCGCTGAGGGTGTCGAGACCATCGAGGAAATCGAGCGGCTGCAGCAGCTCAACTGCCAGTACGCCCAGGGCTACGCCTTCGGCGCCGCCATGAGCGGCGCGGAACTCGGCAAGCGCCTGCAGAGCCAGTTCAGCGGCAAGTAGGGCGCGGCGCTACCCGCGGTCTCTCCACCATCACCGGCCGTCACCCCGGCGAAAGCCGGGACCCCGTTCAACCATGCCCCGCCGTCGCGCTCAGCGTCGCCCGCGTGATCCCCAAGCTCGCCAGCGCTGCGTCGTAACGGTTCTCGATCGGCAGCCCGAACAGCAGTTCGCGTGAGAATGGCACCGTCAGCCAGCCATTGCCCTGTATTTCGGTCTCGAGCTGCCCCGGGCTCCAGCCGCAATAGCCGAGCGCGAACAGCGCCTCGCTCGGCGAGTTCTTGAAGGCCATGGCCTTGAGGATGTCGAGCGTCGCCGTGAGGCAGATGTCGTCGGTGACTTCGTAGGAGTTGCCGACGCGGAAATAGTCGGACGAGTGCAGCACGAAACCGCGGCTCTTCTGCACCGGGCCGCCGCGCAGCACCTTGCGGTTGCGCACTTCGTCGGGCAGCTGGATGAGTTCGTCTTTCTCGCCGAGCTGCAGCTCTTCGAGGATATCGGCGAACTTCATGTCCTCGAGGCTCTGGTTGATCACCAGCCCCATGGCTCCTTCTTCGCCGTGCCCGACCAGATAGACGACGGTATCGCGGAAACGGTCATCGCCCATGTCCGGCATGGCGACGAGAAACTGGCCCCTGAGCGACTCCATGACGACATCTCCTGGCACCGGCTTGGCCGGATGCCTCTAATCTAGACCCGGCCCGGGCACTCTGCCTAGCTTCACGAAGACCTGATCCGCCTTTCTATTTAGGGTGCGCTCGGCTATCCGGAAACCCATGCGCACCCCGGCAGTTCTGCTTATCGCCGCCCTCAGCCTCCCCGCCACGGCGGCCGAAACGCCGTGGCAGGATGTTGCCCCCGATGCGAGGGTCCGGCTGATCTCGTCCGATGTGCTGAAGTCCGACGGCACCACCACGGTGGCGCTCGAGATTGACATGCCGATGGCCACCAACACCTATTGGCGGGTGCCCGGTGAAACCGGCATTCCGACCACCTTCGATTTCAGCGGCTCCACCGGCGTGCTCAGCCACGAAGTGCTGTGGCCGTTCCCGTTGCGCGAGACCAAGACCGGCTATGTTGATTTCGTCTATCGCGGCCCGACGGTGCTGCCGGTGGACCTGAAGCTCGATGGTGCGGCCACCAACCTCAAATTGCAGGTGGTGATGGGCGTCTGCTCCGACATCTGCGTGCCGGTGACGGCAAGCTTCGACCTGCCGTTGTCCTTTGCTACCCCCGACCGGGTGCAGGGGCTGCGCATCGCGCAGGCGCTAGCGCTTACACCGATGCCCTGGGAAGACCCGCGCGACCCGATCGCCTGGGTGGGGCTGGACACCGCGAGCGGCGCGCTGGCGGTGCAGGTCAGCGACCCTGAGGTCGACCCGCAATCGCTCATCGCCGATGCCGGAGAAGGTGGGCAACTCTTTGGTGCGCCGCAAAAAAGCCCGGATGGAAAACTAGTCCTCCTGCCACTGCTCGGGGGAGAAAGTAGCCGCGACGTGGAGGGCATGCCCGTCCGGCTCACATTCATGACCGAAATGGGTCCGTTCTCGGTCGAGCGGCGGATTTCGTCCGCCGGGTCGACGGCAGCGGACGACTGATCTAAGGTCCCTCGCGCCCGGGTTCCGGGTGTTCGAGTTTTGGTCATGGGGAGCTAGCACAGAGATGACGATCCAGCCCGGCGACAGGATTCCGTCCGTTCCCGTCAAGCTCGTGACCAGCGGCGACACTGTCGATACCACCGCCGACGCCGTGCTCGGCACCGGCAAGATCGTGTTCTTCGGCGTGCCGGGCGCCTTCACCCCGACCTGCGACACCTCGCACCTGCCTGGCTTTGTCGCCAACACCGCGAAATTCAAGGCGCTCGGCGTCGACCGCGTCGTCTGCGGCACTGTCAACGACCACCATGTGACTAAGGCCTGGGGACAGCGTTCCGAGGCCCTGGGCAAGGTCGATTTCATCGCCGATGCCCACGCCCAGTTGGCCGATGCGCTTGGGCTGGACAAGACATCCAACGATCTTGGCAAGCGCTTCGCGCGTTTCGCCATGATCATCGAGAACGGCGTCGTTAAGGACCTCTTCGTGCAGGATGTGGCAGGAGTGACCGTCAGCGGCGCGCCGGCTGTGCTGCTGGCCCTCGAAGCGTCGCGAGTAAGTGCGTAAGGAGCAGTCGCATGGGGTTTGTTGAAGTGGCGGCGACGCAGGGCGCACGGCTGGTTTCGATTGGCGCAGTGGCGCTTGCGCTCTCGGCCTGCTCGATGGGCAATATGTTCGCGCCCGCCGCGAGCGGTCCGTCTCCCATGCAGACCGCCAACCCCACGCAGCAGGAACTGGCAACCGCCAGCACCAATGCGCTGCCCGCCATCGCCACCGAATGCCCGCCGATCAAGGTGCGGCTGGGCGGCGAAGCGCTGTTCTACTACGGCAAGGGCAAGGTGGGTGACGCGCGCGCGCTGAACTACCAGGCGGTGATCGAGAAGCAGTCGCGCAACTGCGTGGTGTCCAACGGGCTGATCACCGTGAAGATGGGTATCGTCGGCCGCCTGTTGCTCGGGCCCGCCGGCAACCAGACCAATGTCAACGTGCCGGTGCGTTTCGCGGTGGAACGCGACGAAGTTCCGCTGTTCTCCGAGCGCTACGAAATCCCCGTCACCATCACGCCGCCGAACCAGTCGGAAGAGTTCGTGAAGGTGGTCGAGAACGTCGCTATCCCCTACACCGGCGGCGAGCAGATCGTGATCTGGGTCGGCTTCGACAGCTGACGTGACTGTATAGCCGGCGAGGGGCGGATTGACTCCGCCCCGTAAACCCGGCTTAGCATACCTCGACTGCGGGAGAGTCCGGCTTCGCGCCGGCGCCGAAGGAGCAACCGCCCCGGAAACTCTCAGGCAACCGGACCGTAGTCAGACTGAACTCTGGAAAGCGGGTGACCACACCCCACCGAAGGAGCAACTCGCCCATAGGCGGCGAGGAAATCTCTCAGGTTAGCGGACAGAGGGGGCACGAACGCGGGGGCGGTTGCTCACGCGTTGCTGTGCAGTCAACCCCTGGTGTCCCAATGGCCGAACAACCTGCAGACGACCTCAAGACCGTAGTCCTCAACGACAAGCACGTTGCGCTTGGCGGGCGAATGGTGCCGTTCTCCGGCTATTCGCTGCCGGTGCAATACCCCGCCGGCATCATCGCCGAGCACAAATGGACCCGCGAGCATGCGGGGCTGTTCGATGTCTCGCATATGGGCCCGAGCTTCCTCGTGCTCGATCACAAGTCGGGCGACGGCGAAGCCGACCACGCGGCGGTGGCCGAAGTGGTGGAGCCGCTGATCTGCGGCGACATCAAGGGGCTGAAACCCGGGCAAATCCGCTACACGCTGCTGCTCAACGAGGCGGGTGGCACCTATGACGACCTGATGGTCGCCCGACCAGCAGCCGAGGGCTGGGGCGGGGCGCTCTACATCGTGGTCAATGCCGGCACCAAAGAAGCCGATTTCCAGCGCATCGCCACAGCGGCGCTGGGGCGGGCGACGCTCAACCGCTCGGACCACGCGGCGCTGCTGGCGTTGCAGGGGCCGGAGGCGGCGGCGGTGATCGACGCGATCGTGCCCGCAGCCGCCGAACTGGGCTTCATGCACTACGGCTCGTTCGACTGGCGGGACACCAAGCTGGTGATCTCGCGCTCCGGCTATACCGGCGAGGACGGCTTTGAAATCCTCGTCGATCCGGAGCACGCCGCCGCCTTCTGGGATACGCTGCTCGCCGATAACAGGGTGAAGCCGATCGGCCTCGGCGCCCGCGACAGCCTGCGGCTCGAGGCCGGGCTGCCGCTTTATGGCCACGACCTCGATGAGACCATTTCGCCTGTCGAGGCCGGCCTAAACTTCGCCATCTCGAAACGCCGCCGCGAGGCTGCGGATTTCCCCGGCGCGCAGCGCATCCTCGCCGAACTTGGCGGGGTGCTGGAGCGCGTCCGGGTCGGGCTGACGGTGGAGGGCGCGCCGGCCCGTGAAGGCGCTGCGATCCTCGACCAGTACGGCGCCGAGATCGGCGTCGTCACCTCGGGCGGCTTCGCCCCGAGCCTCAGCCGCGCCATCGCCATCGGCTTCGTGCCGCCAGACCACGCCGCCCCCGGCACCAAACTGCAGGTGATGGTGCGCGGCAAGACCCAGGCGGCGGAAGCCGTCGCCACCCCATTCGTTCCCCATCGCTATGTCCGGAAGGCCAGCAAATGACCAAGTTCACCAAGGACCACGAGTACATCACCCAAGAGGGCTCCATCGGCACCGTGGGGATCACGCCCTACGCCCAGGAACAGCTGGGCGACATCGTCTATGTCGAGCTGCCCAAGGTGGGCCAGAAGCTGAAGGCCGGCGACGAGGCCGCGGTAGTGGAATCGGTGAAAGCCGCCTCCGAGATCTACTCCCCAGTCTCCGGCACCGTCACCGCCGTCAATGAGGCGCTCTCGGGCGAACCCGGCCTCATCAACTCGTCGCCAGAAGCCGATGGCTGGATCTTCAAGCTCCAGCTCGACAACCCCGCTGAGCTCGACGGGCTGATGGACGCCGACGCCTACGCCAAGCTGACTGCCTGAGGATTTCGATGCGCTACCTTCCCCATTCCGAGCACGAGCGGGCCGATATGCTCGCCGTCATCGGCGCCAAGACCGCCGCTGACCTCTTCGCCCGCGTGCCGCGCTCAGCCCTGCTGACCGAGTCGGTGAACCTGCCCGCACACTCGCCCGAGTTCCTCGTCGAAGCGCACATGAAGGCGCTGGCCGGCCGGAACCACGCGGCTGGCGATGGCCCGTTCTTCATCGGCGCCGGCGCCTACCGGCACCACGTGCCGGCGAGCGTCGATCACCTGATCCAGCGTTCGGAATGGCTCACGGCCTATACGCCGTACCAGCCGGAGGTCTCGCAGGGGACGCTCCAGATGCTGTTCGAGTTCCAGACCCAGGTGGCGCATCTCACCGGCATGGAGGTCGCCAACGCCTCGATGTATGACGGCTCGACCGCTACAGCCGAGGCCGTGCTGATGGCGCGCCGGCTGACCCGCCGCAACCGCATTGTGCTGTCGGGCGGATTGCACCCGCACTATCGCGACGTGGTGCGGACCTATCTCGGCGACGGCCCAGATTTGATCTGTCTGCCGGCTTCCCCGGAAGGGCAGGGCGACATCCTCAACCGCATCGATGGCGAGACCGCCGCGATCGTGGTGCAGACGCCGGACTTCTACGGCCACCTGCGCGATCTGCGCGCCGCCGCCGACGCGGCGCATGCCGCTGGAGCGCTGTTGATCGTCGTGGTGACCGAAGTGGTGTCGCTGGGCCTCATCGAGGCCCCGGGTGCACTGGGTGCCGATATCGTCGTCGCCGAGGGCCAGTCGATCGGCAACAGCCTAAACTTCGGCGGCCCCTATGTCGGGCTGATGGCGACGAAGAAGGAGTTCATCCGGCAGATGCCCGGTCGGCTCTGCGGCGAGACCGTCGATGCCGACGGCAATCGCGGCTTCGTGCTGACGCTCTCGACCCGCGAACAGCATATCCGGCGCGAGAAGGCGACGAGCAACATCTGCACCAACTCGGGGCTCTGCGCGCTGGCTTTCTCGATCCACATGTCGCTCTTGGGCGAGGCCGGACTGGTGAAACTGGCCCGCCTCAATCACCACAATGCGGTGAAGCTGGCGCGCATGCTCGGCACGGTGCCGGGCGTCGAACTGCTCAACAAGAGCTTCTTCAACGAGATGACCATCCGCCTCCCGGTCCCCGCAGCGCCGATCGTCGAACTGCTAGCCAGAGCCGACGTCCTCGCTGGCCTCCCGGTCAGCCGGCTGGAGCCGGACAATCCGGATTGCGCCAACCTCATCGTCCTCGCGGCCACCGAACTGACCACCGACGACGATATCGCGATGCTGGCCGAGTGCCTCCACGCCGCCCTCTCGGAGCAAGCCCAATGAGCATGAACAACCAGGGCCGCCCGACCGGCGTCGGCACGTCCGATTTCACCTCCGTCTCAGGCTCGTCGCTGCTCCCTAACGAGCCGCTGCTGTTCGAGATCGGCGACCGCGAGCACTCCGGCGTCGACCTGCCGGACGTGAAGATCGACGGCGCGTTCCTCGGCGGCTTCGAGCGGAAATCCGAGATCGATCTGGCAGGACTCACCGAGCCCGAGACGCTGCGCCACTATGTGCGGCTCAGCCGGCTCAACTACTCGATCGACAGCGGCATGTACCCGCTCGGCTCGTGCACCATGAAGCATAACCCGCGCCTCAACGAGAAGATGGCCCGGCTGCCAGGCTTCGCCGACATCCACCCGCTGCAGCCCGTTTCGACCGTCCAGGGCGCGCTGGCACTGATGGATGAGCTGGCGCATTGGCTGCTGACGCTGACCAACACCGCTGCCGTATGCCTGACCCCCAAGGCCGGCGCCCATGGCGAGATGGCCGGCATGATGGCAATCCGCGCCGCGCAGGAAGCGGCGGCGCAGGGGCACCGCAAGGTCGTGCTGGTGCCCGAGAGCGCCCACGGCACCAACCCGGCGACGGCGGCCTTCCTCGGCTACAGCGTGCGCTCGATCCCGGCGCGCGATGACGGCACGGTGGATGTCGAGGCTGTGAAGGCGGCGCTGAGCCCCGACGTCGCGGCGATCATGCTGACCAACCCTAATACCTGCGGGCTGTTCGAGCCGGAGGTGATTGAGATCGCCGCCGCCGTGCACGAGGCGGGCGCCTTCTTCTACTGCGATGGTGCCAACTTCAACGCCATCATGGGCGTGGTGCGGCCGGGCGATCTCGGCATCGACGCCATGCACATCAACCTGCACAAGACCTTCTCCACCCCGCATGGCGGTGGCGGGCCGGGCGCCGGCCCGGTGGTGCTGTCGGCAGCGCTGGCGCCGTTCGCGCCGGTGCCATTCGTCCGGAAAGGCGAACTGGTGGAGCACGCTGAAGGCCAGCACCTCGGCCGCATCACCGCGTTCAACGGCCAGATGGGCATGTACGTGCGCGCGCTGACCTACATGCTGAGCCATGGCGGCGACGGGCTGGCGCAGGCTGCCAAGGATGCCGTGCTCAATGCCAACTACATCAAGGCGCGGCTCGAGCGCGCCTTCTCGGTGCCGTTCCCCGGCCAGCCCTGCATGCACGAGGCGCTGTTCGACGACAGCTTCCTCGAGGGCACCGGCGTCTCGACGCTCGATTTCGCCAAAGCGATGATCGACGAGGGTTTCCACCCGATGACCATGTACTTCCCCCTGGTGGTGCATGGCGCGATGCTGGTGGAGCCGACCGAGAGCGAGAGCAAGCAGACGCTCGACCACTTCTGCGACGTGATGTTGGAACTGGCGGCGGATGCGAAATCCGGCAACAGCGCTCGCTTCACCAGCGCCCCGATGAGCGCACCGCGGCGCCGTCTCGACGAGACGCGTGCAGCGCGCTCGCCGGTGCTGAAGTGGGAACGGGCCGAGCCGCTGCCGCAGGCGGCCGAATAAGGCTCAGGCCGAACGGGCGAGCGGCAGTTCTCTGGGCGTGGTGGCGGGCTTCGCCACCACATCGGCCGCGAACCGGCCGAGCAGATCGTTGAAGACGGCGGGCTGGTCCCAGAACGGCGCGTGTCCCGCCTCGGGGATGATGTGGCAGACATTGCCCCACAGCGTGCGGTAGCGCAGGCCCGCCAGGTAGCTGAGCCGCGCGACCGGCTCATTGGCGCCGTTGACGATGGCGATCGGGATCGTGGCCTCTTCCACCGCCTGCTTCTGGTCGGCCACGTCGCCCCTGAGAAGGCTCCGCGACACCGCCGGCCTGACGCGGCCATCGGCACGCCGGATCGACTGCAGGAAGGTCGGGTCGCCGGCGCCGTGGTAGCACATCTCGTAGAAGCGCTGCGCCTCGCGCTCGCTGAAATGCTCCTTGGCTGCGAGCAGCAGGTCGAGATTGGTCTGGAACGCCTTCAGCATGGCAATGGGGCCGCGGCTGACCGGCGGCGCGCCGACCAGCATCAGACCGGTAACGCCCGGGTGTCGCGCCATCAACTCGATGCCGACATGGCCGCCAAGCGACCAGCCGAACACCACTGCGTGGTCGATCCCCTTGTGTGCGAGAACTTCGGCCACAGTGCTGGCGAGCGCGTCGACACCGTAGTCGGCCGGTGACTCGGCATCGCTCGATGCCCCATGTCCCGGCAAATCAAGCGCGATCAGGCGGTGCCGCTCGGCCAGGGGGCTGTCGAACTGCTTGCCGAACACCTTTCGCGAAGCGCCCGACCCGTGCAGCAGCACGAGCGGCTCGCCCCGGCCATCGCTTTCGCTGAGGCGGATCGAGGCAGAGCGGGTCTGCACTGTGCTGTGGTAGACGGTCATGCGGGCGTCCTTCGAGAACGACCGGACTCTGCCAGACACTCACTACGTGCCGGTCAACCGGCACGGTGAAGCAACGACGAAGCTGAAAGCTTGTATTTTACCGATATCGCTGGCGCCGCCATGCAACTGCGACTTGTTTAGCTCCCAAACACTACGTAGCGTGATTTTGAAATCGACTGGCGTCACAGGGAGAATGCGAATGGACCTGATCCTCGATCTGATCGTCAGTGCCGTCAGCCTGTCGGTGATCGCCCAGTACAGCTGGTCGCTGAAAGCGCATTTCAACTCGCCCAAAATGCCCACCGGCACCGTGGTGATCTCGGTGGTGGTGCTCGCCACCGCTGCCATCTATGTGGCCCTGCTGTGGATCGAGAGCCAGCCGCTGCTGGCAACCCTTGTCGCCCTCATGCTCGAGGGCCTCGCCATCTGGATGTTCTGGTCCGCCATCAAGGCCTCGCGGGCGGCGCGGCTGAAGATGGCCTTTGACGTGCGGAACCCGCACGGCCTCGTCACCGGCGGCCCCTACCGCTACCTGCGGCACCCGTTCTACACGTCCTATCTGATCTTCTGGATCGGTTGGGCAGTGGCGACCTGGTCGCCGTGGTCTGTCGTGCCGCTGGTCGTGATCACGGTGATCTACGTGCTCGCGGCCCTGGGTGAGGAACGGAAGTTCTCACGCACCGAAATGGCGGCGGACTATGCTGACTATCGCCGGCGCACCGGGTTCTTCTGGCCGCGGCTTGGCGGCAACCCGCAGAGTAGGTGAGCGGAGTCACCACGCCCAGGCGGCCTCGCGATGCCGCGGCGCAATTGTGAGGCCGGGCAAGGCGTTGCGAGAATCTTGCACGATTCTATCCCCCTCACTCCCCACCCATGCGATTCTCCCCCCATCCGCTGCACCGAAGCGAGATCATGACGAGTGGTTGGTGCGGGGGAGACCGGGTGGGCTGCGGGTCGCTGCAGTTCAGGCGGAAACCATCACGGCAAGGACCGGTTCGCCGGTCAAGCCGCT